>DATLBD010000111.1:0-24942 GCA_035527135.1 Methanothrix sp. | reverse complement strand
AGCGGATCGGAGTAGTGAGTGTCCACGCCCAACTGGGCCACCACTGCCTGCGGCTCAAACCACTCAAAGAGCCTGGGCACGATCTCCTCAAAGGCGCGCCGGTATTCCTCATCCCCGGCGTACATGGGCATGGGTATGTTCACGCTGTAGCCCAGCCCCAGGCCCGCGCCGATCTCATCGATAAAACCGGTCCCTGGAAAGAGGTACACCCCAGACTCGTGCATGGAGATGGTGAGAACATCGAAGTCCTCATAAAAGATCTGCTGCACCCCGTCTCCGTGATGCCCGTCGATGTCGATGTAAAGAATCCTCTCAAACCCCTCTTTCAGGACGCTGATCGCCAGTGCCGGATCGTCAAAGACGCAAAAGCCCGAGGCCTGAGTGGGCATGGCATGATGCAGTCCTCCGCCGATGTTAAAGGCGCTGCAATCCTCGGCAATTATGCGTCGCGCTGCATCGATGCTGCTGCCGGCCAATAGCCGCGAAGCCTCGTAAATGCCGGGAAAAACGGGTGTGTCATCGCTGCCCAAGCCGAAGGCTAAATCCGGCTCTTCCGCCTGCACAGAGGCGATATACTCCTGAGTATGCACGCGCTGAAGATCCTCAACGCTAGCTGGCTGCGGCTCGACACTGCAGGTCAGCCCGTCCATTAAGCCCTCTTCCTCCATGAGCTTGTAGGCCAGCATCAAGCGAGCCGGATTGAAGGGATGCTCCGGGCCGAAGTTATAGTTCTGGAATTTCTCGCTGTAATAAAGATAGATCATAATAATTGGGTTGGATCTTGGCGTGGTTTCTATTGAGGGATCATTTGTAGCCCTTCTCAACCAGGCCATCGCTCCAGTAATTGTCGCATCTCTTGCAGTAGAAGATGGTCTCAATTACGATCTTCTTCCAGCTATCTGCATCCAGTGCCCGCCGGAGCTCCTTTTGCTCGCACTCGTTGCCGCATTTGGGACAATAGGGTACGTAGCGTTCTAAAACGGCCAGGTCCTCGTCAGCCATTATCTTTTCCTCATTAGTCCGAAAAGCCGGGAAGGGCAAAAAAGTTGTCGGTTTCAATGCGATTGACTTTGCAGTAAGCGTGAGATCTCGTGCTAGTCCATGATTGGGGCTATGAAGCGGCACAAGCCAACAGTGAGAGGCGCGAGGGGGCTTCATTAGAACGGCTTGCCGTAAAGGGACGCTGTGTGAGATTCCAGTTCAGTGACTGTTTTCTAGCCCTGCATTTAATTCGAGCTTAGGGCAGGGTCAGGCCTTAATTTAGTTTACAATTCGCTTATAGCGGGTAATCAACATCAGTAAAAGCAAAAAGAAAATAAAAATCCGTCGCGCACCATCAGAGGGGTTGTAGGTCAGAATGGTACTTACAGTATTTACAAATATTTGGCAGGAGGACTTGGTTAATATTTGAAATGTGGGGTTCTCATACCCCGCACTTAATCGCATATTCAGACACGGGTGAGCTTGAACCTTTGGTAAGGCATGAAAATGTTTCTGACCCCTTTTATGTGATATGATATTTTTAAATAGCTCCTTTTGTAATGTTAGAATGCCCTGAAAAGGGAAAGAGGTGAATGTGCTATGCTTTTCATCGCACTGGCTAAGTTCAAGAAAAAGCTGAGCAAGGAAATCATTGCTGAGAACCTGTTGGATATAGAGGAGGACACGAAAGGAGAGGTTCGATACCTGGGCATCTACTGGACGCTGGGAAGGTACGATACCGTTGTGCTATTTGAAGCCCCCAATGAAAAAGTAGCGATGAATATGGCCTTAAAAAGGGCGGACCGGATGGATATAGAGATTCTCGTGGCCGTACCAGCGGAAGAAGGAAGTCCAGCTGGACCGGCTTAACCCTGGTTGTTGATGCATTCTACATGCAGCACGCCTCGCCGAGCCGGTGGAAGGGGGAGGGCTGGAGTAGGGGCCAGAACTTTTTTTTATCGTGTTCATTGATTTATATGCAATGGATCAAAATGGTGCGATACCAGCGACTGCGCAGCCCACCAGGAATCCAAAAATCACTCCGGAATTGAGGAAGGGTAGTCCCGCCTGGGGCCGATCCCGTGATGTGGTCATCAAGAGGAGAAAGCCGAGGTATGTGCCCAGCATGGCCCCTATTGTCGGAAGATTTACGCCGAGAAAGCCGCCGGCAGGAAGCGACGTAAAGGCCGATATGACCAGAATGGTGGGTATGATGGCGTCTCCCAGTCCCAAGAAATAAGCGCCCTTCTTGCCGCCTGCTTGATTGCCACTAGTCTGGTTGCTACCGGCCTGGTTGTCACGGTTCTGGGTTGGGATGGGTACCTGATCTTTCCTGAAACTGTAGTTTCGGCTTTTCGGCACCACAAAGAGCAGAGGAGCTTTTATCTTTATCACGCCCTCCGCTAAAGAGACCATGTGGCGGGTCTTGTAGACGGAGAGGGCATCGTAGATTGCCAGGATGATTAAAAGCAAGAGAGCTGGAAGAGGAGTCATGCTCACTCCGAATAGCGAGCTTATGCCGGCGCAGACGGCAATGCCGAAGGCATCTATGACATACCACTCCGGATAGTAGCGGAGCAGAAGAAGCACGGCTATCGTGGGCAGCAGCGCCAGCAAAGGCGACATAAAGGCCACCATCAGATAATAGATGCTCGCGGCAATAGATAATTGTATAAATCCGCTGACAATCCAGCCCTTATTCTTTTTTAAGGCCAGGAGAAGAAGGGCCGTGAAGGCCAGGATGAGGAGCATATAGACAAAGGGATTAGAGGTCGATGCGGGATCCTGAAAGACCCTGTTGTCACTAGCGGAGATGGCCGGGGTGACGGCTAGAGCTAAAAGCTGAACGGCCACCACGAAGAACAGCATCACCAGTACCTGAATCCTTGAACTCTCGGACATAATATATATTATTTAACTTTGATTTTTTATATTGTCTGTATTTTCTATATATTTATACTCGGTTACTATTTACATTAAACTAATATAAATATCATTGTACGATACTGTTGGCATCCTATTAACATAAATACTAATGTAAAATTAATATTAACATCTCGTGTCCGCTCAAGGCCCCCGTCTTTTCTCTTCTAAAAGCTCCAGGTAGGAGCTTCTAATCGACTCGTGCAGGCCCAGCAGGCTTAATATGGAGAGCACCTTCTGCCTCTGCTCCTCATAGTCGCCAACGCCCTCTGTCTCCACCTCCAAAAAGCTGCCCAGACCCTCCACCTCGTCTAAAGCGAGAATGGCTCCCTCATAGGAATATTTGCTCCTGCGCTTTCTCACCTGGGCAGACAGCACGAATCCCAGGGCAGAGAGGATCTGCTCCATTTGCTGAGGGTCATCGATTTTCACCGTTCTTTCCAGGCGTGACTTGGTGGTCTGGTCAAGCTTGGGCCCTTTGTAAGTCAGGCGCGCTCCTTCTTCTTTGATGCGAATGCGCAGGGCCTCATCGCTCTTTTTAAAGTCACGCTGAGGCGAATTGAAATAAAGGTCGTGGTGGTTTTCCACAGCCAGAAATGTGGCCCCCAGGGCGGCGATCTTCTCGGCCATGTCCTCTGGGGCGCGGGCCTTGACTTCGACCTCGATCATCTTCGGACCAGCACGGTGGCCTTCTCCAGGTGCAGGATATCCACGGCCTCGCCAGCAGAAAGAGTCTCCATGACTATCTCTGCCGCCTCTGGTGGCACCTCTATAGTCTCGCCCTCCACCTCGACGGCAATCGATCCCCCGGCCTTCTGGCTGGCAACCAGGGCTGGGTCCATGGCCCCCAGGGCTTTTATGATCTTGCCACTCCGGTCCTTGAAACTGGGCCCTATTATCTTCATCTGCGGCTTGACGGCTACCGGCTTCATCTCGATTTGGGGGCTTCCCGTACGGCTCTCCACCTGAGAGTTGGCCACGCCTGCAAGATCAAAGTTCTCCAAGGCAAGATCGGAGTATACTACTATCCCCGTCAGAGGCGAATTGAGGGCCATGCCTTTCTCTGCCTTGTAGCGACGAAGCGCTGCTGCAATCTCTTTTATGGCCTGTCCGGCAGGGTCGATGACCATCCCGGAAGGCTCAGGCCAGCTTTGCACATGCACGCTCTCTCTCGTGAGAGTATGATGAATTTCCTCGGAGATGAAGGGGGTGAAGGGCGCCATGAGCTTGGAGAGCGTCTCCAGAGCCGTGAAAAGGGTATTTTGGGCGGCCCTCTTCTCTGGCCCGTCCGGGCCGTAGAGCCTGGCCTTGACCAGTTCTATGTAATTGTCGGCCAGAACTTCCCATGCAAAGCCGCGAATGGCCTTCATGGTCTCATCAAACTGGAAAGCATCCATGGCGTTGGTGGCTTTCATGACCAACTGATCCAGCTCCCCCAGGAGCCAGCGGTCCACTTGACTGGGAACGGCATCAACTTTGGCAATCAAGGGTAAAGAGAAGCGGAAGATCGACCAGAGCTTCTGCTGGAAGCGGCTGGCAGCCGTTATATCTTTCCACTGGAACATGATATCGTTTCCTGGACTGCCGCCCATGGCCCCCCACTGGCGGAGCGCATCGGCGCCATTGGTCTCGAAGACCTCCTCGGGACGTATGAAGTTGTTCAGGGACTTGGACATCTTGTGCCCATCCTCGCCTAGAGCCATGCCGTTGACGAGAATGGTGTCCCAGGGCTTCATGCCCTCCAGTGATTTCGTGCGCAATATTGTGTAAAAAGCCCAGGTGCGGATGATGTCATGTCCCTGCGGCCGCAGCTGCGTCGGCATGCGCAGATCTTTCCTATCCGGCCAGCCTGCCACAGCCAGGGCCGAAATGGAGCTGTCCATCCAGGTATCCAGGACATCCTGTTCCGGAATGAAATCGTCGCTGCCGCATTTGCATTTTTCGGGCGGATGAGTCTGGTTGGGATCCAGGGGAAGCCACTCTTCCCTGGCGACTTTTGCCTCGTGGCAATTGCGGCAATACCAGACGGGTATAGGCGTGGCAAAGATCCTCTGCCGGGAGATGCACCAGTCCCATTCCACAGAGTCAGCCCAATTCTTGAGCCTGACCTGCATGTGGGGTGGTACCCAATCGATCTCTTCTGCCGTCTTCTTGATCTCCTCGGCATTGATTTTGACAAACCACTGCCGTTCGGATAAGATCTCAATGGGGGTTTTGCACCGCCAGCAAAGGCCCACATTCTGCTCCAGTGGCTCCTGCTTGAAGACTATCCCCTCATTTACCATATCCTGGGTGATCTTATTCTTGGCCTCGGTCACAGAGAGGCCCGCGTAAGGCCCGGCGATATCAGTCAGCAATCCCCCGTGATCTATTGCCTGGCGCAGGGGGAGATGATGCTCCATCCACCATCTCACATCCTGTCTGTCTCCAAAGGTGCAGATCATGACGATTCCCGTGCCAAAGCTTGTGTCCACCACGGGATCAGCCAGCACGGGAACTTCGTAATTGAATATAGGAACCTTAACAGTCTTGCCGATATATTGACTATAGCGCTCATCATCGGGATTGACAGCTACGGCCACGCAGGCTGGCAGAAGTTCGGGCCTGGAGGTGGCAATCTGCATCTCGCCGTTCTCCGCAGAAAAGCGCATGTAGTTTAGAGTCGTGGTCCGAGAATCGTATTCCACTTCAGCAAAGGCGATGGCCGTACCGCAGCGGGGACACCAGTTGACGGGATGGTTTTCCCGGTAGATCTGGCCTTTTTCGTACATGCGCACGAAGGAGGTTTGTGTCTTGACATAGTACTCCGGCTTCATGGTTATGTACTCGTTGGACCAGTCTATGGAAAGGCCCAATCTGCCCATGGAAAGATGGAACCGCTCGATGGCCTCAAAAGTAAGCTTCTCGCAGAGCCTGCGAAACTCTTCCCGGGGAACCTGGTTCTTGGTGATATGGTTTAGCTCCTCTACCTTTACCTCCGTAGGAAGCCCATGGCAATCCCAGCCCTGCGGGAACATGACATTATAGCCTCGCATGCGCTTGTAGCGGGCCACGTAGTCGATGTAACACCAGTTAAGAGCGTTTCCGATATGGAAGTTTCCCGTGGGATAGGGCGGGGGAGTGTCAATGATGTATTGCGGTTTTTCTGACTCCCAATCGAAGTGATAGATCGAACTGTCCCAGCTTTGCACCCATTTCTCTTCCACCTGACTAAAGTTGTACTCTTTGGAGACCTCGCTCATCAGAAAGCTCCTACTCTTTGGCTGCTAGTGCAGTTGAACACAATGTTAATAGGATTATCGGTAGACCAATAGCAATATGGAACTTTTGATCTATCATGCCAATCAATGCGACCCCAAGAAATGCTCGGGCAAAAAGCTGGCACGCTTCGATTTGGCTCGCTTAACTCATCATATAAACCAGCTCCGGTCTTTCCTGGTTTTAAGTCCATTTTCGGAAAAGGCTCTCTCTCCAGAGGACCGTGGGGCAAGGGGACTTGCCGCACTGGACTGTAGCTGGGCCCATGCCGAGGAGGTCTTCTCGCGTTTTAAGCTAATAGAGAGGGCACTGCCATTCCTGGTGGCCGCCAATCCCGTAAACTTTGGAAAGCCCTTTAAGCTCTCTACGGTGGAGGCCCTGGCTGCGGGTCTCATCATCTTGGGAGAGAGAGCCCAGGCAGAATTGATACTATCCAAATTCAACTGGGGGTATGTCTTTTTGGAGCTGAACAAAGAGCCTTTGCAGGAGTACGCGGCAGCCAAAAACTCAGCTGAGGTGGTGAGAATTCAGGCGGCGTATCTATCGGAATAAATATAAGCGTCAATTGCTCATTATATTATGGTGTTACTATGACTGGATTGATGGCGGCAGATGAGCTGAAGAAGCTGCAGAAGAGGATGAACCGGCTCATGGATGATCTGGGACTGACCAATTTGGAATCCAAATACCTCGAAGAGATGGAGCACATGCAAAAGCGCATGGGCGATCTAATGGAGGCGGCTGAGAAGGGCGAAGATGTAAGCCGTAAGATCCGGCCTCTGGCCGATGTGCAGGAGACGGATGGAGAGATAATCGTAACCATGGACCTGCCCGGCATAGACAAGCAGAACGTCGATATTACCATATCCGACGATGAGTTGAGCGTTGTGGCCGAGAGGAAGACGGAGACGGAGATCGCTGAGGAAAAATACCACAAACGCGAGCGCACCTATAAAAAATTTGAGCGCAACGTATCGCTTCCCACCGGAGTTAAAATGGACGAAGCAAAGGCTCGTCTGGCCGATGGCGTCTTGCAAATTACCATTCCCAAAGAGGTTGTAACCACCAGAAAGCGCATAAGCATCGACTAACTAAGGCGCGTCATTTTGGAGAAGAATGTGGTGCATTTTGTCCCTCTTCGTCTCCAGATATCGTCTATTGATACTATTTGGCTCAATCTCCAGGGGCACGCGCTCTACGATCTTCAGGCCGTAGCCTTCCAGGCCAATCACCTTGCGGGGATTGTTGGTCAAGAGACGAATATCTTTGATGCCCAGATCGACTAAAATCTGGGCGCCAATGCCGTAATCCCGCAGGTCGGCTGGGTAGCCCAGTTCGTTATTGGCCTCAACCGTATCCGAGCCTGCGTCTTGCAGGGCATAGGCGCGAAGCTTGTTAGCCAGGCCAATGCCTCTACCCTCCTGGCGCATGTAAAGCAGTACTCCATTTCCGTTCTCGCTGATGAGGTGCAAGGCCCGGCGAAGCTGCTCGCCGCAATCGCAACGCTTGGAAGAGAAGACATCACCGGTGAGGCACTCCGAATGCACCCGGACCAGGGCGTCGGGGGCTCTAGGATCGCCGGACACGAAGGCGACGTGACACTGCCCGTTTAAAATTGACTCATAGCCAATAGCCCGGAAGTATCCGTACTCAGTGGGCATGCTCACATCAGAGACCTTACGGACGAGCTTCTCGCGCTGCATGCGGTAGCTGATGAGGCTCTCTATGGTCACCATTTTCAGGTCGTGCTTGTCTGCAAATTTTTCCAGCTCGGGCAGCCTGGCCATGCTGCCGTCATCATTCATGATCTCACAGATGACACCCGCTGGATAAAGGCCCGCCAGCCGGGCTAGATCCACGCAGGCTTCGGTGTGCCCTGTGCGTCGCAAGACCCCTCCTTCTTTGGCCTGCAAGGGAAAGAGATGGCCTGGTGTGACAATATCGCTGCGCCTAGTTTTAGGATTAGTAAGCGTTTGCACCGTCGTCGCTCGATCAAAAGCGGAGATACCGGTAGTGGTGTTGGCCTTGGCATCCACGGATACCGTAAATGCCGTGCCCATGGACTCCGTGTTCTGAGCAGTCATAAGCTGAAGGTCCAGCTCCTGCAGCCGCTCAGCCGTCATGGGCATGCAGATCAGGCCGCGGGCAAAGCGAGCCATAAAGTTGATGGCATCAGGCGTCACCTTTTCTGCGGCCATCATCAGATCGCCCTCGTTCTCCCGGTTCTCATCGTCCAATACTATGATAAAGCGGCCCGACTGGATATCTAAAATCGCATCTTCTACAGAGCAAAATGGCATATAAGGCGAAAGCAGTACTGCTGGATACTTAAGAGTTTTGTACCGACCGCAAATATTGTAGAACCTGCATCGAGATCCTGCCTAGGGAGTGCAGATAATACTGATGAGGTGATCATAGTCAGGACCACACGCCGGCCAATGCGCTGCTGCATTTACTACAATGCCCATCGATCCCAGAATTTCTCATGATCCTGTATCCAAGCCGCTCAATCAATTCTTCTCCACAGACGGGGCAGAGGGTGTTCTCGCTCTCGCCAGGAATGTTTCCGGCGTAGACGTACTTAAGTCCAGCCTCGCTGCCAGCCTTCAGGCCCCGGCGAAGCGACTCTATCCCGGTCCTGGGAACATCTTTCATCTTGTACGTAGGGTAGAAGGCGGAGATATGCCAGGGTATATCCGGACTTACACCTGCCAGAAACTCGGCCAGATCTTGCAGTACTGCCTCGGAGTCGTTGTAGCCGGGAATGAGGAGAGTTGTGACCTCTACCCAGACGCCACTCTTGCTGAACAGATCGATGTTGTGCTCTACAGGCTCAAGCTTTGCTCCACAGACCTTGCGGTAGAATTGATCATCACCCTTCAGATCTATGTTTATGCCGTCCAGGAGTGGAATGATCTTTTGCGCTGCTTCTTCACCTATGTAGCCATTGCTGACAAAGACATTCTTCAGGCCTGTCTCATGGGCCAGTGCTGCCACATCAAAGGCATACTCGAAGAAGATGGTGGGCTCGGTGTAGGTGCAGGCGATGGACTGGCAGCCAAGCGCAGTAGCCTCGGCAACTACGCTCTCTGGAGACACGAATTCACCCGGTATATGGCCGGTCTCCCTGGGCAGCTGAGAGATGTCTGCATTCTGGCAGTGCAGACAGCGGAAGTTGCAGCCTACCGTTGCTATGGAATAGGCAATGCTGCCTGGCAGAAAATGAAAGAACGGCTTCTTCTCAATGGGATCGGCGTTAGCGGCCACCAGGCTCCCATATACCAGGGTCATCAGCTTTTCATTCTGGTTTTCCCGCACCCCGCATATTCCTCTTTTGCCGGGACGGATACGGCATTGCTGGTGGCATAGACTGCATTGCACATCTCCATCCAGCTTTTCCCAGAACTGGGCCTCTCTAATCGTCTCTGAAGCCATAAATATTCACCAGAGTATTCATGGCTCTCATAATATGTATAACGATGGTGCAAAGAGCTCATTACTAGTTCAGGAAAAAATAGCTTTAAAGGCAAAATGCCTTTTACTCTCTTCTGCCAAGCAGCAGGCAGGCTGCCCCAAGAAGGCCGGTTAAGGCAAAGATGCTCTCGAATCCAGGCGTAGCCTTTTCAGCGGTCTTTGTGGCTTCTGCGGTTGCGGTCTTAGCAGCCTCGGTGACATGCTCCGTTGCAGCCTCCGCCTCTGCGGTTGCGGTCTTAGCGGCCTCGGTGACATGCTCCGTTGCAGCCTCCGCCTTTGTGGCTGCATTCTCAGAGACGGCAACTACGGTTTCCTTTGCATCTTCTGCAGCGTGCTCTGTGGCAGTAATCCCGCTCTCCATTGCCTCTGCGGCAGCATGCTCTTCTGCGTTTACAACCATAGCTGCTGTGAATAGCATCATCAGAGCTACAAGCATGATCGATACTAGCTTCATTACTTTTAGACCTCCTTTCCGTTGCTTTTCCTGATCATCCGTGAAAACATCTCTGAAGCAACAATCAAGGACTTGACAATGCAGCTGAATGCGGCCTCAAAGTCCTCCATTCCACTAATAATCAAGCAAGTTTGCTGTCGCAGAAGATCCTATATATCTTTTTTGGTAAGAGAATGCCTGAAGCGTTAGTGTAGAACTCAATAGAAAAGAATAGCGAGACTGACTGAAAAAAGGGATAGTTCTGGAGAGCCTAGACCCTCCAGCTATTTGATTTACTCTCTTCTGCCAAGTACCAGATAGGCTACTGCCAGTAGTCCGGTGATGGCGAAGATGCTCTCGAATCCGGGCTGCTCTTTGGCGGGCTCAGCAGTCGCGTTCTCGGCTGCGGGTGCGGCCTCAGCGGCGGGCTCCTCTACTGCCTTGGTCTCCTCTACAGGTGCGGCCTCAGCGGCGGGTGCCTCTACAGGGGCTGCTTCTACAGGTGCGGCCTCAACAGCGGGTGCGGCCACAACAGCGGGTGCAGCTTCAGCGCCCTCGATGGTGACATCCTTGTAGATGTAGTATCTGAGTACGTCAGCATCAGCGGTCTTGATCTTGACATCGCCCATCAGGGAGAGATCCTTGTTCTTGCTCAGGGTTACGGTGTTGTCCTTGTTGTCCATGGTGATGGTGTCAGCGGAAACGCTGGCAATTCTCATCTTGTCGTACTCGGTGTCGACCTTAACCTCAGTGGCTTCCTCGGAAATCTGCCAGATGCCATCGATGGTGGCCAGGTTGGTGTCAGAGCCGCGGAAGGCGTTCTTAAAGTGAGCAGCGATGATTACCAGATCCTTGGAGTCTCCAACGTCCTTCTTGTAGTAGTAGGTCTTGTCGGCCATGGTTGGATTATCCTTGGACGGGGAAATGACCTTGCTGTCTACTACGGAGCCATCCTTGGACAGCTCGAGGTAAACCTTGTTGCCGTCGATATCAATGGACTTGATAGCTAGCTCATAGCCCTCTTTCATCTTGAGAGGTGTGCCAGAGGTAACGGTCATCTCGTCGTCGTTATCCATCAGGATGGCTTCGAGTTGCTCGTCAGACAGGGAGTTCTCATCGGTGGATTCCTTGAACAGGATTTCGTCGGCATCATCGACGTTCTCGTCATTGATGTAGCCAGCGAAGTACTCGTTAGCCTGGAATCCGATAACGTTGTAGAATCCCCACTCGGCATAGTCGAAGTCGTTCTTCTGGACGGTTGTGGTGTAGGCGATACCGTTGGGTTCCTGGAGCTTGGTGCCATCAGTAATGGTGGTGGTAATTGTCTCAGTTCCCAGTGCATCATCAATGTCGTAGAAGAAGCCTGCGAAATTCTGGGCATTCCACTCCATGTTTTCCGTGGCTACAGTGCCGCGAATCTCATAGGTGCCGGGCTCGGTTTCTTCCTTAGAAATGTAGTATCTGAGTTCATCGGCATCAGCGGTCGTGATCTTGACGTTGCCCATCAGGGAGATGTCCTTGTTCTTGCTCAGGGTTACGGTGTTGTCCTTGTTGTCCATGGTGATGGTGTCAGCGGAAACGCTGGCAATTCTCATCTTGTCGTACTCGGTGTCGACCTTAACCTCGGTGGCTTCCTCAGAGATCTGCCAAATGCCATCGATGGTGGCCAGGTTGGTATCAGAGCCACGGAAGGCGTTCTTGAAGTGGGCAGCGATGATTACCAGATCCTTGGAGTCTCCAACGTCCTTCTTGTAGTAGTAGGTCTTGTCGGCCATGCTTGGGTTAGTCTTGGACGGGGAAATGACTTTGCTGTCTACTACGGAGCCGTCCTTGGAGAGCTCGAGGTAAACCTTGTTGCCGTCGATATCAATAGACTTGATAGCCAGCTCATAGCCCTCTCCCATCTTGAGAGGTGTGCCGGAGGTGACGGTCATCTCATCGTCATTGTCCATCAGGATGGCTTCAAGCTGCTCGTCAGACAGGGAGTTCTCATCGGTGGATTCCTTGAACAGGATCTCGTTGGCATCATCGACGTTTTCGTCATTGACATAGCCAGCGAAGTACTGCTTAGCCTGGAATCCGATAACGTTGTAGAATCCCCAGTCGGCGAAGTCGAAGTCGTTCTTCTGGACGGTTGTGGTGTAGGCGATACCGTTGGGTTCCTGGAGTTTAGTACCATCAGTGATGGTAGTGGTGATCATCTCAGTGCCCAGGTCGTCGTCAATGTCATAGTAGAAGCCCGCGAAATTCTGGGCATTCCACTCGAAACTGTCGGTAGCAACCTGGCCCCGGATCTCCACATTATCCATTGCCCCAACTACCATCGCTGTTGCTAGTAACAGCATCATCGATGTAAGCGTAATTGCAGCCAATTTCTTCATCTTTTAACCTCCTATTTTCCCTTTCCGATCACTTTCAGCAGCATACAGTCTGATTATTCTTAAAACTATTGCCTGAATAAAGTCTTCGATCGCCCTGCTACATATTGTGGCACTTCAATTCCAGCACTGCCATCTCTGCCTGGCGTCTCTCAGACATGTATATAGCTACGTCACCCTCCTCAATCCCATAAGGGATTATAGGGTAGTGATAGAGTATTTCCCTATTATATCTTTTTTGGTCCTCTACTAGCAGCTTGGTGCTGTTCTTTCCTTATCTAGAGTTGCAGTCGACCAAAGAGCTTTACAAGGCTCAATGACGCATTTGTCACTACCTATTTAAAGACTATTCTTTGCCAGGGCTGCAATAAGCTTGAAGGAACAAAACAATCAAATCCGCTTCATTTAGACGAAAATCCATCCTGATTTTAGGCCCGTAAAGATCCTTGGTTGCGTACGTGAGCTGCTGAAAAGCGCTAGCAAGTAATGCAATGGATGTCTGCTGCCAAAACGGATCTCATGCATTTGATTCTCGTAATAATTTTCAGTAAGCTTCACCCACGACCAAGATCTTCATGTACGCTCCTTTGGCATGATCATGCAGAGACACAAAAAAAGCGGAAATTTTTTTTAAAATTATTATAATAAGAATTTAGTCAGAAGTACTATATTCGGTATTCCTTGATTAAATATCATTTATTGAATAATTTTTAATACGGTCTGGGTAGTGCCAATTAGATCAGTAAAAATTCATTTTTTTTTTCTCAGAGAGCAAAGCTATTTGCCGCAATAATCGGGGAAAACCGTTTTTGCGAATGGCGGCACAATTCATAAAGCATGTCGAGAACCGGCCTGATTTACCATCCCATCTATCTCCTGCACGAGACGAACGGGCATCCGGAGAAAAAGGAGCGCCTCACAGCAATTCTGGATAAAATTAAATCGGAAAAGCTAGATGTAGACTTCATCACGCCCCAGCCCGCGACCGTAACCCAGGTTGAAGCTATACATGGACGACGGTACATCGATCAGGTAAAAGCCATCTGCCAGCATGGTGGTGGCTACCTGGATGTCGATACTATCCTTTCCAAGAACTCCTACGATGCCGCCCTGATGGCCGCAGGGGGCGCATTGGCCGCGGTTGATGCCGTCATGGGCGACTATGACAGCGCCTTTGCCCTGGTCCGGCCGCCCGGGCACCACGCCAAGCCCAATCGTGGCATGGGATTTTGCATCTTCAACAATATTGCCATCGCCGCGAAGCATGCCCAGGCGCGGGACCTGAAAAAAGTGCTCATAGTAGACTGGGATGTTCATCATGGAAATGGCACCAATGACGTATTCTATTCCGATCCATCCATATTATATTTCTCTACCCATCAGTATCCCCACTATCCGGGCACGGGAAGGGCGGACGAGGTAGGAGAGGACGGCGCTGAAGGGTCCAAGGTAAATGTGCCCCTGCCCTCGGGAACGGGCGATGAGGGTTATCTCATGGCTTATCGGGAGATCTTATTGCCCATAGCGTTGGAGTTCAAGCCCGACATTGTCCTGGTCTCGGCGGGCCAGGACCCGCATAAGGACGACCCCTTGGGCGGCATGCGTCTTACCTCTGCAGGCTTTGGTGCCATCGCTGGCGTGGTTAAAGAGATAGCTAATGCTTGCTGCCAGGGGATGCTGGCCGCCTCTCTGGAAGGCGGATACAACCTACAGGCGCAGGCAGAAGCTGTTGTAGCCGAGATCAAAGCTTTTGGTGGAGAGGTGCCGCAAGTAATAGGCACGGACCCAAACGTTGTCCGGAGAATCGAGGAGGTCATAAAGATTCAAAGCAGCTACTGGAACTGCTTTTCCTCAGCCTGACCTCAGCCGACCCGAAACTTGGCCTGAAAATAATGAGCCAGGAAGATGCGAAAGCCCTCATCTCTTATGCTCAGCAGCTCCAGGTCCACATATATGTTGTGTCCACAGCGAATGGACGCGGAAAGATGCTTGCCCATAGAGAGGTTTGCGCTCTCCCCAGCGAGAAGGTCACGAGCAGAAGTATACTTACGTGCCTCCTCCACCACCACTTTGCCGTTTGCGATGTAAGGGCCGGAGAGTGGACGGGGGTGAGCCGCCAGGAAGCGAGCCAGGTGATCTGCCTGCCAGACGGGCGGGCCGATGCGTTGGCCGGCTCTAGATAGCTGCCAGACCTGCATCTCAAAGAGCATCACGGCTCTGTCGCGATAGGTCGAAACGTCGCTTCGTAGGAGCGAAAAGCCGCTACGCTCTAACAGCGCTTTTATGGACCCTTCCGCCTTGCGAAGCTGGGGATAGAGAACATCTTCCACCACATCGGGAGCTGCAAACTCAAGGAGGATGGGCATTGTTCGCCGCGCATTTATCTGGGCAATTATCTCCTCGTCGGAGAGGGGGGCCAGGGGCGGAGCAAAGAAGAAATCATGCTTCGGCTCAGCCAAAAAGCAGCGCGCCGCAGCGGCAAACTGAAGCATCTTGTCAAGAGAGAGTGCAGCAGCCACATTTCTTCCCGGATCAACCGGATCGACTACTATCAAGGGCTCGTCGTGCTTGCCTATGCCGTGCTTTTCCAGGTCCAGGCACAGCCCCGGCCTCCAGGTAGATGCTGCCTGGAGCACGGCTGCGAAAGAGCCGTAGCAGAGTACGAGCAGCTCTGCCAGGTAGCCGGAAAAGCCGCCCACCTTCAGCTCCGAGCCATAGACATCTACGCCCTTCATGAACTGCTTTAAGAGAAGGACATCGTCCTCCAGACCTATTATCCTGCTTGCCACGTATTTTGTGTGAAAGGGGGTGCGGTCCACTGCCGACTTTAGATGTGCGGCATCTTCCACCAGATAGCAGGGAACCAGGTCAACCTCAAAGCCGTCCATCCTGGCGTTGACGTAGGCATGTTCAGCATATTTCTCCTCATGGTCGGGGGCGACCAGTCTGGCCAGCTCCAGGGCCGCGCCCAGATCGTCTCCAGGAGGCACCCCTAAAAATATATCCAGATCATGATCTCCTGCGAGCCATGTGCCTCTGGCCGCGGAGCCCACCAGCATGGCCTTGAGAGAGAGGCCTCGCTCTTTTGCCAGATCCTCTATGCGGGCGATAATGGTGGCAGAGGTCTGTATTAGCCGTTTCCTGTCGGAAAGAGTGGGCCTGACCTGGCCTAGCACCTCCTCTCGGATCTCAGAGAGGGAATCCTGCCAGGTCTTCGTAGATTGGCCCTCCCTGTGTGAGTGTGCTCTTCTTAAGATAAAATCGGTCGACTGTGAAGCTTCCCAGGTCCAGACTGGAGAAGTTTGCGATCTTTGTGCCAAGCTTGCGATTCATCTCAGCATCGGGACGGGCAACGCGACCCAGAGTTACATGGGGGGAAAAGCCTCGCGCCTCAGGAGAAAAGCCCAGAGGCTCCAAAGCTAGCTCTACCTTCTGGTAAAGCTCCTGGAAATTTCCCGTGAGGCCCAGCCATACCACACGCACGGACCGTCCGGGAAAGGCGCCCATGCCAATAACCTGGACCGGGAAAGGCGCAGCCTTAATCCTGCCCAGTGCCTCGGACACCTGGCCCACCTTTTCTAGCGGCAATTCTCCCAGGAACTTTATGGTAATATGCACCAATTCCGGCCTCACGAGTCGCAGGCCATCCGTCGCGATGCGGCTTTGCAGGCGTCCAATCTCCTCGCGCATGTGCAGAGGAAGCTCTACGGCCACAAAGCACCTAATCCCCGTCATCGCAGGACGCTGCCTTTGCTGGCGGAGGTGACCGATTTTCTGTAGCGAGCCAATATTCCGCTCTTTATCTTTGGTTCGGGTGGGACCCATTTTTTCTTTCGCATTTCCATTTCAGCGGGATCGACGAGCAGATCAATCTTCCTGGCAGGGATGTCTATTGAGATCATGTCGCCGTTTTTGACAAGCGCAATTGGCCCTCCCACAGCAGCCTCGGGAGAGATGTGCCCTATGCACGGGCCGCGGGTTCCGCCGCTAAAGCGCCCGTCGGTGATGAGTGCCACGGACTCGGAGAGGCCTGCGCCCGCGATGGCGGATGTAGGTGCTAAGGTCTCCCTCATGCCCGGCCCGCCTTTTGGCCCTTCGTATCTTATTATCACTACATCGCCCGCCTTTACGCCTCCGCCCACAATGCCTACCATGGACTCCTCCTCGGAATTGTAGACTACAGCCGGGCCGGTATGTTTGAGCATGGACTCGGATACCGCTGTTTGCTTGACCACCCCGCCTTCCGGTGCCAGGCTGCCGAACAGTATGGCAATGCCTCCCTGAGCATGCACCGGTGTCTCTAGAGTGGCTATAACGGCTGCATTGGTCAGAGGGTTGACGGCCCTAAAGGCATCCAGATTCTCGCCCAATTTTTTGCCGGTGACTGTGAGGACGTCTAAAGAGAGCAGTGAGGAAAGCCGGCTCATGACTGCCGGAATTCCGCCAGCCCGGTCCAGGTCGAGAATATGATGAGGCCCGCCCGGTCGCAGGTTGACCAGATGAGGGGTCTCGCGACTTAATTGGTCGAAGCGGTCCAGATTCAGATCCAGGCCGAACTCAGCGGCGATGGCAGGGATATGCAAAACGGTATTGGTAGATCCTCCGATGGCCATGTCCACGCGAATAGCATTGTCCAAAGCAGCAGGCGTCACTATCTGCCGGGCAGTTATGCCCTTCTTAACCAGATCCATGATCTTCATGCCCGAAAGCTTTCCCTGGCGCATCTTTCGCGCATCTACGGCATGGGTGGTGGCGCAGCCGGGCAAGGATAGGCCCATGGCTTCAGTGAGGCAGGCCATGGTATTGGCAGTAAAAAGTCCGGCGCATGAACCGGCTCCGGGACAGGCCATCTCTTCCAGGTCGGCCAGTGTCTCTCCTCCCGCCTGCCAGCCCTCGAAGACATTGATCAGGTCCAGCTCTTTGTCGCAGGCAAAGCCGGGCATCATGGGTCCGCCTGTGACCACGATGGTGGGCAGGTCCAATCTTCCTGCCGCCATGACGTGACCGGGAACGATCTTGTCGCAGGAGGGAATCATTACCAATCCGTCGAGCTGATGGGCCTGTGCCATGATCTCGATGGAGTCTTCGATCAGTTCGCGACTGGGCAGCGAGTATCTCATGCCTTTATGACCCATGGCTATGCCGTCGCAGACACCTATGGTCTGGAATTCAAAGGGCACGCCTCCGGCTGAGAGTATGCCCGCCTTCACTGCAGCTCCCAGCTTGTCGAGATGGATATGTCCTGGTATGAAATCATTAAAAGAGTTGACAACCCCAATGAAGGGACGGCGGATCTCTTCATCGCATAGGCCGGTGGCCTTTAAGAGAGCCCTATGGGGCGCTCTTTCATTGCCTACTTTGGTGACATCGCTCCTCATCTTAAAACCTCAATTAGAGCTTTTGCCACTTTTCCGTTTAAGTAGTTGCTGATCTCAATTTAGGCTGTAGTGCCCTGTTTTTCCTTTGGAGTGTGCATCTTACTTCTTAAAAAACCGTTATGTCCTACATGTTAAATACCACAAGATACTAGCCGCCAGAGGTGGACAATCCTTGGATGCTTATTCGTTATTCCTGGTATTCCTCGCCATCTACATCGCGGTCTTGCTGGGCATCGGCCTGTATTTCTCACGTCGACAAAAGTCTGTAACCGACTTTTGGCTGGCGGGAAGGGAGCTTGGGCCAATAACCATCGGATTTTCCGCAGCATCCGCGTGGATCACGGCGAGTGCATTGCTCTTGGCCACGGGGCTATTTCTGCTCATAGGCGTAGGCTCGATATGGATCTGGGTCTTCCCCAACATCGCCGGGCTGATAATAATTGCCGCGATCTCGGGAAGGATCAAGAATATTCCTGCCTTAACCCAGCCCGAACTCATGGAGATAAGATACGATCCCATGATCAGAGCCCCGGTGGCCCTGGCCGTGACTATTATGATGATACTCTTCTCTGTGACGGATTTCATCGGATTCAAGCTGGTGCTGGGGACCTTCTTCGGCATCGATCCATTCTTTGCCGTGGCTATCATGGCCGTCTCCGTAGCACTTTATGTCGGCGTGGGCGGCTTTCGTGCCGTGGTCTGGTCCGATCTCCTGCAGTATATACTCCTGGCAGGCCTGGCGATTTACGTAGCAGCATTGGCCCTTGATCTTTCCGCTAGCAAGGACGTCACCCTGTTTACCGCCGCGTCAGCTCTGGGTACAGATTGGTGGGACCCTCTCTTACTGGGCGGCCTGATGGGGGCTTTAGTCTTTTTAGTCGCTCTCTTGCCCGGCTGGGTGGCAGAACAGGACCCCTGGCAGAAGATCTGGGCGGCGCGCGATGAGCGTTCCGCGAAGAGAGGTCTCTTGCTTGGCAGCGCCCTGCTGGCAGTGATCTACCTCTGCTGCTTTCTCACGGCCATCGGGCTTTCCGTGCTTTATCCCCGGCCGACAGGAGAGGTAGAGGCGGAGATGCTCTACCTCAGGCTCATCAGCGACAACGTTTCCCCGGCACTTCTCGCGCTGCTTTCCATCGGCTTTGCCGCAGCATCCATGTCTTGCACCGACACCTTTGCCACATCGGCGGCGTCCTGCATCTCCCGCGACCTGATCCAGCGGTATCTCCGGCCCACGGCCACTATGAAGGAGATGCTGGTTATCAACAGGATATTGATTGTCGTCATGGTCGGCATCGCGGCGGCAATAGCGCTGAATGCGAACAGCATTGTGAATGCAGTGATCATAGCCACGGTTATAGGCACCACATCCTACTTCTTCCCCATCATCGGTGGATTGTACTGGAAGCGCGCTACCCGGTGGGGGGCTATGGCGGCACTCATAGCCGGGGGCGGGACGCAGATTCTTCTCATCTCCTACGAGCAATTCTGGTTGAAACAGCCGCTGGACAGCATCTCGCCCTATCTTGCCGAGCATGGAGTGCTTGTCGGCCTGGCACTTTCCGCCCTATTCTTTGTCGGCGTCTCCCTGGCTACGCGACCGGAACCGGACATTCGCTTAGCACCATTCTTTCCGGACATCGCAGAGAAGGTCTTTTCTCGCGATCTTCCCCGGGTCGACAGCATGAGCGCGCGCTACATTGAGGTCTCCTCTTGCATAGAAGAGAAAACGACGGGAGATAGATCGCACCTCAAATTAGCCATAGGGCATGGCCGCGCCGGTGGAGAGGACGGGCAAGAGGGGCTGCCATGGGAGAGTTTTGTAGGGTGGCTCACAGAGAAGCATCCCCTATGGTTTACGCCCACGGGAAGCCATATTGTTTATCGCCTCTCCCAGGCAGATATGCTGGCCTGCGTCAAGATGGTGCGCGGCGATAGCAACCATATCTGGCTATCCGCCGAGCCGAGGCTCGAGCAGACGGAGAGGCTGAAGGATGAGCTATTTTTGGCGTATGAGGAGATAGAAGAGGCTTTGGCAAGTTTTGGCATGAAGGCACGGCTCAGATGAAAGAAGATATTTTGGTGGCTGTGGTAGGCGCGGGGCCGGCGGGCAGCTGTGCCGCTGAGGCTGCCGCCGCCGGGGGTGCGGAGGTGCTATTAATTGATAAAAAGAGCGAGATCGGCAGCCCTGTACAATGCGGCGGATTTCTCCCGGAAGCAGTCGAGCTAAGCAAGCTCATGCCCCGCGCCCGCTTGCCCCAGACGCTTGAAGAGATTCCTGAGCGCTGCATTCTACATCGCACCCAATTGCAGCGCGTCTATTCTCCATCAGGAAAGCACAAGGAATTTCCGGTAGCCGGCCGCGTTTTGGACCGGCGTGCTTTCGATCGCCACCTCGCCGCTCGGGCGGCTCGCGCAGGAGCGAGAGTTCTTCCCGCGACGCGCGCCCGCTTTGCAAAAGGCACATTGCAGCTTTCTGGCCATTTCTGCAGAGAAATCAGGCCGCAGATAATAATAGGCGCAGACGGCCCGCATTCGATAGTATCCCAAGCGATGGGAAATCCGGTACAGGAGATGGGCATCTGCCTGGAATATGAGATGGCCGATGTGAATATCGATCCAGTGGCCGCGGAGATGTACTTCTCTGCTCATTTTGTGCCGGGAGGCTACGGCTGGATAATTCCCATCGGCCAGAGCATAGCGAATGTGGGCGTGGGAGTGCGGGCATCTTATCTGGCCGGCCAAAAGCTACCCAATATTTTGGACCGGTTCATCCGAGATCATCCTATTGCGGCAGAAAAACTTGCGGGCGGAGAGGTTCTGGCTGTCATGAGAGGCCCCGTGCCCTCGGGTGGGACCCTAGGAGCCATTCAAAAAGGCAACATGCTTTTAGCGGGAGATGCCGCCGGACACGTCATGGCCACCAGCGGGGGAGGTATACCATTGGCCATGGTGGCGGGAAAGATAGCGGGTGAGGTAGCAATAGGGCAGTTGCAGGGCAAAATACCTCTCACGGACTATCCGTCGCGCATTCGCGAAGAGTTTGGGATTGAGCTTGCTCGATCGGTACAGATAAGGAAGATGGTGGATGTAGCCATGAAGAGCGATCGGCTCATGAATGCTCTCTTTGCTACCCTCAGCCCGGCACAGATAAAATCGGTAATGCGCGCTCAGATTCCGGCGCCGCTCGTATCTCGCGCATGGTCTAGGGAAGAATCAAATCGGTCGGATTAACATTAAAAAATGATTTGCGACAGTAATTATCAGAATTGCTGCTCTGTGAATCATGGCATTGCACCTTTGAGCCGAGGTTTGCCGGGATATATTATTAACAGCAACCTTTTCCATGCGGCCATAAAATAGACTGGATTTTATTTTTAAACGTAATCCCCCGCAGTTTGCTGCGGTTGGGATAAAGGGCATACGTATTTATTTTAGGTTTGGATCAGATTAACCAGGTTTCACTTTCATACGACGTCACCTTTGATGACCTGCAGCTTGCTGCGTTAGGTGCCCGCAGCCGATTCATTTTCCGATCAATAGATGCAATTGCATCGTATCAAAAATAAATATATATAAACAAAAGCACACCAATAAATAGGACTTTTTAAATAATCCTCCAGCTAGGCTGAAAAGAAGCATATGGATGCAAAGAAGGACGGCCAGAACCTCGCGCCCGCCCATTTACGGCCCAAGCTAATATGCTGTTGGCCATAGATATTGATTTAGTAAAATAAACGATTATAGCGGAAGGATGGACTGTCCATCCAACCGATTACAGCCAATTATTCCTTCTCTTCCTTGGGAGTCTTGCCCAGTAGCTCTTCTATGGACTTTGCCCCCGCTTCCAAAACTTTGACATTTATCTGGCCAATATCGGAAGAGATATCCCTTCCATGGATGGTCATCCTCTTCTTTTTTCCCTCGGCGGTGGGATGATACCCGATTCCAGTGGAGAGCAGGATTTTTTTGCGCTTTGTGCCGGGCAGATCAGATCGCATGGGAAATCCCTCGCGATCGCTACCTCCAGTGACCTGCACCGAGTAGCCGGGCATGCCCAAGACATCCCCTTCAACTTTGTCGCCGATGTGTTTTCCCAGAAGCTTGCTGGCTCCTGGATCCTTAAGCTCTACCTGATATGCCTTACCGCTCTTGGGATCTGAGACTACGACTCTAAAATCCATCTTTCTTCCTCATCATTGTAAACGTGACTTTGTGTCTAGAGATCGATGCTCTATAAAACCTTATCTTGTGGGAGGTGGGGTAATCATTTCAGCTCATGGGTTTTAGAGTAATCCACCAGAATGGATATCGGTGCCGTCTTGATCTTTACTCCTAGCTCCTCGGCGGCCACTACCCCGTTTACTCCGGCATAAAATGCTATGCCGATCTTGCCGGAGCCCACGGGGCAACCCAGTATGGGCTCGGAAAGCTCTCCTATTTTTATAAGCCCTCCAAAGCCAGCGCTTTGGGCCTCATCTAAGAGCTCGCTGATCAACGTTGCCGCCGCGAAGGGCACTTCCCTCACATTGGCCAGCACTGTTCCCGAGCCTTTGAAGATAGCATCGGCAACCCTTGTTACCCTACGGCCCATAAAGATCTTGATGGGATCAAGGGATGAACCGGCGTAGGCTATGAGGTCTGTGAAATCGGCGGTCTGCTTTTCTTTGACCTCTGCCAGCCCCGCGAAGCTGGTGAGGACTGGAATTCCCCTTTTCATGAACATGCCATCTAAAGTGATGCTGCAAATCGTTGCCACACCTATAGCACCTTCTGGAATCTCAAGATTTGAGAAGCTTTCTCCTTCATCTAAGATGAGCACGCGACGACTTATGGTGTAGCCAGCATCAAAGGCGCGCCCCAGGATCTCGAAGACCTCTTCCGCATTTGCTTTGTCTATGATGCTGGTGTTGGCGATTACATCTCCGCGACCGGTCTTAGGATCGAAGCTGGTCTTGAACATGTATTCTTCAATCCTGGTATTGACAAAGCCGATCCTATCATCCACCAGGGCGTCGCCCAGCTCCCTTGACCCCCGTGGTGTGAGCACCCGGCCGCTGTAGCCCTTCTTTTTGGTGAACCCCAGCTCGTCCAGGATCTTGAGGTTGTAGCGCACAGCCCTTTCTCCCAGGTCAAAGCCACGAATGCTAAGGGAATCAGAGATCGCCCTTGCCCCAACCGGAGTGCCCGTGCTTTCGATAACCCTAAGGATCTCTATGAGCCTTCTCTGGCTCATATGTGTCTTGGTGAGAAGCTTCATCTCCGAGAATCCTCCGGGAAAGGCCATATATATCTTATGTGGATAACACTTGCCCGGCATAAGAGCCGGATAAGATCCGCAGTGATTAGAGCCTAAAAAAAGAAAGAGCTTAAAAAGAGCACCCAAATTACAGTCCCGTGGGGTAGCGGTCAATCCTGAGGGCCTTTGGAGCCCGCGACGGCGGTTCGAATCCGCCCGGGACTACTTCCAACCTTAAACCATTGGAAACGTAGATATATCTGTGCATATCATGATGGGAAGACCAGGCTTTTTGTCTGGCATCAAGACGGCATTGCTCCGGTAGTGTAGTCCGGCCAATCATTTCGGCCTTTCGAGCCGATGACTCGGGTTCAAATCCCGGCCGGAGCATTTTATTTTAATTTTTTTTGCCATGATTCATATGGGGAGATCATGCTCTAATATTTACAGCCTTATCATCACAGCCTTATCGGGCGACTGAGAGGACTGGCCAAAATATGTTGATTTTTGCTTTTCAGGCATTACAGTTCGATACTACCTATCACCAATACTACCCAATATCAATCGCGTCTATCCATCCAGTATGGAGATAAGAGGATTTTCGCGCGAAAGCTGTCTGTGACAATATATGCATCATTTCAGCTCCTAATATTAAAATAGGCTCGGAGGATATCGATTTTTCCCTAAACTCCCGACATATTTATATTCCATAAGCCGGAAGGTTCGGATTGTGCCTGAGCAAAATACTCAAATATAAGCCAAGAAGCATGAGGATCAGGTACTCCACGCGACAAAGCGGCAATATTGCGGCTCTTGCTGGACTATGCAAGGCAAGGGCTTGCTAGTCTTTGTCGGGTGGTGCCAGGGATTTGGGCCTCTGCTGATGGCTAGATCCCTATCATTGATGGTAACCTAAGGAGGTGGGAAAGAAATGAGAAAACTAATAGCTGTTTTGGTTATTATCGCCATGGCCGTAGTAGGCATGGCCGGTGCAGCCAACTACATGTACGAGAAGGCATCGGTCAAGGGCGTAGGATACAAGAACGTAGAGATGATCATTTCCACCCAGACTGGCTTTGAGGGCCAGAAACTGGTAGAAAAGGAGTCCGGCTCCGGTAACGTCATCACCGAGAGGACTGAGCTCGAGGCTGAGAGGCAGCTGCAGAGAGGCTATGTCGTGATGGAAGGCGCCTGCGTGTACCCAACTGGCGGATGCGCCATGGACTACATCAACTTCACCAAGGAAGCTGAGTTCGAGTACATGCCCGTCTCTTACCAGACCGGCACTTACGACCAGAAGTGGGTTGAGAAGCTGTGCGTGCAGAACTACAGGATCGGCGCTGTGCTGACTGAGATGTACACCCACGCTGAGCACCTGCAGAAGACCACCGAGGTCAAGACCAGGGGCTATGCCAACGCTTGCGTGGTAAACTGCTGCACCGGTGTTCTCGAGGCTAACCTGAACAGCAACGTCATCGGCGTTGCCCATATCGGCTGGATCTCCAGGGATCCCAAGGCTGACAACCAGCTCAAGGGCCGCCATGCTGAGTACGGTCGATCTGTCGAGGACCTGACTGGCGTCTTCTCCATCGAGAAGTTCATCCAGCTCTGGGGCAACTCCACATGTGGCGCAATCAGCGTTGACTGGCTGCCCTGCGTGTAAATAGATTAAACCTGCAAATTTAAATCTGGCTCCGGGCTGCAACGCCTGGAGTTTCATATTATTTCTATTTTATTAAATTCAGTTAGAATTATTTGACATATTTGATTTTAGTTTTATGTCATTTCAGAGATGGCACGTGTTTAGCTCCTCCATAATCGTTCGATAGATGCTGGTTTTAGTCAATGAAAACACGTAGAAAAAGAACTCGCGCTGGATTG
>DATLBD010000110.1:0-7119 GCA_035527135.1 Methanothrix sp. | reverse complement strand
AGAAAGATCTTGGGCACGCTTCGCAATGATAAAGGAACATCTATTCATGAGCGAATCATGACGACACTGGCAACTTGGGGACAGAGAGGATTGAATAGTCTCCAAATGCTAACCGAGAAGCTGGCCAGCTAAACACATACCATAGTCTTGGAAATCTCTAGTTTTTGTCGCTCATATCTTCCTCGTTTAGCATATTGGATTTCAAGATCCAATCCGTAGGCGGAAGCAATAATAATCAAGAATTATTGCATATTATTAAAGTAGATAGACATGCCAATCATTCCCATGAATCAAATCTATTGCAACTTCATCAGGCCGCACATGGGGCTTAATGGAACAACCCCTGCGAAAATGGCTGGAGTGGGTATTGAGGAGGACAATAAATGGATGGGGATATTAAGAAAAGGCATAGATCACGAGATCGAGCATGCTTAAAATCCACCAATTTCGGTGTTTAAAACAACACGTTTTGATCTCTTAATAACATCTAATACTTTCTTGTTTAGTTTATCCAAATTATCAACTCTATCATCATAATCTACTTTTCTTCTGTCATGACGCATTGAATCAAGGTCTTTTCCTATTTGCTCTCGTGTTCCGTCTATATTATCTGTTTTGCTGCCATCCG
The DNA here is from genome assembly GCA_035527135.1 of Methanothrix sp. Taxonomy (GTDB): domain Archaea; phylum Halobacteriota; class Methanosarcinia; order Methanotrichales; family Methanotrichaceae; genus Methanothrix. The sequence goes on along the minus strand of DATLBD010000110.1, from coordinate 6,491 downwards.
CCTCGCCTTTATAATACTGAACAAGATATTTGTGATATTGTTTTTGTCCCGAAGGGAAAGAGTTGTGATCATTATTAATCATATAATTTCTGGCATTGCAAAACGCAGCATAATAAGCCCTGCTAATTGCAGCTCGAAGCTTGGCCTCGTCTGTGGTGTGCGTGGCCAAATCCTCAGCTAATTCTAGATAATGTCTCCAGCAAAAAGCTACTGGTAATCCAGTTTCAGGCATATATCGACATAAGGATCTCTTGAATCCTTATTCCATTTGGCACTTTCGACCTTATCTAACCGCTCAATCGCTTCAACTACTGGAAGAGCGGTTGATACAGAAATCACTATTTCTTTATCGATTGAATTTGGAGAATCCGAGACTGCCTCTAGAATTATATTTTCTGTGGGGAATTCTGTTCTAATCTTCGCATATATAGATGATATCCTTTTAATTAGGGTATTATTGCCACTCAGAAACTCCTTGATCTGGTCCGGATCTTGAAACGTGTATAGGTTTCTGAGTCTATCGATCTCTGCCAGTGGGATAAATTTCCTAGACATTTGTATAGGCACTTCATTAGGGTTTGTTCCATTATCTCGTGGAACACAAAAAATTCTTTCAGGAGATCGGTTAGCATGTTGGAATTGCTCTCTACTTACGAGAGGCACCCATCTCACATCTCTCGATTGAATTAATTCATCTCGATCGCTCAAATATTCGTTTGACGCCGAGGTTGCACTGTAATCAAGGAACGGATTCATTTCCCGTCTCCTTCTCTCCTCGTTTTGCGATGACTTCTTTGCCTTGTTCTATCTTCCCGTTGAGCATCTTAACTAGATCTTCTGCAAACGAAATGTTCATTATAATTCCAAATTTTACATCCCTCGTAAAATCCAGATTCTCTTGAAAGGGAGCTAATTTTGCAAAGCCATCTTGCGTTAACTCACCCATTTGCTCGATTGGCCTATCTTTGGATTCTAAATGAAAATCGCATATAATCTCGCCTCGCGGCGTTAAATTGCTTGCTGCGCCGTTAATGAACTCTAGCCTGTAATCAGGCGATATCTTATATATAAACTTGATTTGGGCACTTTCGCCGCCCGCGTCGCCTTGATCCATAGTATCCCCCATAAGACTTGTGATAAGCAGTGTGGTAAGCAATCGATGTATAAAAGGATATCCTAAATGAGGTAACTATATTTAAATATTAATTTTTTTTCTCTTCAAATCTTGTAACACGCCTTTAGGAAGTGAGCTACGGCCACCACCATAACCGCACCACCTTCAAACGCAACAGAACCTCTTGTCGCAATCCTTATATAGAATTTCAAACATCCGATATCTCACTTTGATCTAATCGCATTGGAGGTATTAAATGGCAGCAGGACAATTTGGTGGAACGCCCGTACTTATTCTCAAGGAAGGCAGTCAGAGAACAGCTGGCAAGGAAGCACAGAGGTCGAACATCATGGCCGCCAAGGCTGTGGCAGGAGCCGTCAGAACCACACTCGGTCCCAAGGGCATGGACAAGATGATGGTCGACACCATGGGAGACGTAGTAATAACCAACGATGGTGTCACTATTCTCAAGGAGATGGACATAGAGCATCCCGCCGCCAAGATGATGGTGGAGATCGCCAAGACCCAGGATGCTGAGGTCGGAGACGGCACCACAACCGCCGTGGTTTTAGCTGGAGAGCTTCTCAAGCAGGCCGAGGGTCTGCTGGATCAGGAGATCCACCCCACGGTTATCGCTGCTGGCTACAGGGCAGCCGCAGATAAGGCCATGGAGATTCTAGAGACCATTGCCGTGGATGTTTCTGTTAAAGATGCCGAGTTTTTAAAGAAGATCGCCATCACAGCCATGACCGGCAAGGGCTCGGGCACGGCACGCGAAGAGCTGGCCAACCTGGCAGTTGAAGCTGTCAAGGCCATAGTGGATGAGGACGGCTCCGTGGACACCGACAACATCACCGTGGAAAAGAAGGTGGGCGGCGGAATTACCGATTCAGAGCTGGTACACGGCATGGTCATTGACAAGGACCGGCTGCACCCCAATATGCCTAAGAAGGTTACGGGCGCAAAGATTGCTATGCTCAATGCCGCTATCGAGATCGAGAAGACTGAGGTCGATGCCAAGATTGAGATCACTTCGCCCGATCAACTGCAGGCCTTCTTAGACCAGGAAGAGAGCATGCTCAAGGGCATGGTAGATGATATCATGAGCACCGGTGCTAACGTCGTCTTCTGCCAGAAGGGCATCGATGACCTGGCTCAGCACTTCCTGGCCAAGGCCGGCATCTACACCGTGCGCCGCGTCAAGAAGAGCGACATGGAGAAGCTGGCCCGCGCTACAGGCGGAAGGGTTGTTACCAGCATCCACGATCTGACCGAAAAGGATCTGGGCAAGGCTGGCCTCGTCGAGGAGAGAAAGATCGGCGATGAGAAGATGACCTTTGTGGAAGATTGCGAGAATCCCAAGTCAGTTTCCATCATCCTGCGGGGCGGAACGGAGCATGTGGTCGATGAGCTCAACCGGGCCATGGAAGATGCTCTGCGCGTTGTAGGCGTTGTCGTAGAGGACAAACAGCTTGTGCCCGGCGGCGGTGCCCCTGAGGTCGAGCTGGCGCTGCGTCTAAGAGAGTATGCTGCAACCGTGGGCGGCCGCGAGCAGCTGGCCATTGAGGCCTTCGCCGACTCCATGGAAGTAATTCCCAAGACCCTGGCCGAGAACGCCGGTCTGGATCAGATCGATTCCCTGGTGGCTCTGAGAAGCCAGCATGAGAAGGGCATCAAGAGCGCCGGCCTGGACATGGATACTGGCGAGCCAGTGGACATGCTCACGCTCGGTGTGGTCGAGCCCCTACGGGTCAAGACCCAGGCCATCAACAGCGCTGCTGAGGCCGCAGTCATGATTCTCCGGATCGACGATGTCATCGCTTCCAAGTCCGGTGGCGCACCTGGCGGCATGGGCGGAATGCCCGGCGGCATGGGTGGCATGGGCGGAGAGGACTACTAATAAGCCTCTCTTATTCTCTTTTTTTTTTGCTTAAACCTCTGGCAACCTGTTGCTGCAAATCTCTTTTCGAAATCGAGATCTTTCAAGTCAAATTCAAAAAAAGCTAACTATTTCCTGGCAAACGGTCCCTTATTTTCTTATTTTAAATTGAAGAAAATCCGGTCGACAGTCTCGTTTAGGTGGAACCAAAAGCAAAAGTATTATCATCTTCCCGGCCAAATATGCTCCGATGCAGCGCAAGCTTTTGATGAAGGGCAAGGTCAAAGAAGCCTACGATCTAGGGGATCGATTGGAGTTTCTCTTTACCGACAACATCTCCGTCTTCGACAAGGTCATTCCGAGCCTAATTCCCTTTAAGGGTGAGACACTCAGCCAGGAGGGCGTCTATTGGTTTGAGAGAGCCAGCAAGATGGGCATCAAGACCCACTTCCTGGAGTACCAGGCCCCAGCAGGCATGATCTGCAAAAAGGTCGATATCCTCCAGCCGCAGCAGATCACAGCCAAGTCCCGCAATTATCTCATACCTCTAGAGTGGATCTGCCGCTGGTATGTGGCAGGATCTCTCTACGATCGAGTAAAGGAAGGCAAGGTTTCAGCCAGGGATCTGGGCTTTTCCTCCGGGCACACAGTGCGCTCCGGCGAAATTCTGCCTGAGCCCTTTATCGAGGTATCTACGAAGCTCGAGAAGACCGATCGCCTGCTGAAAAAAGAAGAAGCCTTGCAGATCTCCGGCCTCAGCTCCCAGGAGTATGATGACGCCAGAGAAGTCGTGCTCAAGATCGACGAGGATATAGGCAGAAGCGTTGCCTCTCGCGGCCTCATCCACGTGGACGGCAAAAAAGAGCTGGCCTTTGACGAGGAAAGACAGATCATGGTGATCGATGTCTACGGAACCGCAGACGAGGACCGCTTCTGGGATAAGGCCCGCTACGAGCAGGGGGAATTTGTGGATCTATCCAAGGAGTATGTGCGTCAGTACTACCGCCAGACGGGCTACAAAGACCTGCTCTATAACGCTCGGGACGCTGGCCAAAATGAGCCGCCCATCCCGGCTCTGCCTCCTGAAGTGGTGCAAGAGACGAGCCGGATCTACATCAAACTCTTCGAGATGATCACAGGAGAAAAGTTCAATCCCGCCGGGCAAAAATAGGCTTAAATGAAGAGCCTGGCAGGCAAAATCGTAAAGGATTTAAGCTATTATCTCTATTTTTCAAAAAAAAAACGAATGGAGAAGAAGCTAAATCCTTTTCGGAAAATTATTGATAAAAATTGGAGTTGAAACTATGAAGAGATTATTACTAGTCCTTATGTTGATTGCAGTGGCTATCTCCGGCTGCACGGAGAAGGGGCCAAGCGTTGCGGATAAGAGTGCAGAAGAGCTCAAGACTCTGTCCGTCGCATCAGCAGAAAATCTGACCAGCTACAGCATCAAAGGTTCAGTGATTCAGACCCTGAAGTTCAATTCAGGGGCTAATGCAACTCCTGAGAAAGTAACCACAATCATGGAAAGCGCTGAGACTGTTGCCATTGTAAACCTGTCAAGCTTGCAGGCTCATGCCAGCGGCTCGACCAAGAACCAGATGGAAGTGAGTGGCCAGCCTGCTAACACCAGCGCCACAAGTGCCGATGTTTATCAGATAGGAAACTCAACCTATGTTAATGATGAGAGTGGCAACTGGACTCATCTTGTAGATCCGAGGTCTGCAGAGGAGGTTTGGGGCCCGGACAAAAATAATCAGGTAATGACATTGGCAAAGACATTCAATCTGTCTACCACAGAGGATCTCGGCTCGGAGACGATCAATGACGAGGATGCCTACAAATTGAAGATAGTAACCGGAAGCGGGGATTACACTAATCTGTATAATGCCGCCTTTGCCGTAGCTGCCAAGATGACCCAGTATCCCTTGTATTTCCCCTCCGTCAACAGAACCGAACTGAATGAGACTGGAAAGATCGAAAAGATGATCTGGATCTCTAAGAAGTCTCACTTGCCTGTAAAGTACCAAAGCGTCATGAGCTTTTCTATGAAGCCGGAGATCATAGGGGCTTTAGATCTCAATACCAGCCAGATGAAGATGTTCAATCAATCGATTCAGCTGGGGGAAATCTCTGTCAGCATGGAAACCTCTGATCTGTATTACGACTTTGACAAGCCTGTGGACATAAATCCGCCGGAGCAGGCTCTTTCTGCCCCGGTCATCACTCCCAACCAGGTCGCGCCATAGGTTGTCATGCAAACCTGAAAGTCTGAGAATGCATGCGTGAACCATTAGAGCGGCTTTTCCTCCGGGAAAAGCCCGTTTTAGCTATTTTGGCAGTGGGGGAGATCGAACACGCCTACGCCGCACTGGTCTCCAAGCGCATAGACTCTACCTTTCCCCATACCTGCAGCATCCTCAGCGAGCTGGAGGCGCAGGGGCTGATAAAGTCCCGTCCGGAGGGACGGATCAATTACCTGGAGCTGACCGATTGCGGTAAGAGCGTCGTCAACGCCCTGCAAGAACTGTTACAGCTGCTGCAAAGACCGGATGCGATGAGACTGAGGCTGCAGAGGCTGCAGCAGATAGTATCCCTGGCGGAGGGACAGAACGCGGCTTTGCGCCTGGGTCCCTTGCGACGGGATTTAGCAAAGCTCAAGAGCCAGGGAGATGGACCTCTGCAACGGGATGCAAAAGAGCTGGATGCAACGGTTGCATCTATTGTATGCGGATAATTCTTTGCGGCCAGCTTGATTTTTTGTTTTTCGCATGAGAGAAGCCGAAGCAAGCTAGGGAACCTTGCTCATTAAAATCTTCGCGCAAAATTGCCCAGAAAAAAAGAGGCAAAGTGCCAGGATAAGCACTCATCGCCCCAGCAAATGGGGAAATACCCAATATTTTGAGCAATAGCACTATTTCTTTTCTGGCCTGCATCCTTTGTTTTGAGATAAAAATGCACCCAAAACCAGCGTGTCGTATTCCTAACTTTCTAAAGATTACGGAAGATTTCGCCTGATTTTTTTTGCAGTATTGCGTATTCTGCACTTTGTATTTCTCAGGTTTCCGAAAAATACATGAAATTAAAGTTACGAAAGTTTTATCCGTATCTAAGATAAAACGGTAAATTGAAGCCGACGAGGAGTGGAGAATGAGATGACGCGACGAAATAAGCTGGAAATACTTGGATGCATTCTCAACATATGCAAAACGGACGGATCAAGCAAGACAAAAATAGTCTACCAGGTCAACCTTAATTTTAAAAATGCAGGACTATACCTCAAATGGTTAACTCAGCACGGGTATCTGGCAAAAGAAGAACGGCTATACAGGACAACACCTTCCGGTCGTGAGCTTTTGACTAATCTTAATAATATTAACTCTACAATAAATGATAATCTGGAGAGCATCTTGGCAAGGAATGAAAAGTCGGATTCTCGTTAGGCCTGGCGAGTCTCAATGCACTACTGGTCGACAATGAAAGCAATGCAATCGTTTG
>DATLBD010000109.1:0-9301 GCA_035527135.1 Methanothrix sp. | reverse complement strand
TGCTGATTCTCTTGAAGCAATTGTTCTACTACGTTGAGCAGTGTGATGATGAGGGACTTTACAGATTCTTTATCATCGAAGTTGATCTTATCTACATCAAGGCTGATAAGATCCTTTTGTATAATTTCTCCCACAATGAGTGACATATTAACAATTTCTATTTATAATTATCGTTCTTGCAAATTAGTACCTCTATTGAGCATGTTCCCTTTTAGAATAAAAATGATAGGTTTTAGCGTCTTCTCCTAAGAGCTACGAAGGTCACTGCCAGCAGCCCGGCTACAGCAAAGGTTGCCTCGAAACCAGGAGTCGTGCTAGTCGTAGTTGTTGATTTAGTCGTGCTTGTAGGCTCGGTGGCAGGTGTTGTGCTAGTCGTAGTTGTAGTTGATTTAATTACATCTTCTGCTGAGCTTAGAGTCAGCAGAATCATCGTGGCAACGAGTATTGCCACTAATATCTTTTTCATTTCAAAACCTCTTTTCTAATGTAATCGCTATGGATCAAGTCTGTCGCTACAAGGTATTTTATCCATTATTGTGTTTAGGAGCAAATGACACACGCTCTAAATTCCAAGTTGTAATACAACCAGATGGAGTGAGCCTCCAAATACAAGCGATAGTACCGCTAGGATGAGGAATACTATTATTAGCCATTTGGCTATATCCATCGATATACCGGCACCACGTACTCCCAATACTCCAAGTATCAGAGCTATTACAAAGAACACTATCGCCAAATAAAGCAAGTCCGCCATTTTTGTAAACCTCCCTGTATTGATGATTGATTACTGGCTTTCGATTTTGACTTTTAATTCCGTCTTCGATTTCCTAACGAGTTCAAATCTCAAGGATAGGACAAGCAAGTCGCGAAAAAGATGTCAAGAGTCTTTTAAACACCTGTCTGAAATATGACCTAATTATTTGTGTTATTTATTTGAGTGCATCAGCCATCTTTTTTCCTATGTCAGCTTTCGCCTTTTCAGCATCAGCTTTTGCATGTGCCATCTTATTCTCGACATCGGCCTTCGCCTTCTCAGCATCAGCTTTTATGTCGGCCTTTGCATAAGCTGCCTTCTTCCCTAGCTCGTCATCATGCCCGAAATTGGCCTTGATCTTCTCCACATCCGCATTTAAATCAGCTTTTGCATGTGCCATCTTATTCCCTATCTCAGACATTGCTTTTTTAGTATCCGCTTTCGCCTTCTCTATATTTTCATTTGTCATTTTTTGATCCTCTTTTTTACTAAATCTTATAGGAACATTATTGAATAAATAGATTTTGATACCTAAATATTCAGATACGCAAGTTTTATAAGTATGAAGCCCCGTTAACGGAGAGCGATGGCAAAAACTACATTGACTCTATCGGAACCTGTAGCCAAAACATTGAAGGTTTACACCGCACAAACCAAGAGCAGTATGCATGCTCAAAGCCAGGTGGTCGAAGAGGCTTTAATAGAGTTCTTCGATAAGCACAATGTGAAGATCGAGAAGTAACCAATCCATCTTTGCAGAGATATCATCCAGAATCAATGTAGGTCTAATGGATATCGTCCTGGCATTGGCTTCCGGCGCAGCAGGAGCACCAAGATAGCCGAGAGCCTCTGCAGCATGCTCTCGGACCTGCCAATCGTCATCCTCGAGATTCTTTAGGCTGAGCTGCCCATACCACTTCTGCCGGTCCCGATCCCATTTGAAGTGCATCCCCTCGAACCCCAGGGCCTTGCACCTCTGGCGAGTCTTACCGCTAACGATTAAAGTGAGATCCCAACGGCCACAAAAATAACGAGGGGGGTCTTAAGCAGTTGCGTCTGCACGCACTCTCGCCTCCGGAAGCTTGCCGATTAAGACGAATTCCACGGCGTCCTTGGCCTGCTTACTGGCCTTCAGAACCCATTTAGGATTATTCTGCAGATGCCGGATCCAGGACTGAAATATTGGCGGTCGAATTCTGCAGGGTCTCGGATGTGTCGAGGGCCACAATCTGGCAGAAGAAGGCGGCGCCCATCTCGGCGGTGAGCTCCTCCTGGCTCTTTATGTCCTTGCCTACATAGTCTCTGATGGTATTGCGGCATCCCACCCAGCACCATACCGGTAATAAGCTCCAAGTTTAGGAAAGCTTGATCAGGAAGAAGGGGTCAAAAAGGTCTTCCCAAGTTAAAACCTGAAGCCATATGACCAGAGGCTCTAAATGAATGAATTTGAAAATATTAAAACCATTGGAGACTTACAGAAAGTCAGTAGAGAAGCCATCTGGCAAGACTTCGAAAGACTGGCGGCTTTTGTCTTTGCCGAGAATGACTTTCATGTCAAGACCAACACAGTCAAAACATCAAACAAAAAGCGAAGACAATTTGATGTCATAGCTAAGAAAAATAACAAGACATTCCTAATTGAATGCAAGAAATGGTCAGGTAACCGCTACAGATTATCGGCACTGAAAATAGCAGTCAAGAAACATAAGGAAAGATGCGAATTTTACAAGAACCTGACCAACGAAAAATCAATCCCAATTATTGTCACCTTAATAGAAGAAGAAATTCTAATCTATGAAGACGTTCCAATTGTCCCCATTTCAAGACTCAACTCATTCATTAATGAAGTAGACCGCGTCATAAATGATGGGACAACAGAGTCACTCCTGCCAGAGATTTTCTACTTGGATGAATGACCATTTGCCAACGAATGGAAGAGCCTATTGAATATCGAATCGAAATAAGATTTCACTAAAATATGCTAGAAAATATGATTAAACCGATCCGGCTATCCTTCATCGACAATATTCGCGGGAGCACATCGAAGATATCCGAAAAAGAGGCTAATTTGAGGATATTGGGACGCAGGAGGCGAAAGAAAGCTCTATTCTCTGAAATTGCCTCACCAGGCACAGGTATCCCCAGCACAAATAAATAGGAATCCTCAATAATGATATCTGCAATAACATATGCCAGCCACAACAGAGCATGGACAGCATCCATGGCCACTAAGAGATCTTTAATTCTCAAGCAAAAAGCAATCTAAAGAGGATTCATGTCTGAAATTGATAAAAAAGAACCCCAGATTGGTAGAGACATCAGCGACTATCTGACCGAAGAGGAACGCAAAAAGCTGCTTGCCAGTCTTCATCATGCTCTGGTGTGGGTCGGAGTGAAAGAGCCGGAGGATCTGCAGATCGATCGCGGTGATTTAGGGAGCGAGATGGATAAGTTCCATCAGACTGAAAATGATCTGCCTGCTGAGATTCATGCCGCGCAAGGTAGAGTAGAGCTGCACCACCTAATCTGGAGACTGATTAACGAAAAGGAGATCACAGTGCAAGAGCGGCAGCAAATTGAAGAAATGATAGAAATACTTGAAAAAAAAGAGAAGACCGAAGAAGAAGCTCTCAAAGTGGAGAAGCTCACCTCAAAACAGGCAATAGCGCTTCATGATGAGGCAGCAGGCATAATTAGAGCGCTTCTGGACCTCAAGGATCTCCTGAAGAAGAGAGAACATAGCATTGAGACAAAGGATGCAGAGGAAGAATTGATCCGGCAAAAGGTTAACGAGGCGAAGAGGTGGAACAATCTTCTCGACCAAATACAAAAAGATAAAGGTTAGGTTATTCAAGTACTATTTCGGCGTGGCCGCAAAGCCCAAGGGGTACAAATATTTACCCCTAGAGAGAAAGGTCTTCCATGAAACTTGCAATTACCATTATCGCGACGGTGGTGGCGATATTCGTTCTGCCGGCAATGGGAGAATCGGCGCAGTTCTGGTCCGATCAAGCAAATGAATACTTCATCTCCGGTGACTTTGAAAAATCGGCTGCAAGCTATGATAAGGCCCTGGAGCAGGAGCCGAACAGCACCGAGCTATGGAATAACAAGGGAAAAGCATTGGGCATGCTGGGCCGCTATGAGGACGCCATTTCTTGTTTTGATAAATCGCTTGCCATCAACACCTCCAATCCAGAGTCTCTGAACCTGAAAGCAATTGCGCTCTCCCAGGGATTAAATAGATACAGTGAGGCTATTGCCATCTTCGACCAGGTCCTGCAGGCAAATCCCTCATATTTCGATGCCTGGATAGGAAAGGGCATGGCCCAGGCCAATGAAGATAACCTTTACAGCTCCCTGGAATGTTTTGAAAAAGCCACCCAAATAAAGCCCCAAGATCCCTCCGGCTGGAATAATAAAGGTGTTGTCCTGCGGGAAATGGGAAGATATCAGGAAGCTTTGGCCTGTTTCAATAAAGCTCTCACCATTGACTCCTCTTATGAGGTTGCGATGCAAAACAGAGAGTATACCCTGCAAGACATGGGTCAGGAACCTATGGCAACTCCAGGCCAGAGCACGCAAAATATGTTGTGAAAGGGCAAAATTTATTTTTTTAGGGCTACATCAATTTCTATGTGGTGCAATCTTTCGTCGATTTCATAAAATCAGGCAATAGCTTAAAATAAATGTTCGACAATCATCGATCTGGGGTGATGGGTAAGTGAAGCTGATCTGTCTGATGATCACGGCAATGGCTCTGATTTGCGGCGCAGAAGGCGGGATGCCCCTGAGCTTTGATGCGGCCATGAACAATGCCGGCCAAAAGGATATCCTCACCATAAAAAATTATGATTCCGGCGCATCATTGACGGAAGCGTACACAGACATCGAGCACCTGGAGAGAAATACTCAGGTCAATACCAAAGCTTATGGAACGGAACCTGCCACATCTAACGGAAATCGGGCAGATGCAGGCAGCCAGGGCTTAAGCCCAGCAGGCGGTCTTGAGGCCCGCATCAACTCGAATGTCATAGGCAAGGCCCACATCGCCTGGCAATCTTTCGATCCAAGCACCTCCAGCAAAGGCCGTCATCAGCTCTTGGGCCGCAGCGTGGAGGATCTGACTGGAGTATTCTCCATTGAGAAGTTCATACAGCTTTGGTCCGACAGCCGTCCTGGGGAGATAAGCGTGGACTGGCTGCCGTGCTCTTGAATTAAGAGCTTTCTATTAGCCTTTTTATTGAACCTTCTATTGAAGATTCACTGCTACCTTCTATCTTCACGGCAACTTCTATCGAACTTCTCATTGAGTTTTCTGTTGGACATTCCATGAGTCTCATTCAGTATAAATTATTTAATTTATTCGATTTATGATTATCTCCACAACCAGGTCATTGTAATCACGATCCTTGAGAGCATAGCGATCCTCCCAGCGAAGCTGGCATTTGCTAGAGCCTAAAGGCAGTTTTATGACATGTGCTTTTCCATCCTCATTGAGGCTGCTGTCTGTGTAATACATACTTCCGTCTTGAGCTTGCAGGGCAAAGACCAGCCTCGTTTTAGCAGGAAAGTCTCCCACAACAAAGCTCTTGCCCACATTCTCCTGAATGGAGTCAAAGAGCATCTTGCTGTCCGGCTGATAGAGCCAGAAACGGTTGTGATAAGGCGTATTCTTGCCGACCAACCTGGCCACGACATGGCTATTGGCCGCCAGGATAACATCTTCTCTAATGATGGGCATAACCTCGATCCCCACCACGAGATCCTTGTAGTTCTTCTTCTTAAGGCCGAGAGACGTCTCCCAGCGTATCTCCCATTTATTATAACCGGTGGGAAGCTTGCGCACGTGGTTTAAGAAGTCCGGATTTTTCACCTGGTCGGTATAATAAGTATATCCGTCATCGGTCTTGAGCGCGAAAGAGAGCATTGTGCCGGCAGGAAACTCACCCAATTCAATGGCCTTTCCTAGAGGTGTCTCAGCGCTCATGATCAACCTGTCCTCGGGGGAGATGAGACGGAATTCTTCCAGGGGGGCAGCGGCAAGCCTGCTCTTGGGCGTTACAAAGACCCTGCCGTCCTTAGGCATCACAATATCCGAGGTAATGGCTCTGAAGATCTCAATATCCATTACGATGTCATCGTAATCCTTCTCACCTAAACCGTAAAGATCCTCCCAGGAAAGCTCCCACTTATACGTACCAGTCTTGACCTTCCTGACATGGTCACAGGCATCGCTATTCAGGAATTGATCGGTGTAATAGACGTGTCCGTCGGAGGTCTTGAGAGCAAAGATGAGACGGGAGCCGGAGGGATATACTCCCAGATCATAGAGCTTGCCGATCTCCGAGCTAGAGGCCCTGAAGATCAATCTGTTCTCGGGAAAATGCTGCCAGATCTCATCGTCCAGGGTGGTGTTCTTCCCCTTGAAGCGGACAATGACCCTTCCTTGTTTAGGCATGATCAGGTCGTCATCCGAGGTAAACTGCACTGCATAAAAAGCGAATCTACTGCCGACCCCGCACTCGCCATAGCCGATCTTAAACCATCCACCTTCACCCCAGCCGATGCCCCAGCTATTCTTGCATATCCAGTATCCCAGGGCATCATTGTAGCCTACGATGCAGATGGCATGATCGGCCAGATAGCCGCCATAGGCTTCTTTATAAATTCCCCCGTTATAGTAATAGAAATCCTCGTAGACACTCATACCAGACATGAGAGGCCCGCGCGTGGCAAGCCATTCTTTGGCCTGAGATGCGCTTAGCAGAGTCTTCCAGCTATCAATTTTGACTATTCGGTTCGCTCTATCCGGGCAACTTCTTGATTGATCGCTGTCGTATGGAAAACAGGCCTCATCAGGAATGCCGCTTTGCTGGGCATATCTCAAAGCAGATGTGAAGTACCAGCCCCGATTACAGCAGTTGCCACAACCCCGGAAGAATAGGTCGGCCTCAGAAAGGTCGGAATTAAGATCAGGATTTCTCCTGAAGATCTCTAAATTGGACTCAATAAGGGCGACAGTGGCAAAGGCAACGCACGAGCCGCACTGCTTTTGGTCTCTTATGGGTGTGGTCCAGTTCTTGCCGGAGACCTGCCTCCAATCCCACTCACCAGGATAGATGAAGACGGGTGCATGCTCGCTTGTTCGTGCATTCTCTCGGGCCAAGAGTTCCTGAATCCGTTTTGTATCATCTTCAGGAACAACGAGACCAAGGTACAACATTTTTTCCTGCTTTGACAGTCGGCTAAGAGATGTCTCTCCAGCGAGCCAAGAGAGGCTTTTTTCGTTGATCATGCTTCTTATTGCATGGATTTCGTCTATTGCCACGGCTTGTAGACCCCCAATACATCTTTGAGCCGAATACAGATATAAACTTTGTTATTTTTTATACACTGTAATAATTAAAGATATAGGAGAAAACCGGAGAATAAGGGGGACATGGATAAAAAACATATGCCTAAAATAAGGCAGTTATAACGCCTGGCAATCCATAACAAACTTTAAAAAGAAAGTTATTAATAGCCAGCCGATGAAACCATTGTGCTACCTAGGGGGTTTTAGCTATGGAGGTTTTGATTAAGAGATCTGCGCGACGCAGGAAGACCATCCAGGCCAGGATGGTAGGGGGAAAGATGGAGGTTTTGGCACCTGCATCTATCTCAGACGCCGCCTTGCAGGGCCACATAGAAAAACTGCGCTCTCGGCTGGAGAAGCGGGTCTATCCAAAGGATGACGTCCATCTGCATGAAAGGGCCACCCATCTAAACAGAAGATACTTTCAAGGAAATCTGACCTGGAACAGCATCCAGTACTCCACAAACCAGGAGCGTAGGCGTGGGTCCTGCAACTGCACCGCCCGGACCATTCGCATCAGCAGCAAGCTAGCAAATCTTCCCCAGTGGGTCGAGGATTATGTGATTGTGCACGAGCTTGCCCATCTGCTTGAGCCCAACCACGGCAAGAGGTTCAAGGCACTGGTACATAGATATCCCCTGGCAGAAAGAGCCATAGGATTTCTCATAGCCTCTGAGACTAGGTAGTCTATCACAATTGAGTTGCATCCCCGGATCCACCCATCTAGCGGAAATGTTATATCTTTGGAATGCCTTCTACCCCTTAGTGTGGTGATATCCTCCGGTACGCCTGGACAGCCACCGGAGGCTTCATCTTGGTTCATCTTTTATAGTTGTTTGCATAATTCGATATAGCGTATATAATATTATTTAATTACCTATAACCTGGTGAAACGCATTCTGTATTTAAGTAGTATTATACTGACTAGTGCAAAGAACTATAAAGCCTTTCATATTTTGCTATGGGTTTGCTTATAACGGTATAATAATCTAAAGCTATTCCTCAATCACTCTTCCAGAACTGCCACCGGCTCTTGGCCCTTTCGTCTGATAGTACGCCATTTTCGTCTAATGGCACGCCATTTTTTACTGTTAGAAAATATTTTACTGATAAAGGTACGCAATATTTTAATAATACCTAATACATTCAAAACGTTAATTATACTGCATAACATTATGACAATGGCTACATGATATACATAGAAATATTCGTGATAAAAATCTTGTTTGATCTCTATGGCCATTTCTTTTTCTATAAATCCATTATGACTATCATTTATTTTAAACGTGAGTAGATGCGTTCCAAGAGAAAGTTTTCGTTCGACGTTTGCCTGATAGCAATTATTACCTAAATTTTTGATAGGATGCTTGTTAAGCAATAAACCTTCTATGTTAGACCATACTTGAACGCCCATTGTTTCATTTTTATCCGCATCTGTGAATTTAATGTTGAAACTAATATTTTTGGTGTCGATAAAAGGAGTTGAGGATAGTGTAATACTTATAATTTCAGGATAGGAATTTATTACCTTTAAATACAATGGAACTGAATATAATTTTTTACTAGAACCATCGCTATAAAAAGTAATAGTTGCCTGTGGCAATATGTATGATCTAGTTATATTCGCTCTAATTGTGTAATTAAAAACAATCGAATCATATGAAGGAATTGAAATACCCTTAATCGTCTTTTCTTCATCCAAAAGATGAGTTTCGGATGGCATAATGGTTATTCCATCAGCGACATGATACCAGTTTGCAGTCTTCGGAGGGTTACATGATTTATCATAAAATTCGGTTGGTATTGGAATATGGATTTTTTCACAATATATCCGTTTATTTAATTGATTTCTAATCCTAAACTGAATAATGATATCCTCATCTATATTAAATTCATCTTTGCCTAAAAGATATGACTCAACAAATACGTTCTCTTTATCTTGAATAGTTTGGATATAATGTGTCGTCGAACCGGTGGACCCTCTTGATATATCGTTTTGTGTAAATGTTGTCTTATCAGAGTGTGCTACAGAAGTACCTGTGGATACGCGTATGTGTTTAGCTGGCCAGCTTCTCGGTTAGCATTTGGAGACTATTCAATCCTCTCTGTCCCCAAGTTGCCAGTGTCGTCATGATTCGCTCATGAATAGATGTTCCTTTATCATTGCGAAGCGTGCCCAAGATCTTTCT
>DATLBD010000108.1:0-15431 GCA_035527135.1 Methanothrix sp. | reverse complement strand
CCCGCCATGCCCATTCCTATGCCCGCCGAGGATACCGCCTGGAATGTATTTACATTCAGCCACACTACGCCATCTAATGATGCTACTCCATCGGCTACGGCCCGCTCTGTTGCTGCCGAGCATATCTGCGCCTGTAGAGTTCCTGCTCCCTGGAAGCTGCCTGTGGCCAGGATGGTATTGCTCTCGGAAAAGGCCTCCGTGCCTACATAGCCCTCCTTGCCCGCCATGGCGGTGCTCTGACTGGAGACTGCCACATCCTGACCGATGGAGAGTGATTGCACGCTGGACAATGTGCCAAATTCAACGTTCGCATCCTGGCCGGCCACCCTGGATCCCTGCGTTCCGCTAAGGGCAAGGCCCATGCTCCCAACGCCGGCTGCATCCTGGCTGAGGCTGGCCGCCTCTGCTGTTGCAACTGAGGATGTAGAGACGCCAAAAGCTCCCTCACTGGCGATGTCATTTTGCATGGTGTAGCCATTTCCCGAGATAGACTGTATCAGGCTGTTTTTGCCTGCGCCGCTCACCTGGCGATCTTGGCGGATGCCGCTCCAGCCGAGGTCGAGCTGCTCATACAAAGATGTGGAAAAATCAAGATTGAAGCTCTCCGTGGATGAGATAAAAGCCCCATTGTATCCTGAGCTGCAGCTTACCTGGATGCCTGACACAGGCCCTGCAAGAGCAAATACTGCCATGAGCCACGTCAAAGTCAAGCCAAGAAGTCTGCCCGCCATAGATACAACCTCAAGATTTAGTATTATAATTAATTTAAAGATAATGTATTAAAGTTTTTGGGACTTAATGGTGAAAAATCGTATAGCTTAAACTCAGGATATATTAATATTTCCTGCAAAACTGTCAGCAAAATGAAAATATAAGAACGATAGATAAGATCTCATAGTTCTTATGCTACACCTTTTCGAAAAATGCAAGATGGTATAGTTAGCCATTGTGGTATTACCGTATTATCTCTCCATCTACTATGATTGAGCATGCCGCCTGCAAATGAAAATGCATTAGGATAGAAAGAAGCGAGATCAAACATCGCGAGGCGCATAGCAATGGACTGCCAAGATCATTATACTTTCTTATATGGTGCCGACATTCCGTACAATGGGCCGGACGGCCCGTATAGCGCCTGCACCCCCGCTCGGTCACCTGGCCCCAGACTGTGCCTTGGACCGGCGTAGTAGTGCATTATCTCGTCCCTATCGCTATCAAATTGCGCTATCCCATAAAGATCCGCGAGCCCAATGGTGTGCCCCAGCTCGTGAGTAGCCACCGCCTGCACATCATAATTATTGACGCCGTTCGTGGCCCAATTAACATTGCTGTTGTAGACCACATCGGACTCGATGACCATGCCAGAGTATGAGTAGGTTCTCGCATAGGCCAACCCCCCACTTATGGACGCCCAAGCGTGCACATTTTTATTATCATAGGTATCGACATTTGCACCTGGATCTAATGTCACGAGTGCATTGCCATCTGCAAAGAGGTTCCTAGCCACGGCATAATCCCAGGTGTCGGCTGCTGCAGCAATGGCGTTCTTGGTGGCATCAGCACCAAGGCCTTTGCTCGCGAGGATCGCGTCATTCTTCAGGATCAACATGATCTGAGGATCCTCCATAGTCCATTTCCAGCTCTTCAGCAGGTAGGCGCTGGGGTCGTTCAGGTACAAAACCGTCGAAGTGATCCCATCCTGTGGGAATGCATCCGTTGAGGCTGATTTTGCCCTGGGTGCAGGCCGACTTTGCCCAAATTCAGCATCATAATCTGCTCGATTCATGCCCGCAGCCTGCATGTTGAAGGTGCCCAGATTTCCCGTCTGATCGGCACGAAGGCCTTCCAAGGACATTACCACGCCATTACGATTGACGTTCTCAAGATCCCCATCATCCAGCCACTGCTTCCCATCCACATAGACAGAAGCCACTGCATTGGCAGTTCCTTTGGATTCGGAGCTAAGGCTGGCACTCATGGTCCCTAACCCAAGGAAACTGCCAGTAGCCACCAGGGCCCTCTCGTCCGAGAAAACTCCCATGCCCACGCAGCCCTCCAGGCCCGACATCTGCGTGCTTTGGCTGGCGAAAACGCCCTCTCTGACAGAGAGATCCTGCACACTGCCGATAGCTCCGTTAGAAACGCGCGCTTCCTGGCCTGCCTCCCTGGACCCCTGCGCGCCACTCAAAGCTAGGCTTATGCTCCCCGCGCCTGCTACATCCTGGCTGAGACAGGCCTCCTGCGGCAAAGTAGTGGCTGACGTGGAGACGCTGAGCCTTCCCTGGCTTTCGATGTCATTATTCAGAGCGTAACTATTTCCCGAAATCGACTGCTTTAGACTGTTCTTTCCCGTGCCTTCAACTTTCCGATCCAGAGATATCTGGCCGCAGTCAAGGGTGATGTCTTCTTGCAGCAATGTTGAGGCATCCAGATCGAAACTCTCCAAGAAAGAAGAGGATACGCCACCCTTTGCAGAGCAAAAGCTAATAGATAAGCTCAGCGCCGGCGCGGCGATGATACACAGAACGATAACGCAATTTATAGTCATGCGCAAGAGTATGTCGGTCATAATGATATCTTCGAATCCAAGATAAGTATCATTCTTAAAGATTTATTACTAAAAGATGTCGGGTGTTTGGGCAACAAATCACGTCCCAGCTAAATTGTGTTCCCGAATCGATTTTACATTATCCAAAAAAATATATAATATATCATGACGGCCATTGATATGGGCCCAGCCAACTACTACGCCTTTTCGGGAGCGTTGGCCAACTGATTGATCTGATCTTTTGCGGGAACGCTACAATAGCTACAATCGAAAACATCTTTAGCGCTAATCCCCAAGTCCGCCCTTTCCGAAGAGCTGAAGTTGCTGTAGCCAGCAAAACAACAGGGATACCAATCTTCCTCAGTAGTAGCATTAAAGTAATCGGATTTTGTATAGATGCTCCGGAAAATGCTGTAGCTTCCGATGTACCTCTCCTCACCCTCGCTTATGGCCGGGTAAAATCCCGGCACGAAATCATAGCTAGAGCCGGTCAGCCTGTATTTCAGATCAGTAATGCCGGAAGTGTTGGCGGAAAGCAGGTAGCTCATCTCTCGGCTGGGCATGAACTCCGCCGAGATCAGAGATTCTTTTTTGACTTTCGATCCATCCATTGTATCGTTCTTCCCTAAAACCGTGGCATTCATTCTCCGCAGCAGTATGCCCACATTCGTCTCCCGAGAAAGCTGCCGGTTATATAAAAAACTGCTTCCCACATAGTCCAGATTGTTCCCCGCAAACTCCCTGTCATTTATCTCCTTTCCAGAGTATTCTATCAACCTGCCGGATCTGAGAATCACGGGCCACTGCTCAACATAATCAACGACAATGATCGGGCTGTTCGCCTGCTTGGTTATAGTTACGGAAATCGAATTGGTAGTATCCGAACGCAGGTATATGCCCTCCTTTGAGCTGTAATTGCCCAGGAAGGCTGAAGTTCTGCCCCGCATGCGAACATCATTTTCTTTCACATCGCGGTAGCTGGAGTGATAAGGGCTCAAAGATCGGCCGTGGTAGTCCACAGGAGACACGGTCCCCAGAACTGAATGGGTGTAATCAAAGCTCAGGTTCTGGCTCTGGCGGTAAATGGACCAGCTCGTGGAATTAGTTTTCACATTAGAGGACCAGAAGGTAGCATCGACGCTGACAATGAAAAAAAGCGCAACAATCAATGCAATAGCAACCTTTAATTGGTTTTTAGTCCTGGATTTTTTCATTTCCTATGCCTCAGCTTTCCGCCCCAACCTCATTATAGTCAAGCACCCAACGATCCACCCTAATCAGATCTATCGATGAGGCGTTGTATACGGATCGTTAGTACAAATCGTTAGGTTTCTTGATTATAATCATTTTTTAATTTATCATCAATTAGAAGTCAAGCAGCGACTTCTGACCTTCTCTTTGCCTCTCACCCTCGGCAGGCCCCGCTGTGGCTCCCGCTAGTCTGACCTCTCCGTACTTGCCTCCGCCCCCTGGCCTGACCTCTACCCGGCCAAGCCGGAAGTTTTGTATGGCCTCGACAACTCTCGGCTCTGCTTCCATCTCCGCAAGATCGGTCTGCATCAAAACCTCGATCTCCGTCCTCCCATCCGTAAGATCACTCCAACATTTCTGCACTCCGCGAGTCATGGCACTCTTATGGCCCAGCGCAAGGGCGATGATCTCGGCCAGAGGAATGATATGCAGGTAGGGTGGCCGATGAGTTGGATGCACGGGCTTTTCATAGTCAGCCAGCAGATTTATCCGATCCATCACGCCCAGCTTGATTTGGCCACGGCAATCAGGGCAACGCCCCATCAGCTCATCTTTTTGGGATAGAGAGTATTGCCGGTAGCAGCGCGTGCAGGCGGTGCGATTGTACTTGCCTTCCGCCGGGAAAAAGCCCACATTAAGCTTTGTACTACGCCCTCCCTCGCGCCTGATGGCCAGGCAGAGATCCTGATAACTGAAATTATCCAGCTCCATCTGGTTGAATTCACGGGCCAGCTTATTGGAGCGGGGCGAATGAGCATCTGAGTTGGAGAGAAATGTCCGGGAGGACAGCTCTGCAATCCGGTCCGCATAATCGGTATCTGCAGAAAGACCTAGCTCAATAAAACGAATCTGTTCCGCCTTATCCTGGTAGCACTCGGCCAATGAGCGGAAGTAAGCAAAGATCCCCGTCCAGGGTGTGAAGGCGTGGGCAGGCCCCACCAGACCGCCTGCCTCAAGAGCAAGGTCAGCAATCTCAGCCCCATTCATATGCAGCCGGGGCCTGCCATCTGCCGACAGGTTTGTAGAGTAGGGGGCAAAGGCTTCCTGCAACTGCTCAGCCTTGGCAGTATCCGGCAAGAAAATGAGATGATGCACGCGGCTGCTGTCCTCTACCTCCACGCTGAGCACAAAATGCGTATCTTCCAGGAGAAAGAGCCCGTCGGCCTCGGGAAGCTTCTTTATGGCATCCAGCCACAGGGGATGCAGGCAGTCTCCCGTGGCCACAATCTTCACACCCTTACGCGCCGCTTCTCTGGCAATCTCGGGCAGCTGCATATGAGCTGAGACAGCCATCGAGTAACAGGAATGAATGTGAAGATCAAGATTTACAAGCATCTTATTTTCATTCTCGATGCGGGGATAAACCCTTTATGCTCGGCGATATATATTGGGGGCTGTGCAAGAGAGACTAAGAGAGCTGCTTGAGAGCTTTGGCCGGGGCGAGATAGACCTGGAAGAGACCTTGCGCCACATCAAACTACAACACTTTCAAGCAGTAGGAGAAGTAGCCAAGCTGGACGTCTGCCGGGAGGATCGCATCGGCATTCCTGAGGCCATTCTTGCCGAGGGAAAGGATAAGACAGATCTGCTGGCCATCTCCCTGGCCCACCTGCAGGCAACAGGCAACGTGATTATTACTCGTGTCTCGGCAGAGCAGCTGGAGATCTTGCGGTCCGCAAAACTGCCCGAGGCCTGTGAGCTGGAGCACAACTCACGAGCCAGGACGGTAGTCATTCGGTCCGCTAAGCCGCAGGCCAAAACTGGATTGGTGGGCATCTTAGCAGCAGGCACCGCCGACATGCCGGCCGCCGAGGAGGCACGCGTGGTAGCAGAAGAGATGGGCTGCAATGTTCTCTTCGAGTATGATGTAGGAGTGGCGGGCATTCACAGGCTCTTTCCCTGCCTGGAAAGAATGAAAGATGTTGATGCCTTTGTGGTGGCTGCTGGCCGGGAGGGGACGCTGCCCGCCGTGGTGGCTGGACTGGTAGAGGCCCCGGTTATCGGCCTGCCCGTTTCCACCGGCTATGGCCTCGGCGGAGGCGGCCAGGCTGCCCTTTATTCTATGCTGCAGTCCTGCTCCGTCCTTACCGTGGTCAATATAGATGCGGGCTTTGTAGCTGGGGCTTATGCGGCAAAGATCGCCAGACAGAAAGTACAAAAACAGTTATAAATTATTTCCAGAAAAGTATTTATACGATCAAAAGGCAGTTGAACGAGAGCGGGTACACTCATCTTTTTTACTAACCCCCACTCCCCTACCCGCTCGATACTAATTATCTAAGAATAAATTTAAATCAGTAAGGCAACCTAAAATAAATCTAGGGTCAATATACTTCCCATGAGCTAAGAGCACAATTCAAGTCTCTGAGAACCAGGTTGCCTACGCTGTGGACACGAAGCTACTATGTAGAATCCTGTGGACATATCTCTGAGGATACGGTCAAAAAGTACATCGAGGAGCAAAAGAACAAATGATCCTAACCTACAAAATCAAGCATGGAAGGGACTTCTCAGACGAACTGAGAAAGGCTAAGAAGATAGCCAACTATGCAATCCAAACGCATAGCCGTAGCTCCAAAGATGTCAAGCAATTTGGTCTTAAATCGATGATCTCTAACCAGATTCTCAGGAAATATAGCAAGGACAAGAGAGCCAAGAACGCCACAAACGTTAAACTGGCAGTACCTAACCAAGGAATCAAGGTAGATCGAGATACAAAGACCATATCAGCACCATGCTTGAAGCTCTCCCTGAGATATGAGTTTCCTGATAACTTTGAGAAGGTCAATCAGATCGAGATAGAATCAGAATGTGCCTATGTATCCGTATCAATTCCTGAACCTGCACTAGTCAAGGCAGAGAGCTGGATAGGGGTAGATAGAAACACTGTAGGACATATTGCGGTGGTATCTGATCCCGAAAGTGGTAAGGTAATCAAGCTTGGAAAGTCTGCTCTGCATATTCATCAGAAATACAAGAACCTTCGCAAAGGACTTCAAAAGAAAGGCAAATATGGGAAGGTCAAGCAAATCAAGGATAGGGAGAGTCGAATAGTCAAAGACATCAACCACAAGGTTTCCAGAAAGATTGTTGATACGGCCAATGAACCTGGGAAAGGTATCAAACTCGAAGATCTAACTGGAATCAGAAACGGTAAGCATAATACAAAGTCGTTCCGCTATGCTAAGAACAGTTGGTCATTCTATCAACTTCAAAACCAGATAGAATATAAGGCTAAGCTGCTTGGCGTGGATGTTGCCTATGTTGATCCAGCATATACTTCAAAATCGTGTAGTAGATGCGGACTCATTGGAGACAGGGACAAAAAGAGTTTCAAGTGTCCTCATTGCGGGCACGTTGATCATGCTGACAGCAACGCTGGATTCAATATAGCGAAGCGTCCTTGCATAGATCGATCAGCCAAAGAAAGAGATTTGGTTGAAGGGAACACTGATATCCCTAAAGTTGCTCTGGCTTGAATCCAGCTAACAACAGAACCCCAGGTGCTTTAGCCCTGGGAGTATGTCAGTTACTCTACTTTCCAACTTTTAGCCCTATCGCTTTAAGCTTATAGAACAGTCCGCCCTCGTCAGGGATCGGTATATTAAAGCATTTCATCACATATACCATCAAATGCAGATGGCCCAAATCCCGCCATCCTACATGAAGACCATGTCCAAGGCAATTGAGTTGTTCCTGGTGTTGCAAGGTGTCAAATTACTGGAAGGAGATGTTTGGGATCACCAAAAGGACATTGACGAGCACTTCACCGTTCCAGATTAAGCACTGGAAAATCAAATCCATAAACAAAGAAGGCGCAGCACTTGATAAGATCGCGAAAGAGGTTCAAAAGACTACCAAGCTGGAAACGGAACTCATCAAGTATATCACGCAGGCTGGGATTGTAGCTTGATCTATCATCATACATGAGACTTGATCCGCCGCAGATGAATCTCTTGGTTCTTAGCGGCAGCCATCTTTTTCAGCGGTGCGCGACCGAATCATTGCACATTGCAGATGCTAAACTCACATCCGTTTGCCCCTACTTTTTCTTGACTTCTTGAAGGTTTCATTCTTCCGCCGCAAATCACACAACGGTCTTCTGCAATGAGATAATGCCTGCCACATGAGGCGCAGTAAAGCCCGCTATGCATAAGTACCATTGAACTTAGTTCCATTTTAGTCCTCCTCTTAATTTTGTTTGTGTGACTAATCTCTTGACTAAGATTACTGAACACCTATATAAATCAAATTGTTACGTACAATTAGTCTGTAAAGGTAGAGTGTCATATGATAATAATTTAGACGAATGAGAGATTCGTAATTCGCGTTGTAATTATCGTGTATTAGATACTCTGCTTACTTTCACCTTGCAGCTTTCGGTAAAGGTAAAAACATCTATTGATGCTATCAGAAAGTGAATCTAATTAAGATCATCGCATTTGTCCGGATTCACGTTCAGTCCTATTCTATTTATTTGTTTACTTTAATATAGGTCATGCCATATAAAAGATTCTGTCAAGTGCGTATGTCCTATTAAAATATGTTTTAAATTATGATTTTGAAGTTTTGGAAGAAAAATAGGGTTTGGATGGGTGGCTGAATAGTTGCAATTTGATTAACAAAATTCCCGATTGCCAGGATTATTTTTTAGGGGAGATCCAGAGCGAGGGCCGAACTGCCAGCCAGTTCACCCTCGCATCTGGCGCTGAATGGACGCATGGAATAACCATGTATTCCAATATACTTTTCTTTAGTCAAGTTAGTTTTACTTAAGGATTTCGGTGTCACATTAGAATATACATCCAATCGGCACTCAACTGCTTTAATGGGAAGAAAGCCTGAGCGCCTCGATCCTGGTTCCAGACTCCTGGCCGTAATCCTTGATCCTCTGCAGCGAGTGGTCCACCATTCCGCCAGAGGTCATGATAAGCGAGTTCTTGCCGACCAATGCCTTGAGAATACACTTGTCTATGACGCCGTAGGTAAAGTCTATTGAGATGCCGCACTTTTCTGCCATGACCTTGGCACTGGTGCCCATAGCACCCTTAAAGCCGACAGGAATTTTATCGATCAAGGCCCGGATATGTTCCCAATCGGCCTCATCTACATTGCAGACGTAAATTTTGCCGAAATCCCCCACAAAGGCGCGCTCCTCCACTCTCGGCTGCAGGAGATCGCAAAGCTCAAGGACGTTCCTGGGCGGCTTTGATCCTCGGGCAATGCCCCGCCCCGCCAACTCGTAGTAGAGGTCCACCACTATTGGAAGCTTGAGCCGGGCATCTCTTATGAGTTCAGCGTCTCCGAATACCTCCTGTCCTGTGCCCCGGCGCACCACCCCTCCGTCCTCCATGAGGATGACCTCATCCGCCCAGCGGTAGGCCAGGTCCACATCATGCGTAGAGATGATCAATGTCTTTCCGCCCAAGTTCAGCTCATCGAGCATCTCCATGATCTCCTCGGAGCTGGCCGGATCGAGGTTAGAGGTAGGCTCGTCGAGAATCATCACCTCCGGCTCCATGGCCAGGATGCCGGCTATGGCCACCCTCTTCTTCTCGCCGCCGCTCAGGTGATGGGGCGGACGACGCTCATATCCAGAGAGGCCCACGTACTGCAGGGCAAAGCCCACATACCTCTTCACCTTCTCAGCTTCATAGCCCAGATTGGAGGGGCCAAAGGCCACGTCCTGATAAACGGTAGGTGCAAAGAGCTGGTCGTCGGAATTTTGGAAAACCATGCCCACGGCTCGCCGGATGCTCCGCAGACTGGTGGCATCGTACCTCAAGGGCTGGTCCCGAAAGAGGACCTCTCCCGCGCTGGGCCGCAAGATGCCATTGAACATGAGCATGAGTGTAGACTTGCCGGCTCCATTGGGCCCCACCAGAGCAACCTTTTTCCCCTCCTCCAAGGAGATGCTCACGCCCTTCAGGGCCTTCGTTCCGTCTCCATAAGAATAGCTGAGATCTCTGGTTTCAAGGATAATCGTCATGATAGTCTCACAGGAGCTGGACGCCTCTGGTTAAAACTGCGATGGCTGCAACGGAGGCCAAATATAATGCTACCGCCAAAATCGCCATTGGCTTTGCCCTGCCAGCCTGCTCCATGAAGTCGAGCTTGCCGTCGTAACAGCGAGAGTCCATGGCCACGATGAGCCTCTCGCCCTGCTCCCAGGACCGCAAGAAGAGAACGCTGGAGAGCATGGCAAAAGAGGTTAGGGAATTTTTTGTCCCGGCATCACCCAGGCGCATTACCTGAGCGCTGTGGATCATGGCCGCTTGGTCCAAAAAGACGAAGATGTATCTATAGATCATCATGGACAGCTCAATGACCGACTGCGGTATCCGCAAAGATTTGAGTGTGGCAAAGATCTCAATCATGGGCGTGGTTAAAGCTATGAAAAACAGAGAGCACATGCCGCCAAAGGTCCTGGCAATAAGAAGAGCGGCCAGGTTTGCACCTTCTTCTCTGATGCCCAAATTTAAGCCGAAGAGCTGCACGGAAAACAATGTCTGCCCGGCCCCATGCATGAAAGCCACCACAGCCGCGCTGAGCAGGGCAAAGGAGAGGGGCACCAGCAGCAGCCGGAAGTAGATGCGTCCGGGAATTTTAGCCAGGATCAAAGTTGCAAGGCTCATGGTTATGGCCACGAATAGAGGCGCTATCGGCGTCGTGGATGATACGCAAAGAAGGATAGCCCCCAGGCCGAAGATCAGTTTGAGCCGGGCATTGGTCTCCCGCAGAGCATTGCCATGGGCGTAGTCATCGAGAAGATTATGCATCCGACTTTCCTTCTCGCTCCAAGGCAGGTTTAGCTGCCTTTATCTTTGCCAGTGCGCGGTAGTATCCCAGAAAATAGCCGATGATGAGGCTGCCGATAGCCGCCTGCAGAGAAAATAGGAGGCTCTCGATTTCGCCGCTGGGCGGCTGGTAAATTGATTGGAACCATGGCTGGTAGGTGCCGCCGGTCAGATCGGAAATCACATCCTCGGCCTGACCATCTGCGCCGCCCCACTCGTGAGTTTGGTTGGAACTGACATAAGCAAAGGCGGCGATGAAGAGCACGACAACGCCTAAAGTTATTAGCTCCAATTTCATGCTAAATCCTCCTTTCATGCCACAGCCTCCTTCAGCCTTTTTATCGTATTTTGGGAGACCACATTCATTCTCACCAGCACATCGCTTCTCAGTTGCACGATATATTTGAACATCAATGCCGTCACGACTCCCTCCACTATGGCCAGGGGAACCTGAGTTACGGCAAACACGGCGGCAAAGGCCTCAAAAGAGGCGAGCACTCCTCCTGTTGCTGCCGGAAAAGCCAGGGCAAGCTGGATGGATGTGACGAGATAAGTGGCCCAATCGGCTAGTGTTGCCGCCAGGAAAACGGCCAGGTACAGATGCAGCCCCGCTCTTGTGGCAGCTTTATAGACCAGGTAGCCGATGACCGGCCCGGCAATGCCCATAGAAAAGGTGTTTGCACCCAGGGTGGTCAGGCCGCCGTGCGCCAGAAATACGGCCTGGTAGACCAGGACGATTATGGCCAGCACCGATGTTATCCAGGGGCCGAAGATTATGGCGCCCATTCCCGTACCCGTGGGATGAGAACAGCTCCCGGTGACTGAGGGCAGCTTCAGAGAGGAGAGGACGAAGACAAAGGCTCCCGCCACGGCCAGCAAGGGCAAAGTTTCCCTATTCTCCTTGATCATCTTGTTCATCTTGTAGACACCAAAGGCTACCACGGGAAGCGATAGAGCAAACCAGATCTCCCACCAGGGATGGGGAAGAAAACCCTCCATTATGTGCATTGCGTCACCGCTCAATGGCAAAGATATTCTGCCATATAAAGTTTTCTTGTGTTATGACCAAATAAGTTTAATTACGGAAGCAATTCGTTTCACCCACGATCAGTTTCGCCATGCACATGAATCGCCCTTAAATATTTAGCCCACACAAAAGAATTCATCTTGACCCAGATATTCACTGTCACCGACCTGAATCAGAGGATAGCAGACCGCCTGGAGAACGACCCACGCCTGCATGACCTCTGGGCGAGAGGCGAGGTCTCCAACTACCTGCATCACAGGTCGGGACACAGGTATTTCACCCTCAAAGACCAGGGCTCTCAGATATCCTGCGTTCTCTTCAAGAACAACGGCCTCTCCCTGGATTTCGAGCTGAAAGACGGCAAGAACGTGCTGGTTTTTGGAGATGTTGCCGTTTATAGGCCTCAGGGCAGAGTGCAGCTCGTGGCCAGAGGCATCAAGCAGGATGAGGGCCTCGGTTTCCGGCACCTGCAACTGGAGGCGCTCAAAAAGAAGCTGGCCGCAGAAGGGCTTTTCTCCGTGGAGAGAAAGCGGGCGCTGCCCCAGTATCCAGAGCGAATCGGCATTGTCACCTCCCCCCAGGGAGCGGCCCTGCGAGATGTTCTGCGAACCTTGGGCCCCTATCCTGCGAAGATCATCCTCTCCCCGGCCCAGGTGCAGGGAGAGGGCGCAGAGGAGAGCATTGCCTGCGCGCTCTTCGCCCTGAGAGGACGCACAGACGTGATCATAGTCTGTCGCGGGGGTGGCTCGACTGAGGATCTGTGGTGCTTCAACTCCGAGGTAGTAGCCCGAGCCATATTCGTCTGCGACGCGCCCGTCATCTCAGCCGTGGGACACGAGACAGATGTGACCATTGCCGACTATGTGGCGGATATGCGGGCGGCAACACCCACCGCCGCGGCGAAGATGGCAGTACCTGATGTGGAAGAGATTAAGGAAGAACTGCGCTTCACCCAGGTCAGAATGATGCGCGCTCTCTGGACGGGCCTGGAACGAAAAGAGGAGCGCCTGGAGTATCTAAAGCACACATTCTCCGCCAAAAGGATGTATTCCCTGGCACGGGACTCTCGCCAGCGCCTGGACTATCTGAGCGAAAGCCTGGAAGCTGCCCAGGCGGATAAGATGCAGAGCCTGAAGAGCCGACTGGTGCTGGCCGAAGGACGCCTGGTGGCTGTAGGACCGCAGGCCACCCTCCAACGAGGCTATGCCATTGCCCGTTCCCAGAAAGGCTTGATACTGCAGGCCCAGGACGCCCGGCCCGGCGAGGAGATAGAGCTGATCTTGGGAAGAGGGAGGCTGCTGTGCAGAGTGCTGGAATGCCTGGATGATAAAGAGGCTTCGCTATGAAGAAAAATGAGATCGGCCTGGAAGAGGCTCTGGACAGTCTGGAGCAGATTGTAGAGGTGCTGGAAGAGGGAAAGATGACATTAGAGGAGAGCCTGGACCAGTATGAGAAGGGCATGAAGCTGGTCAAGCTCTGCAATACCCGGTTAGAGAGTGCCGAGAGAAGGATCGAATGTCTGACAGGAGAGCTTCCGCCTGATCTGGCCTGATGCGGTGGGCTTTGCGTTTAAAGTCCATTCTGCAAATTAAGTTCGAGGCCTGCAAATAAAGTTGGTTCTGCACCTAAAGTATGAGACTTGCACTTAAGTCCCTAAAAAGAGGGACTTTAGGTGCAAAGCCTCACTTTCCGCAAGGTTCTTCCGCTTTGAGATAACATCCAATGAAGATGCCAGAAATAGTCTTTCTGTTTGGCGCCGGAGCAAGCTGTGGCTCCGACATTAAAGGGACGCCACCACTAGGTTCTGGCCTCTTCGAGGCACTCCGCAGGTTCAATCCTGACGCATGGGGATCAATTTCGGGAGATCTTGCGATGCGCTTTGGTTCTGACTTCGAGGAAGGAATGAAGTCCGTAGCTCCACATGAACTGGCCCCACTTCAGCGCGCTATGGCCGCGTATTTTTTCAATTTTGTGCCGCGTGAATCGAACCTGTACGTCAAACTGGCTCGCCGGATTGCGCGCTCGTCGGGCTGGTCAGGTGCTGCGTGCACGTTGAACTACGAGCGCCTTCTCGAGCTCTCTCTGCTTTCCGCAGGGGTTCAGCCGCTAATCGGTAAGGCGCCACCCGAAGGATCGGTTTTCGAGCTCTGCCTGCCGCACGGATGTTGTCATCTGTTCTGTGAAGGAGTGAGAGGAACGGCCGGTTCTGTCTCCTTCCACGGATACAACGTCAATACAGATGGCCCCATATCCGTAATCGGAGATCGCCAGCAGCATCGAACTCGCATTATCGAGGATGCTTTTCCCCCCGTTATGAGCTACTTCGAGCCTGCGAAGCGCACGACGGCGGGGAACTCATTCATTGAAGGTCAAAGGACACGGTGGAGGGAACTCGCAGAGAATGCAAAGACCATCGTGATTGTGGGGGTGAGAGTACATCCCAAAGACGACCACGTGTGGACACCAATCGCATGCAGTAATACGAGGGTAGTTTACTGTGGGGGCCCAACAGGAGCTACCGAGTACGACGCCTGGTCTCGGTCGTCGCGGCAAGATTGGGACACAGACCTTGTGCTTAATGGTTACTTTCAGGACGGGTTCGAAGTTATCTGTTCCGAGGCAGGATTGTGAACGTGGAGAGCGACATCTAGCATAACGGTTCCAAAATGACTATTCAATGTAAAGATCTTATCGATAGATCTCGAAATCAATTTATTTGTTCATGGCGTGATAAATGTGCAGTCGATCTGAAACAAGAAGACTTCAAGATCTCTGCCCGACAAGGGAGCCCACATCTCGCAGGTAGGCTTTGGATTCAATGTCGGTTCTGCAATAAGGCCCCTTATTGCAGGGGGACTTTGGGTGCAGCCACCAGACTTTAGGTGCAAAGCCGATGTTTCAACAAAGTTTAAATACACCCATGGATGTACGTTTTCATACATCATAGTATTGATTAGTACATTCTAAAGCAAATACAAGCCGGTGATCCATTGCATGGTCTGATATCCGAAAAAGCAGCAGTCAAGTTCGGCAAGTACGGCGGCCTCTTTGTGCCCGAGACGCTGGTGCAGCCCCTGGCGGAGCTGGCGGAAGCCTACCTGCGCCTCATGAAGAGCGATGATTTCAAAGAAGAGCTGAACCTGGCTTTGAAAAACTTTGCCGGAAGGCCAACCCCCCTCTACTATGCCAGAAACCTCAGCTTGAAGCTGGGCCGCAAGGTCTACCTGAAGAGAGAGGACCTGGTACACGGCGGGGCACACAAGCTCAATAATACCCTGGGCCAGGCGCTGGTGGCCAAAAAGATGGGCAAGACACGACTCATCGCTGAGACGGGCGCCGGCCAGCATGGCGTGGCCACGGCTATCGTGGGAGCAAATTTGGGATTTGAGACGCAGGTCTACATGGGTGAGGTGGACATCGAGCGGCAGAAGATGAATGTCTACCGCATGCAGCTTATGGGAGCGGAGGTCATACCCGTGCGCTCCGGCTCGAAGACCCTAAAAGACGCCATCAACGAGGCCATGCGAGACTGGGCATCAAGTTTTGAAAACACCCACTACCTCCTGGGCACAGCGGCGGGCGCCCATCCCTTTCCCAGCATGGTGCGCGACTTTCAGAGCGTCATAGGTCATGAGGCCCGCCAGCAGATCCTGCAAGCGGAAGGCCGTCTGCCTGATAGCATCACGGCCTGCGTAGGGGGAGGCAGCAATGCCATGGGCATATTCGCTCCTTTCCTTAAGGATGAGGACGTGCGCCTCCTGGCCGTTGAGGCAGGCGGGCGCGGTCCCGGCAAGACGGACAGGACGGC
>DATLBD010000107.1:0-5022 GCA_035527135.1 Methanothrix sp. | reverse complement strand
CCCATCATCTTCTTGATATCCTCATCCGGCGTGCTGATCAGCTTGATGTCGTACTTGTCCACCAGTATCTTTAGCATATCCGCATTGATCCAACCGGGCACAATGGGCCCAAGATAAATGCCCTTGATTCCCAGCGCCAGCAACGACCAGAGGATGGCCACCGCCTTCTGCTCCATCCAGCTTACCACCAGTGTCAGGGGCAGCTCGTTCACGCCTACGCCGAAAAGGCCCGCTAGCGCCTGGGCTACCTCTAAGGCCACAATGGCATCATTGCATTGCCCCAGATCGATCAGCCGGGGAATGCCTTCGATGTCGCCCAGGTCCAGGTCGTTGAAACGGAACTTGCCGCAGGCCAGTGTGAGCACTACAGTATCTTTGGGCAGCTTTTGCACGAACTCCCTGTAGTAGTCCGACTTTTTCAGGGGCGCGTCGCAGCCGCCCACCAAAAAGAATCTCTTGATCTTGCCCTGCTCCACGAGCTGCTTGATCTTGGCGGCATGGCCCAGTAAGACCGCGGTGGAAAAGCCGGTGGTCAGCACATACTCTCCCGGTGCATCGGGCAACTCTGGCAGGGCGCGGGCCATAGCGATGACTTCAGAGTAGTCGTAGCCGTCGATGTGCTTTACACCCGGTAGGTAAACCGGCCCGCCCGTAAACATGCGGTCCTTGTACTCCTCTTTTGGGATAAGGAAGCAGTTGGAAGTGCCCAGCAGGGCCATGGGATACTGGGCGAAGAGCTTTTTCTGGTCGAACCAGGCTCGCCCCAGGTTTCCTGCCAGGTTCCTGTACTTTCGCAGACCCGGATAGCCGTGGGCGGGTAGCATCTCAGAGTGGGTGTAAACGAAGACGTCCGTGCCCTCCACCTGGCTTAGGAGCTTGTCCAGCGCATGCATGTCGTGGCCCGTGACCAGGATGCCGTGGCCCTTGACGGTGCCGGTCTTCACTTGCGTAGGCGTCGGCTCGCCGAAGGTCTCGATGTGCGCCTTCTTGAGCAGCTTCATGGTCTTGATGTTCATCTCCCCGGCCCGCACGGCGAGCCGCAAAAACTCTTGGGGATCGAAGTTCACATTGGTGAGCGTGGAGAAGAAGCCCTGCTCAATGAAGGCGTCCACTTCCGGGTCGGTATAGCCCAATTCACGGGCATGGTAAAGGTAGGCGCTGATGCCCTTGATGGCAAAGAGCAGGTTGTCCTGCAGACGTGCCACGATCGCTTCCTTTCCACAAACCCCTTTCACAGTGCAGCCGGTGCCCCCGGCGGTCTGGGAGCACTGGTAGCAGAACATATCCGGTTTTTCAATTGCAGCCATTTCTATTGTCCTCCGTTTCGATAATTCAACTCAGGTCTTCCGTCCAGATTAAAACTCAATTTTTCTCTAAATGTTAAGGGCAGCTCTTCGCTTATAAATTCTAATACTACTATCATTTCCGCTATCATTTCCTTTTATGCAGGTTCTATTCTGCCTTTACTGCCCTACTGTATACTTAAGATACCAAAGTATTTAGCCTGGAACGTTTCTGCAAAGATACCATGCAGGAAGGATGCACTGTCAACCTGACCGTAAAGTACATCGCCCGAAAATGGACGCTGCTCATTCTCCTGGAGCTTTACAAGGGTGCCGGGCACACCAGGCGTTTTTCCGAGCTGAAGAGCTGTCTTTCCGGAATCACTCAGAAGGTGCTCTCGACACGTCTAAAAGAGCTGGAGAAGGAGGGGCTAGTGGAGAACAGAGTGGACAGCACATCCTTTCCTGTAAAGAGCGAATACACCCTCACCCAGAGTGGCCTTGAGATAATCAGCATCATCAAGGATATGAAGCGCTGGGCGCTGAGATGGAAGGTCAACAACATCAAATGTGGATGCCAGGACTGCAGCGAGTGCGTATTGTGAAGAATGGTCTGGAAATTCAAGCTGAAATTGCTTTGTGACAAGCAGCTTTTCAGCTTTTTACTGCTTCATCGGCAAGCCCATTCATCCAGTCCATTATCACCCTTGCAAAAAGTGGAAAGACCTTCAGATTTTTATGGTAGCTGCAAAAGACGATAGTCTACCGATAATGAGTTGTTTAATATGAAAACCGTAGCAAAAAGACCTCGTCTTCCTAGATAGCACTTATGGAGAGCCAATCGAATGCAATCAACACCTCTTGTTGCCATCCATGCGATCCACGAAGAATAGGTCAACTCAATGAAAGTAGACTACCCAATCCTGAGCAAACAATTCCTGCTCAACGACTTTCCAGGAAAGCTCAGAGCATCTTCGTGGCCTCTTTTGGCCGGGGCGTCTTTATCACCAGGATGCGCAGCGGCCCTTCGCTCTCGTTTAGCCAGCGGTGAGCAATTTTGGCCGGGCTTTCGATCAGCGTGTCCACTCCTACCTCGGCTCGCTCCTTGCCGATCTCGACCACGCCCCGGCCTTCCAGCACGTAGAAGACCACATCCACAGGGGTGATATGCTTTTTCAGGGCCTCGCCCGGCTGCAAGGTGATATGCACCACCTGAGCGTTCTCTGTGTCGCTTATGCTCCTAGCGTCCACTCCATGCGGATTGGGCTTGCTCTGTACGTCTTCTACTTGTAAAACTTTCATCTCAATCTCGCTCCACTAAATGCTAGCGCTCTTCGCAGCATAATGGTATGCATTAGATACTAAAGTATAAAGAGGTGAGAGTTTCTCCAAGTATACTACGCAATTTTTTCCATCGACCTGTGCATTATAGTCTAATATATATTACGATATTATTTCTTGTATTTATCCTCGTACTTGGTCAAAGTGAATCAAGAATTGAGCAAAAAAAATTTATCAAAATAAGTTTTTTGATTTGATTTCGAAATGCCAGGGAAAATTATGCCGGCAAAGGCCCTGTCCTCCTGTTGTTTAGAGTCAATGGATGCGTATTTGGCTTTACCTTGAATCAAGAAAAGTCATAACACAAATCTATAAAAAAATATAATAAATAGGCGATTTTTTGGCAAAATAGCCTATCCTAGATTTTCTAATCGTTTTCGATTAGCGTCGTCTGACCGGATACGGCTTTCTAGGACCCGATTTGTGCACGCTTTCCAGTCTGGGACCTCTCGACATGCCCCTAAATCTACTGGGTGTGGCCGGCTCGGCTGCTGCACCGACAGCCATCTTTGCCTGTTCGGAATGGAACTGGTGTGGCATGATCCCAATTTTCGTCCGTGTGAGTCTCTCAATGCTGCGCAGGATGTTGCGTTCATCTGCAGCGCAAAACGAATATGCCTTGCCATCTGCTCCGGCGCGCCCCGTGCGACCGATGCGATGAATATAGCTCTCCGGCTCGTTAGGCAGATCATAGTTTATGACGTGGGATATCTCATCGACGTCAATGCCTCTTGCGGCAATATCCGTTGCCACAAGCACTCTCAAACGACCTGATTTGAAATCATACATGGCCTTAGTACGCTGGTTTTGCGACTTGTTGCCGTGAATGGCATCGGCGTTGATTCTGTTCTTGTTGAGCATTTGAGCGAGCTTATCCGCCCGGTGCTTGGTGCGAGAGAAGATCAAGACGCGTTCCATCTCTTCATCTCGGATGAGCCCCTGCAATAGCGGATACTTGTTGTTCTGATCCACAAAGAAGACGCTCTGCTTGATGCATTCGAGTGTATTGGCCTGGGGAGTGATCTCGATTCGTACGGGATTTGTGAGAAGCTTTTCTGCAAATTCACCTGTCTCTCGAGACATGGTGGCTGAGAAGAAAAGCGATTGATGCTTTTGCGGCAGCGCCGAGACGACCTTGCGCATGTCCTTGATGAAACCCATGTCAAGCATCCGGTCTATCTCGTCCAAGACGAAGAACTCCACACCTTTCAGCATAATATAGCCCTGATTCATCAGGTCGAGCAGCCTGCCGGGTGTGGCAACCAGGACATCGACGCCTCTAGAAAGCATCTTGACCTGTGGCCCTTGCCGAACGCCGCCGAATATGACTGTATGTCTGAAGCGGATAAACTGGCCGTATGTGGCGAAGCTCTGGTCTATCTGCGCAGCCAGCTCTCGAGTGGGTGCAAGCACCAGCACGCGCGGTACTCCGGGCAATGCAGCCTTGCGCTCTTCCGATATCTTTTGCAGTATGGGCAGCACGAATGCTGCAGTCTTGCCTGTACCTGTCTGAGCGATGCCCATCAGGTCTTTTCCGTCCAAAAGATGGGGTATGGCTAGATTTTGTATAGGAGTCGGTTCGGTGTATCCTTCCTTGGACAGTGCTTGGCAAAGTGGATCTATGATATTCAAATTTCCAAATGACATTCTTGCCTCTTGATAATTTTTAAGCGTTGATCTTTGATTTGGTTGAAGTCCTATGATGCGGGTTTCGAAAAGACATATTCAGATATCTCTTTTGCAATAGGTCCAGCTCGAATACATCTCACATCTAAAAAACTGGTTGAGGCGTATCTGCTGTCTCTTGTTGGGTAGAGATACTTCAACCGGTTGCAGAGGCACTTAAGGAAGAATGCTACATTGTTAAAACGAAGTGATAATATTATAATCAAATCCTTTAATATCGCCTTGGGCTACTTAGCAGGCCTTTCGCCTGTGCTTTTGCTTTTGGCAAGCATTCCTGGGAATATGCAGGCCTGGATCCATCTAAAGGGAAAGGTGCCCCGCTACCACGTCCCAAATCGGAACATCTCACGCCGGTCATCTCTCCTGGACCAATATTCAAGCCGTCTCTGCCATTTCCAAATCTCATTTTTCTATGTATCCTTTTTATCGATTTCAAAAAATCGATCGTGCTGCAAAAACATCTCAACAATTTTTTTGAATCAATGCAAATGAAGCCTCTTTACCAGAGGTACATTAGACTATATACCTGTCGGTCAAATATCTGCCGTGTGTAGTCCCGAAAGCTTTGACTTTACTGTACTTTCCAAGTTTCTCCTTAATTTTTATTATTTCTATTATTTTAACCCTCATATTTTCAATCCCAAACTTTTAAGTATATAAAGCAATCCTCCGTCTGGTACGGGCAGATTAAAATATGTAATGATATATTCAA
>DATLBD010000106.1:0-3517 GCA_035527135.1 Methanothrix sp. | reverse complement strand
TCCCAGATCTGACGGAAATGAGGCGTATTATCGCGGAATCTTATTGCAGCTTTGCAAAACTCAAAAGTTATGCGGGTTATTGGATAAGGAGATTTATATCAAATAATTCTCATTATAAAAACTTATGCAATTAACTATAATTTCCTCCATCTTCGCCCTAACCTCATGCTCCTCGCCAAAGATGCGCACAATCTTATCTCCCTGCAAGAGCTTTCGACCGAGAGTATTCTCCGCCTGATAGCCCACGAAGAGAACCGTGGTCTTGGGATCGCCGATATTGCGGCGCAGATGATGCAGCACTCTTCCCCCCTCCAACATACCCGAAGCGCTGATGATTATGGCAGGCCTTTTGAGATTGTTGAGCCTCTTTGACTCCTCTGTGCTGCGAGTGTATTTGAGCATGTCAAAGCCGAAGGGGTCCTCCCCCCCATCTTGCAGCAAGAGCTGCTCTGTCTCCTCGTCATAGCTCTCAGGATGCTGCCGGAAGATCTCCGTGATATTGGTTGCCAGGGGGCTGTCTACGTACACGGGCATGGATGGAACTTGCTCAGCTTGCATCAATTCGTGCAGATGGTAGACTACATCCTGCGTCCTGCCTACCGCAAATGCGGGAATTATAAGCAGGCCACCCTTATGTGCCGTATCGCTTACAATTTTTGCCAGCTTTTCTTTGGCACCGCCCATAGGGCCGTGATGGCGACCGCCGTAAGTCGATTCCGTGATAAGAACATCCGCCCGGTCGAGGATATCCGGATCTCGCACTACTGCAGCACCTTTTCGTCCCAGATCGCCGGTGAAGGCGAGCGTTGTCATCTTCTCCGCCCCATCCTCCTGCACCTCTGTTAACTCCAGAACTACTGATGCAGAGCCGAGAATGTGTCCCGCATCCCTGAAGGTGAGTCTTATGCCTGGCAGAATCTCAAGCCCTCGCCCATATTCAAGAGTACGAAAGAGGCGCAGTGATGAAGTTGCATCCTGCAAAGCGTAAAGTGGCTCAGTTGCAGGCAATCCTTTTTCTGCATTCAGTTTGTTCACAAATCTTATATCCGACTCCTGCAGTAGGGCAGAGTCACGCAGCATTGCGCTGCAAAGGTCGTGCGTCGCCGATGTCGAGAAAACGCTGCCATCAAATCCAATCTTAACCAGCAGGGGCAGTCTGCCTGTGTGGTCAATATGGGCGTGAGAGAGCACCACGCCGTCAATGGTCTTGACATCAAACGGGAACTGGGAATTGAGCTTGCGAGCTTCCTGCCGTTTTCCCTGCACCATTCCGCAGTCCAGTAGCACACGATGCCCATTTGCCTCTACCAAATGCATAGAGCCTGTAACGGACTGTGCGGCTCCAACGAATTGCAGTATCAACTTAAGACCACCTTTCTAAAATTATTTGTTTCTATCTCTTGTTTGCAGCTTTTCGGGCCCAGAAATTTGCGATTATTATGATTCATTCTGATTTGTTCTGGTTAACTAATGTTTGGAGTTGAAACCGTTTGATATTTAGCTTGCTTGAGATAAATATCCTGTACCGAAATTCTATGCCGAAATGTCAAGAAACTATTTACGCCAGACAGACCATTTTAATGTCAATTAGAAAGGTGAAGATTATGATCCATCCCGACTTTTAGACATAATCGGAATCTGGACGTTCTTGAAGTCAATTAGAAAGGTGAAGATTATGATCCATCCCGACCGTGTATTCTCCTTCAAGGAGCTGGAAAGCGAGGACGATCTGGTAGAAGCCATGATCAACCATAAGTGGCCTACGTGCTACGGCTTTTACTATGGAGATCTGCTCTACCTGGGTGACGGAGATAGCGAGGATAAGCCCGAGTACGCCGTCATGACTATCGATAAGACGGAAGGCCACCATGGCGTTCATGGTCGCGAGGTGGGAAGGATAAAACCTACCGGAATGTCCGCAGAGCAGGTGCATAAGTCCATCCAAGAGATGATGGCAGGCCACTATAGCAGCGAAAATCCTGTCAAGATCGAGGCCGAGCCCATATGGCATCATAGCTGCACTTTCTGCCGGCTGGAAGATGAATAGACAAGCCTTTTAATTTGATATCCTCTATTTTTTTCATCTTTTTTTGATGCGGCCTGTACTCATTATCTGAGCCTATTACTTTCTTCTTGAAGAGGGCAGCTTTGCCTTCAAAATGGAGATATTGACATTCGCGGTAAGGCGCATTTTTTTTTCTAAATTATTCAAAAAATAAATAAAAAATACATAATAACAACAATGCCTCAAGCATCTTTATTCTCGCAATAATTTGTCAAATAAATGCAATATATTTCGGGCAGAATCCTTTTATGTATCAAAAAATATAACATATGTAGGTGATTTTCGTGCCCATAAACAACTATGGAGTGCTGAAAGGAAAGACAAAGGACACAAGGGAAGGCCAGGGCAATAGCCCGCACTTCCAGGTAAAGGTCAGCGACCATGAGAGGTTTCGCATCGCCATCAATGTCAAATCACAGGTTGAGCCATCTACTCTGCTCTATTACGTAGATGATAACTTCGATCACCCCATCCTGAGAGATCTGCAGCAACTCCCCTTCGGCTTCAAGAAACTGGACTGCAAGGCTGGTGGCATGGCCCTGGATTTCATCCGCGGAAACCTTTTCGATGCCACCCAGATGAAGCTGCTTCCCTATAATGTCCCCGGCCCGGACAACGACCTGAACGAACTGCTGCAAAAGTACATAACGAGAAGCATGGCTATGCAGTCGAGCGTGATCTATGCCTTTGGTCAGAGATGGGGACCCGAGAAGGATAAGCCGGATGATTACTTCGATTTCCTGCCGGGAAACGGCATCCATGACATCCATATGAATCAGGGAAATGCCCCCAAATGGAAAACAGATGATGGGCCCTGGCAGGATGGAGGATTAATATTCCATTTTCCTGATGAAAACCGCTGGGTAGCCGTGTTCCTGTCCTTCCAGTCCCAATGCTTCCATACCGATGATGCTACTGGCCACAGAATTCCCGAAGCTTGCGATGTTCCTGCCGCAGATGGGCGCGTGTGCATAGTTGCAGCTTTAGTCAATCCGGTGGGTCCGGACAGGGGATTAGAGAACGTCACCATTCTCAACATCACTCCCGAGCCCATAGACCTCAATGACTGGAAACTGGCAGATAGAAACAAGAAGAAAACACCGCTTTCTGGAATTTTGAAGGCAGGGCAGACCATGACAATCGTGATCCCAGAAACAGGCATTAATCTGCCCAACGACGGAGGAATTATAACCCTGTTGGACACCAATGGCCGGAAGGTGCATGGGGTTAGCTATACTGCAAAAGATGCTGCAAAAAAGGGATGGACCATAGTTTTCTAGAGATCACATAAGGTCCCCCTATTTTTTTTATTATTAGGACTTACGCAGTTGAAACTCTAGACAATGAATAATTTGGATTTTTTATATATTCGCTTATGGCCCGACGAATGATTCCCCGCTTAGATTCAAACCAACTTCTTCCCGTCCTAAGTCTTTCTATTTCTAATCTAAG
>DATLBD010000105.1:0-17554 GCA_035527135.1 Methanothrix sp. | reverse complement strand
CGATACTCGATACTTGTAGGAAACAAAAAGTTAACTTTTTTAAGTATGTTAGGGATATTTATTCTAATGATTTTTGCATGCCGAGATTGGCAGATTTGCTCGCAAAAGCAGAGTAACTGAGATCCTATTGAGCATGTACGTAGAAATGTTAATACATTAAGTTCAGGTGTCGTAATCATTTCGATATGCAAGTATCATAATAGTTTTGATGTGCACGTGTCATTTTCAAACAAGTAAAAAATAATACTTTATGATATATAGATTCAATGCAGAAAAAACTTAGTAGAAAGAGAGCTATCCAAATCTTAATGAAAGAATACTCCAACAAAGAGATCAAAGTTGTCTGGAACCCGGAAAAGTGCATACATGCGAGAGAGTGCGTGAAAGGTCTGCCTGATGTATTTTGCCGCGATAGCACGCCCTGGATAAATATGCAAGGAGCAAGCTCAGAAGAGATCATGAGGGTTGTAGATCGATGTCCATCCGGGGCTTTAACCTACGAAAAAGTGGGATCAGAAGGTGAGGGGGGCGTGCATGAGCCCTGTGCAAAGATCAAAGTGATGAAAAACGGCCCCCTGCTGGCGGAAGGTGGATGCTCTTTGATAGATAGCGAAGGCAAAGAATTGGCCGACCAGGGTCCTTATGCCCTATGCAGATGCGGCAGCTCAGGGAAAAAGCCCTTTTGCGATGGAACTCATACCAAAATAGGGTTCGACGATACAAAATAATAATAAGAAAAAAGAAAAAGAAAAAAAAGAAAAAATAGATCTCGGCTCTATTTCTTAACAACGAGCGGGATCTGCTCTAGCGCCTGGGGGTTGGCGACAGCCGATGTGTCTCCCAGAGCT
Organism: Methanothrix sp.; assembly: GCA_035527135.1. GTDB lineage: Archaea > Halobacteriota > Methanosarcinia > Methanotrichales > Methanotrichaceae > Methanothrix. The sequence continues at coordinate 16,706 of DATLBD010000105.1, read as the reverse complement.
TCTCCCAGGGCTTTGGCCTTGATCAGCGGCCTGACCGGCTTTCCTGCCTTGTTTCTGGGGATGTCGGAAACGAATATGACATCCGAGGGGATAGCGATGGGACCTAAGGTCTTTCGGACGAAGGTCTTGATATCTTTCTCTAAAGCGGCGTCAGGCTTTGCTTCCGGCTTCAAGACAGCGAAGACTACTATGCTTTCGCCTTTCACCTTGTCCGGCTTGCCCACGACCGCGGCCGCAGCAACTGAGGGGTGCTTCTCAGCCGATGCCTCAACCTCGGCATTGGATATCCTGTGGCCTGCTACCTTGAGGACATCGTCTCCTCTTCCCAGAGCCCAGATGTATCCGTCCTCGTCTACCCGGGCCTTGTCTCCGGAGAGATACTTGCCAGGAAAAGCTGACCAGTAGGTTTCGTTGTATTTAGCCGGGTCCTGGTAGACCTCTCTTAGCATGGAAGGCCAGGGCTCAGTTATTATGATATTGCCTGTGCTTTCAGCCGACACTGCCACGCCGTTATCATCGACTACCTCTACGTTGTAGCCGGGCAGAGCGAAGCTCGGCGAGCCGGGCTTGAGAGGAGTGATGGGCAAGGGAGCGATGACTTGAGATCCGGTCTCGCTCTGGAACCAGGTATCCATGATGGGGGCAAATCCGCCGCCCACATATCGCCTCCACCAGACGAATGCATCGGGGTTCATGGCCTCGCCTACCGAGCCCATGAGTCGGACGGTGGATAGGTCGTACTTCTGTGGCCATGAGGGGCCCTCGTTCATGAACATCCTGATGGCGGTAGGTGCGGTGTAGATCACTGAGACTCCGTAGTCCTCGATGATCTTAAACCATCGGCCGAAGTCGGGATAGTCGGGCGAGCCCTCATACATGATACTCGTCGCGCCGAGGCACAACGGTCCGTAGGCGATGTAGCTGTGGCCGGTGATCCATCCGATGTCTGCGGTGGACCAGTAGACATCTGTGTCCTTGATGTCGAAGACCCAGGATGTGGTGAACGCTGGGCCGACGGACATGCCTGCATGAGTATGCACTATGCCGCGCGGCTTTCCGGCAGCTCCGGCAGTGTAAAGGATGAATAGCGGATCGGCGCCGTCCATGGGCAGAGTCTCGCAAGAGCCGGACTGGCCTGCTACAAACTCGTCCCACCAGACATCGCGTCCTTCTGTCATGGGCGTCTCCTGGCCGTTTCTCTTTACTACTACTACCTTCTCGATGCACTTTAGGCCAGCTATGGCCTCATCAGCCTGGGGCTTGGTGGCGATGGGCTTGCCCCGGCGGTAGGAGCCGTCGCAGGTGAGCAGAATCTTAGGCTGGCAGTCCTCCAGCCGGTCACGAACGGCCACGGCGGAAAATCCGGAGAATACTACTACGTGAATGGCGCCCAGTTTCGCACAAGCGAGCATGGCTACGGGAAGCTCAGGGACCATGGGCAGATAAATTCCCACGCGGTCGCCCTTCTTGATGCCCTGGGCCTTGAGGGCGTTGGCAAACCTGTTGACCTCTCTGGATAGCTCGAAATAGGTGATCTTGCGCACATCTCCCACGGGCTCTCCCACGAAGATGTAAGCCAGCTTGTTGCGCCGCCAGGTCTTAGCATGCCTGTCTACGGCATTATAAGCTACATTGATCTTGCCACCCATAAACCACTTGGCAAAGGGGGCCTTCCACTGCAATGTCTGCTTGTAGGGCTCGAACCAGTCTGCGTAGGTTTGGGCCATCTCGTCCCAGAACTGGACGTAGTTCTGTGAGCACCATTGCCGCATTTCGCTCTCTGACTTCAGGCCCTTGGTCTTCATCCAGGCCATGACATTGGAGTTCTCAACAAGATCTCTGGGTGGATAATACAGACCTTGCTCTGGGGTCTGAACAGTTTTATCCAATTTTTCATCAGCCATTTTAAATCGCCTTACTTTTTTTGCAATTTAAAAGGCATTTGTATCCATATTACATCTTATTTTCTAATTTCAAATTATAATGGATATTCAAATGCCTTTTTGATACGGTATTTCTGTCTTATTCGATAGATATAAATCTATCTCAACTAGATTATGATTACATATTTGCTAATGAACTGGTTTATCTTTAACAGTCTTTTAAATTCGTTTTATGGCTAAATTGTTCTATTTTAATTGTTTTTAATTTGAAATTAGCGGATCTGAACTCAATAGCCGAAAAATGCGAAAAGAGTCAATATACTGCCTTGCTAATTCCTTCAATATCTTTCAATTCGGAAATATGTGTTGTCAGGTGCGGAGATACATAGGATATCCCATGAGCTGAAGGCGGTGGCGGATCAAGTCCACGCCGAGGCTCTGGCATTGAAGCCCTTGGCAGATTTGGAGATCTAATCACTAGACCTTGAAGTCATCTTTATTCTTTCTGGAAGCCGACGTCCTCCATATGTTCATATCCTAAGTATTGGAGGATTTTTCCTCTTTGATTCCCGATCAGCTCATTTTCTTTGGCTAGGATCTCCCTCACTAAAGGTACGATTTTTGCCTCTCCATCCCAGTTATTAGTTAGTATCTCATCTGATCCAGCTACTTGACTTACCCTATTTGCAACGAGGGCGCAGAGAAATATATCATCCACATAACCATATGGACCATGTAGTTCTTCAGGAATAATATCATTGGGTAGTATGAAGTAGGCTATCGAGGCAATAACAATCGGCCTCATCTGGCCAGGGAGGCGAGGGTCATCCAGCATTCCCGTAAAGAGTCTGTAAAATGCAGGGGCTTGGAATATCAAGTCTTCATGGCGACCCTCATAAGCTGCAATATCCTTCTCTAACCACTGATCAAAAGAATTCATTGTAAAACCTTCCGTTCATCTAATTGTGAGAAATATGGACAAATATTTCTAAATTCCTTGCACCGATTGCAATATGAGGAACTCGGATTAAATTCGTGATTCTTAATATGGCCCAGAACCTCTCCCAGTCGGGAACAAGCCGCTTTTTTCCTCTTGTTAGACCAAAGAGATGTGAACATCTTACCATCTCCCAGAAAATGAACAGTAGTTTTGGCTACCTTACGACCCAAGCACTCTTCAATCCCAAGTGCGTAGAGGTCTAATTGAAGGTCAATTCCATCCTTCTCAATGGGCTCAGCTATAGACGTTTTAAAGTCCACAATCTCTGTCCCATTACTGTCCCCTCTCCTAAGGAGATCTATCTTGCCGAGCATAACTTGATCATCTAAAAAAAATGAGAACGGCGTCTCGGCGTTGAGGGTTTCTGAGAGTCTATCTCCATGCTCATTTAAATAGCGTTTGAGTTGCTTCGTTGCAGCGTCTTTGAATTCCATCTCCTTTTCAGGCTTGGTCCCGTATTTAGATATCCAGTTCTCAGATACGATAGATGCAATATCTTCCTCTGCAGGAACTTGCTTCACTATTGCTCTATTGTGGATCGCCTCTAAAGCACGATGGACGTTGGCACCAAAACCCACATGGTCTAGCCAAGGCATCTGGAAGCCATAGACTACAGCTAATTTGTATCGAATAGGACATTGCAGAAAATAAACAAGCTGACTGAAGCTGTGCCTGGGCCTCGGGCCAGCATGTCCCTTTTTGTGGCTCATTATCTCATCGATGCGGGATTTGCTTAGATCTGCTGCTCTTTGAAGGTCCTCCCCAAACATCTCCTTTACGAAAAGACTTGGTCCATCGCCTTTTTTGCAGTCCACATCTGTGGTACCCACTATCAGCAGATCTCTTGCTCGTGTGGCCGCCACATAGAATAGCTTTCGTTCATCCATCAAATGAAGTAGATCTCTATCTTCAACTTCCGGTATTCCACCCGCTCGCAGATTATAGGGAATATCATAAGGATCGTCATGGCGATTGAGTGGAAGCTTGCCATTTGTGGCCGATCCGATAACCACTACGGGAAATTCCAATCCCTTAGATTGATGGATTGTCATTATCTTTACGGCTTCATCAGGTGCAACTTGGGATGGATCTTTTCCGCCGTCTTTTAGCAATTTTAGATATTCATTGAACGAATGTAGCTTCCGAGTCTTCCCGAATTCGTCCCAGGAAGCTGCAATACTACTCATCGCTCCTAGGTTTAGGATGGCTTCATAGTTTTCCTCATTCTCGAAGCGTGTGACACATCCAGTAATGGCCAGAATCTGGTAGAATACATCAAGCAAAGAGCTGTGCTCTTCGGTCTGAACCTGGCGCTTAAGGTCCAAGATATCTCTCAATTTCTTTCTATCAGATTCTTCATCGATGCCAATTGACTGCAATTCCTTAATGCTTGAGATTCCTATAAGATCCTCTTTGTAATCCTGTAGCACCAGACGAGTTTTAGATTCGAGCCCAACTAAGGGACTTCGTAGGTATGCGTCCCCCCAGGACTTTGATGCCCCGAGAAAGATAAAAAGATTAAAGAGCGCGTTTATCTCTGGCCTGCGGAAGTAGCTATCATCACCTATAATTTGAAATGGTATTCCAGCAGACAGAAGGGCTGAAGCATAGCCTCTTCCCGAAGTCTTGACACTGCGCAGAAGAATGGCTACGTCATCATAGCGAGCGATTTTTCCTGCTTGCTTATAATGTTTGAGCAAATCAACGATCGACTTGGCCTCCTCGCTTGCATTGCGTCTGTAAACTAGATGGAGATCGATCGTGCCTTCTCTCACAGCTTTTAGGTCTTTGTGAATGCGTGCGGGATTATTGGCTATGACCTGCATGGAATTTTCAACAATAGGTGGTAGGCTGCGGAAATTATCCTCAAGCTTAACCGATCTTGCTCCCACGAAATGCTCATAAAATTTCGTTATGTTTTTTACTGTTGCTCCCCTGAAGCGATATATGCTTTGATCGTCATCCCCAACAACAGTAAGGTGTTTTCCGTCTCTTGCAAGCAAATCCATGAGTTTGAATTGGATCGTATCAGTGTCTTGGTATTCATCTACCAGAATCTCTTCATACCGATCTCTGATCTTAGCAAGAGAATCTTTGTTCTCCAATAAATCTAATGCTTTGCGTTGAGAGAGAGCGAAATCCAGAAGCCTTTGCTCATTTAAAAGTTCCAAGTATACCTCGTATGCTTCTGTAATTATCCTCCTTTCTCCCCATAGATCGGTCTCGACCAAGGAGCAACCACAAGCACCATTCTGACACCATTCGAGAAGCCTTTCCACATCCACCATTTCCTCTGTAGCTAGGTTGAATGCCCGGATTACTGAGCGAAAGAACTTTTGAGGTCTATATTTTACCAATTCGTCAAGTCCCAATGCATGGCGATTAGCGTAAACAAAGAGGAGTTGATCATCTTCTTCTAGAATGCGGAAGTCCTCGGCATCTGGCCCAAGGCTATACCTGCGTAGCAATTCACCGCATAAAGAATGGAATGTAGATACCTGCATAAGCTCTACATTCTCATCTGGGAGCCACTTTTGGATTCGATCTTTTAACTCCCACGCTGCCTTTTTGGTAAACGTTGTGACAATCATCTTTTCTGGACTAACGTCACCCGTTAAGATGAAATGTGCCACTCTGCGAGCGAGTACCTCAGTCTTCCCTGAACCAGGACCTGCAATGATCATCAAAGGAGAACCTCTATGGATTACCGCTTCTATCTGCGGTTCTCTTAATCCCACAAGGAGTCTATCTGTTTTAGATTTCATTTGACCGCGTCCAACTGGTGCAACTTATCACGATTTCGAACTGGTATTTAAATCAAGTCATTCCGATAAATTATGATTTGAGATCTCCTGGATAGCCACAAGAGCTCCAGGCAGATCGAGATAATTGCGTGCGAATGCTTCGCTGAGCAACTCGTCTGCTAGATAGCTGTCATATTTCTCCACGGTTTTGACGGGAAAGCACTGTGCCAGTTCGACAGGATCAGGCTGCTCAAGAAGGAACTGGCCGTAGTACTTTTGTATCTCAATATCACTCATGTTCTCAAATGTGAGAGCAATGCCTTCATCGCTCACATCTAAATCCTTATACAACCCTAATCCGAGAAGGGTTCGATTTGCACGTGTCCCACACCATGTAATCCATATCATTTCCTTACCATACCGGAAGAATGGATGGTGCAGGATATCCGACTCTCGCGCAAAATTTCTTGCCTCCTGCAACATTTCCTTGGCCACTTGATCCAGGTAAGCAGGCATTTTAGTGTCTGAAAGAATCTCACGCATCTTCTCATGAATGCGTGGATGAAGATCAGGTCCAGATGAGCCGGCGAATGACGGCAAACGCCCACCGCGTGATGGTTCTACCAGTATCTCTTCCCGGTCAAGATTGATTTCGATGATTTTCCAGCGTCTCCCGGCCAGGATCAAGAAACCTTCCGCTCCTGTTGTCGGCAGTGCGAAAACCGTTCCGATTAGATGACCGCGATGTAGCACGCGTAATTCTTTCTCTGTTACAAATGCAGAGTAGAATTCATAGCTTCTGACTATTCGCTCACCCTTAAGGCCCAGAATAATTATGCCGTCGGAGGTTTGCTCAACCAGGTCATTGGCCCCCATGCTGCGAATGGTACGAACGAACGTTTGCTGGTCGATATTTTTAAATGATCCTCGGGCGATGAGGCGTTCATAGAGGGTCGTTGCCGATGCACCGCCTGCTTCGGCAATTACGCTCATGATTTGCTGAACCAATGTGGAGAGATGCCAGCGTTCAATGTCCGGCGGCTCACACCAGTGTTCCAGCATCAGTTCGGTCATGGCAATAGCACGGAGCAGTTGTGGATATAGACGGTCAATTGGTCGTGATTGTTCGGTTGCAGCATCCTCGACCACATACAGCCACAGGATGGAGGGTTCGCCTTCCCGTCGACCACTACGTCCTAATCGTTGCTTGAGCGAGGAAACAGACCAGGGTGCACCAATTTGGCCCACTGCACTGACATTGCCGACATCAATGCCAAGCTCCAATGTACTGGAGCAGAACGTTGCAGTGGGACGAGATGAGCGCAAAGCCTCTTCGGTATCCTCACGTTCGGCCTTTGACAACGAGCCGTGGTGAATGCGAAAAGGGTTTGGCTGCCTCGCATCTGACAACAGTTGTCCTGTGAGATCGGCGTAGAACTCCAGCAGTTGTTTATTGTTGGCAAACACCAGTGCGGTCTTGCCTGCGAAAGTATTGATAAGGTCATTGGCTAAGCGGGAATCGTCGGTTGTGGCGATGGATTTTTCGCTATCTTCATCATTGGCGTCCTCTCCACGCACCTCACCCGTCTTTAGACGTTGATATCCCTTGATAAGGTATCTGACAGTTTTACCCTCATCACTGGTAATTAGGGCAACGTTGTCGGGATTTAGTCCATCTACCCAGCGTTTTGCTAAAGCCATGTCTCCGAGCGTGGCAGATAATCCGATGATGCGCACATCATGATTAGCGTGCTGTGTCAATCGTGCCAGAAGGCTGCGTAATTGCGCGCCGCGCTCCGTGCCAAGAAACGCATGCAGTTCGTCGATGACGATATAAGCGAGATGAGAAAGAAGCTTGTCCAGCTTATCAGGGTGATTGATGAAGAGTGACTCTATGGATTCCGGCGTGATCAGCAATACGCCTCCCGGCGACTTCAACACCTGATGCTTTTTGGATTGACTGACATCGCCATGCCATTTATACACCGGGATTTCGGCGTGCTCACAGAGTTCTTCAAGACGACGAAATTGATCGTTGATGAGGGCCTTGAGGGGGCCAACGTACAAGGCCCGCACGCTACTTGCATGATCTTCGACTATCTCAGAGAGGATAGGAAGAAATGCAGCTTCAGTCTTTCCTCCAGCTGTATTCGCCGAAATGATGAGATGCTTATTGCTCCCAAGTATCGCATGAATGGCATCGACCTGGATGGGACGAAGGTTCGTCCATTTCATGCGGTATAACTCTTCCTGGATGATTGGATGCAATCGCTGGAAAGCGCTCGGCTCATTCATTTAAATCGCTCGCTAAATCCGAAATGTTGCCAACTCGTCCTTTTCGCCATCTTTTGGCACTTGAGTGTCATCTTCGGTCACCGGAAGGCTTTCCGGATTTATCGATGGCTGAAGATTGATGCCGCCAAGCAGCTTCTGCCAATCGGTACCAGGATTTTGCTCCAGGACAGAAAGAAAGCCGACAAATCCTTTCACCGCATCGCCAGGTGTCTGATAGAATTCTGCGCCCAACGTGCGAGCACAATGCTGAATATACGCATTAATTGCTTCATCTGGTACGAGGTAACGCGATGTATCACCAGCAGCGTATACATGGCGGATATTAAGCAAGAGGACGTAGAGGTCCTCAGGGGTTAAGTTCTGTAACCGGATGACTGGACCAGAGTAGTCTATCAGACCGCCTACTGCAAATGCATTATCAGCCAATCGTCTCCTTAAGGCTTCATAGCTCGCTATTCCTCGCCGCCGGTCGTCCATAAAGTCATCAATGCCCGCAAAGATTACGCCTAATCCCATTACGCTGCCCTGCAGGCAGTCATTTACGATATGAAGAATCATCTCATAATTTGCGTTACGCGCAGGTGTGTTATTGAGCCGATGAGATAGTACTCCCATTTCATCTAGGTTGACCAGTAAGCCGGAATACCCAGCAAGGTGGACAAACGCTGCCATGAGCTTCAAATATTCATAGACATCCTGGTCTCCAATGATAGACCGCACACCCAGGTCCTGACGTGCTTCCATCTTAGTGGCGTATTCCGCACGCAGCCATCGTAATGAGGCAGTCATCAGGGCATCGTCTCCTTTCTCGAAACCCTCCACATATTTGCTGATGACTGTAGCGAAATCGTAGCCACTGACATAATCCTGCAGTGGTTTAAGACTCGTATAAATCGCTTGATTTAGGTCACCGTCTGTTTGTCGGACATCAAACTCGACCTCAGAGACCCACTTTTCGACTAAGCTCGGTAATGCACCACCATCGCGTTTGGCACCAGCTGACATATTTTTCATCAATTCAGAGTATAGTGACCGTGCTTGTCCTCCCGATGAATGCAAGCGGCGCTCGGGAGAGATATCGGCCTGAACGACTACGAATTTTTTTTCTAAGGCCAGCATGCGAGCTAGATTGAGGAAAAAACTTTTTCCGGATCCGTAGCGACCAATTACGAAGCGAACCGCTGTGCCACCTTGGGTTATGCTGTCGAGATCGCCTAGGATCGCTGCAATCTCATCTTTACGACCGACTTGAATATGCTGAAGCCCAATACGTGGTACGACTCCTGCACGAAGCGATTGCAGAATAGCATCTCGTTCACGGGGTCTAATAGTAATCGTCATTTGTTTGCCTCCACCAAGGATAGGTCGACTTTGTACTCATTATTATCTTCAATTAGGATACTATCACCGAGAGCATCAGTAGCCCAGTTGTTAATGGTAGCTATGATGCCACCATACATTTTAATTCCATATCGCTCTGCCAGATTAGCGAGTTCTCCTGTTGACCAGACTTGTTTGCTCAGCAATTCATCCAGAGGAGCATGATAGCGTTTATCCAATGATGCAAGCTTTTCCTCTGAAAATGGCAAGCTGGTCTTTGTTGGCTTAATATCATTCATCGAATATGATGGATTCTTAGCATCGACATCTAATTCTTCCATCTCGGTTTCATCTTTGCAAAGGTTCTCAGTGATTATCACCTTTAGGACATTCGTATCCTCAATAATCTTATTTATAGACTCGAAATTGAGGCTCAATCCTTGCGTTTTCTCTGGCGGGATCTGTTCGCCAACAGTTCCAGGCTGTCCTATTTGAACAACGACCGGTTGGTGCAACTTAACGAGCAATTCATTTAACTCGGAGACATCGATATCAAGTGCAGAATAAATTTTCTTTAGAGCTGAAATCTCTTTTCGATCTACGCTACCATTAGCAGCCGCCACTCCAACCATGTATTTGCCGATCATGGCACGCTGATCCACATTTAATGCTTCCCGCAATGACTTGCTCAGCGAAGAGATGGATGGCGGCTTCTTGCTCGACAATATTCCATAGGCTTTCAAACGTCTTGATTCATCTGATGAAAGCCTGAACTGATCATCTAAAAATCGTTCAATATGGGCGAGTTCTTCCGGATCGACTGTCCCATCAGCAGCAGCGATAACCATTCCTAATTCCAACAAACACGATGCCGCCCTGTAGCCGCTCTCTTGCTGCACGGCAGCACTACTCTCTGGTTGAAAGAGGACTACATCATCCGCCCAGGCGTAAGCCCGTCCTGTAATCCGTGCATCCGGGACGATGGCAAGCCCGATATCTTCCGCGGTCTGCGCCAATGACCTACTTTGAGTGGCCTTCAGCTTTTCTCGCGGCTGAAATCCCTGAATTTCGGCAAGTTCTGCAATTGCTGCGAATGAGAATCCGTTCTCACGCGCTTGCGTTGTTGCTATTGTTTTCCAACGAGAAGCATCCGGGTGGTCCAAGTCTCTGCGCAATGCAGGAGGTAGTGCTTCCCACGCTTCGCGTGTTGTAATATCCAAGCCTTTGCCTACAGCACGACTGAAATCCCTGAGTTCTTCTACGCAAACATTCCAGATCTGTGAGAGATGCACGAATTGACTCTGGAAACCCAATACATCGGGAATTCTGACCGCAGCAAAGGCAGCGGACGAGTGACCTAACTCCATTAAACTTGGACTTGCAGGATGATACTCAATTAATCGCTCGCGTTCTGCTGCCTTAAGCATCACGCCTTCAGCAAATCGCTCATCATACTTTTTCATGAAAAGTGAGATGAATTGCTCTGGCGCACGGTCAATAACAACGCTGCGCATTGTCCTAACATCTTGCCTGGCCACCTCGAAGGCCCAGCGAGCGGGGAGAGGAAGATTGTGCTGATAGAACCAGCCGAGAATAACCGCAAGAAGATCTTCGGAATAGCTCTTGAGCGGTGCCTGATCGAAACAAAGCGCAAAGCCGTCATTCGTTAGGGATCTTAGCCCCATTCGGGCTGCGGAAAAAGCAATGAAACGACTCAAATATCCATTGAATGAGCCTGATTCGGGATAGCTGCAAAGCAAACGAACGACTTCGGGAATGATCTGATCGACATCTTTGCCGTCTATGAAAACCCGCCGCTCAAGTCCGTAGAAATACACGAAGGCATAACCTATATCATCCAAATGCCCCTGCTTTCTACTCGCCAGCCAAGTGAGATAGTTTCCTCTTTGGCCTGGTGTCATGTTCTCATATCGTGGCCAGTAACCGAGCGCACCAATCGGTTCAGATATCGGCTTGCTAACCGGCAAATCTTTCTCAATACAGGAGGCTTCAGCAATGCGTGTCTTACCGGTCGCCCAGTAAGTCATCGGGCGCTCGATACGGTAGCTGGCGACTTCAAGTATATCCTCGTACGATGCCCAATGCACGTCATTTGTGCCAGGCATTGTCGAGCGACTGATCGAGCGGTTGAAGTTGTATTCAATGGTGACCACGGGACCAGGAATAGATGGAGTAACCGTTGGAATCGATGATGATAGCTGTGCCGTACGTGGTGTATTTCCAGTATGCTGATCAAGAGGAGGAGTAATTTCTGGCAATTGTTTTTGTGACGATTTTCTCGATCGCCAGATAATGCCACCTATAACCGCAATCGCAAGAGCAGCGGGCCAATAGTCAGCCAAAAGTCCCAACCATATCAGTATGGCAAAACAAGCAATTAGATATCTAATCGCTCTTTTCGTGATGCTCGATGGCTTAACATCCTTACCACTTGTCATTGGAAGACCTTCTACATGATTGATATCAGTGGCTGAAGGAGAAAAGGATTTTGCTGCTTAGTGGAGTTCACATTCAAAGGGATTTTTTTGATAAAGATTGACGAGCAAAAGCCCAGGAGACAACCAGTGGCTTAATCAAATCATCTCATAAGTATTAGCAACTTAAAGGCGGGAGGATAAATTGAAACTGCATGTCATCAGGGGATCTGCTCTATTCGGAAAGACCAGCCATCTGGCCAATGCAGATGGAAAAGCCATCTTATTATTTTGGACCTGATAGAAGAGTCCGATGCCAAAGGAAGTACTGCTCCTCCAATAAAGGCGAGGAAGGGATGTGTTTCGCACTTCCTTCTTCATGTAATTACGATTTTCTTGGTCATGATTCCCTGCCATCGGGCCTAAATTGATCACTTCTGTGCAGCTTAATCGTCTATATATTCTTCAGAGAGTACAGTATGTGCTATGAGATGGGTGAGCTCAATAATAACGGCATGCATACTGATGATTTCCCTGAACTGTGCATCTGCTCAGGGCGATAATATTTCAGATCTGAAGAAATTGATATCTTCCAATGAAGATACACGCATGAATTCCCAGGATTTAGCGTTCTTCCTCGCCACCCATAACTACAACGCTGAGCCCAAGGATAGTTATGTAGAGCTCGACCTCAACGGCAAGATCTGCAAACTCATTCCCAATGGCGAAAAGTCGGGGTTATGCGACTTAGCGTTCTAGAATTATCCTTCGGGCAAATCTCTTGGTAGTGAAGCCCCTGTTTTAGTTGTTGTTTTTCAGGATATATCTTGAAGAAGATCTTCGAGATCTCCACGCAGCCTTTCAGTTCTCTCTTGAACTTTGGCTATTGTGATTTTAGCGGCTTGATTATCACTTTTCCATCTTCGAGCCCCACTTCCACTTCATCGCCCTCTTTCAGTCCAACTTTTTGTATGTGCACCAACTTATATAAATTTGCTTATATTAGACATAATGGGCATCTAAATTCCATCATTTGGCAAGTAATTATTATCAAATCATCTTAAAAATCTTTGTAATACTTATTATTATGATGACTATTCTTACTTCATAATTAGATTTAGCTAATTTAATTAAATTTAAATAGCTTAAAATACCTTTATTTATTAGAGCCTACAGAATAACTACGCCCAATTCCCCTGAAGGCTCTATCCCTTTCTATTTCTAATTAGAAGACAAATGGAGCTGCGGGCCTGGCCAGTCTTCAAGCCCCATCGCTCCGACTTAATTGCCTCTTCTCCTTATGGCTGGCATTCTTTAAGGAACTCAAGTATGAGTCAGGCTATAAGCCTTTCTTTGCGAAAGCTGAGGATGGATAAAGTCGGATGCTTTAGCGTCTCATGAAAGCGTTTGATGAATAAGAAGGAGGGAGGCAAAAGTCAGTGATGTAGGAGGGAAAAAGGCACTTCGACTTTCGCCAATGTACTATACGTCAATTGCCGAGATAAAAGGTTTTCGGTTCAGGCTAGAAAGTATCGTTCCCGCCTCAAAGAAATAACCAAGAAAATGAGATATCAAGTCTCAGGCTGGGCAAGCACCGTTCAACAGCTCCCTTGTCATCAGAGCATTATCGGAACCAAGTTAAGCCCACGGCACGCCCGCCACCCCATCATGGCATGAAGCGGCAAACTATCTCCATAATCGTTATAGGTGTTTGTAGTTGGCGGTCGAGAGCCGCCAGGACTGGAAAATAGGTCAATAAGAGCCGGACTGGCGTCCGGGCTCAAGCGGTTCTCTTGGTCTTGGCGATGTACTTGATAAGCTCCGTGCCGATCCTGGCCTTCTTCTGAATCTGATTGGCCACATCATCGACGGATGCACCGCTAGCGGCCAGGGCGCGGATCTCCTCAAGCGTGGAGTCGTCCACGGTGAAGTACTCATCCAGGTCCTTTCTGTGGCCCCACACGTCGCCTTCCAGCATCTCAACGCCCTGCATCTCCAGAAATACCTGGATGGCACTGGACATGGTCTTGTGGTAGGATGGGGGAACCTGAATCATTCTCAGCCTGGGGCATCTCTGCATCAGGTTAAGGAAATCTACATTGCTGGCCCGGAAGGCCAGGTGAACTGTTTTCTCATTTGGATTCAAATTGGGGATCTCATTTCTGGCGCTGATTACTCTAAGTCTCATTTTAGTACTCCAGAGCCTAAGATGCATTCATAATATTAATAGACACTTCCGTCTAATATCATCATTAAAATTCTGGATTTAGTACTGCGCTGGTGCGAGGAGATTAATACCCTATTCAACAATCTGAGATGGGAGATTGGGCAAAATTGGCTAAGAAAGCGAAGCATAGCGATGCCGTCATGACCGGCATTCTTGTTACCAAGTTCCAGATGGGCCAGATTGACGTCGAGGACCTGGAGGAGATGGCGGCGGACGAGTCCAGGCCGGAGAGGTGCTCGGTTGCGAAAAAGGTGCCGGAGGCGGTGAGAGACTCGCCTGATCTTCCCCGCCAGGATTCCCCCCCGATATCAGATCCTCAGATCCAAAAACGCTAAAAGCTAGGCTTCAGAGTTCTTCCAGCTTCTCCGTGCCCATCTTCTTGACATTCGGCTTCCAGATCTTGTCAGGCATCCAGGCCGGCGCGCCCTTGGGTTTGTCCGCCTGCACCCTCTCGCCTGTGAATACGTGCACCTTCTTCGTGCCTCGCTCCCGGAGCTTGATGTCGGTGTACCCACGGTTGGCCGCCTTGAGGGCCGCCTGTCTCGGTGATCTGCCCGTGAAAACTCCGATCTCGTTGCCGTTCTCGTCCCTCAGGGCGAAGTTTCTCATCTCTTTCTCGGCCATGATATTTCCCTCCGTAAATCTTAGCTAGCCATTGCACGCTGAAATGATATCAACTTTGAGGTTCCCACAACAAAGCCTCCTTCTTGTTCATGGGCCATGCCGGCATCGGGGCCGAGGACAGCATCATAGCTGCTGGGTATGACCTGAAGAGCACGGTGCTGAAAGTAGGCCATCACGGCAGCGCATCATCTACGGGCACATCCTTCTTTGGCAAGTCAGGCCAGAGGTTGAAATTATTGAAGTTGGGGCAAGCAACGACTACGGCCACCCATCAGGAAAGACCCTGAGCGTCCTGCAGAGCACCAGCTCGAAGACCTATAGGACGGACCTCGACGGAAACATCGTAGTAACCACCGACGGTCAGAGCTATTCCGTCTCCACCGAAAGGCAATCTTGGAACACGGCCAGCGCCACGCCTCAAGCCACGGTCTCCGCCGTCACAATGCCTGCCTCGTCGGTCGCCGCCGCCTATACGACTTCGCAGGAGGCTTTCATAGGCTCCACGAAGTCGAACAAGTATCATTATCCGGGTTGTCAATGGGCACAAAAAATAAAGCCTTGTAATGAGATATGTTTCTGCAGCAGCGCAGACGCCCAGGCGCACGAGTATGTGCCCTGCGAAGTGTGCCATTCGTCGTGAGGAACTGAAATGAGAGCTGCTATAGATCGGTTTGAAGGAAAATTGGCGGTCCTTTTGGTAGGGGACGAGAGCATGAAGCTCAATATTCCTCTCTCGCTGCTCCTGGCAGCTAGCAAGGGGGGGATGTCCTGAACATCACCTTCGAGCGGGATTTGGAGGCGACTAGCCTGGCCAAGGAGAGGGTTTCAGGACCTATGGAGAAGTTGAAGAAGAAGGGCCAGAGCAAGGCGGGGATTATCCGGGGTCCAAAATGAGCGATTCATCACGCATCTGTCCAAGGAAGCTTGCCTTTGTTTTGGACAATCCAATTCGCAGGCTCATCCATAATCCCCAAAAAATCCTGGGTGAGTATATTGAACCGGGACAGACTGTTCTCGATGTTGGATGCGGGTCAGGTACTTTTTCTATTGCCATGGCAAAGATGGTGGGCGAATCAGGAAAAGTCATAGCAGTTGATGTCCAAGAGGAAATGCTCAAAATCGTGAGGGAAAAAGCAGCCCAGCAGGGGCTGGAATCAAGAATAGTCACCCATAAGAGCGATCTGGACCGGATTGGAATATCCGAGATGGTGGATTTTGCTTTGGCTTTTTACATGGTTCATGAAGTGCCCAATGCGGAAGCGTTCCTGAAAGAGATTGGCTCCGTGCTCAAACCAAAAGGAAAGCTGCTTATTGTTGAGCCCATGTTCCATGTTTCGGCAACTGCTTTTGAAAAGACGATCGAAGTTGCTCGGCAGGCAGGCTTGAGCCCAATTTCTGAGCCAAAGATCAGCTTCAGTAGAAGTAAGCTATTATCCCTATAATCATGCCCGGTGGTTGCAGAGAGTGACACCTGAAAAAGAAGAGGGCAGCGATGTCCGAGAGATGGTCTGGGAAATGAGCCGGACGACTAACAAGATCCTGATTTTTGGAATTATCCTGATTCTTGCTATTCTGGCTGTGCTCATGTACTGTGGCGTTATCACATTTCCCTCCTTGCCGAACCTTGTGATCTGTAGCTCATAGCTTCCTGGATTCCTCCTGCAGCAGTGCCTGGGCATCCGCATGCAACCTGCCTAGCTTCTTGGTGATCGGGTGCTGCGGGCCGTATTCTTGCTCCGCCAGCCCCTTAATCCGCCAGATCTCGGAAAGAAGCTTGCCGATCTCCTTAGTTATGTACTTGCGATTTTGCTCGATCATGAATCTTGCAGCTCCGGCAGGTCCTTCAAATCTTTAGGTTAGCCACTTGAAACAGCGAAGAACCTCGTACATTTTGTGCCCTTAGATCGGTTATATTTACAGACTTCTGAGCATAAATCCTTTTGCTGAACAATAGAGATACTGTTTGACTTTCTGCCCAATTGGAATCTATTGCGAAATACCTTTAAGCCTACAGATCATAAGGACAATTGGATGATCTATTATAGTTCTACGACAAAATAGATATAATAGATCTAACTAAATAATCGTATGAAGGGGGATCTCGTAAAGATACAGAATCGCGATGAGCTATTAAAGAAGCTACGCGAGGAAACAGATGGGCGTGTCAAATCCAGATTG
>DATLBD010000104.1:0-18292 GCA_035527135.1 Methanothrix sp. | reverse complement strand
CAATCTGGATTTGACACGCCCATCTGTTTCCTCGCGTAGCTTCTTTAATAGCTCATCGCGATTCTGTATCTTTACGAGATCCCCCTTCATACGATTATTTAGTTAGATCTATTATATCTATTTTGTCGTAGAACTATAATGATGTGTATTTTCAAAATGCTGCAAGAAGATACTTATAGAATAAAACCCAATAATATGCATCAGGCGAACAAGAATGAATTCATTTTAGGGCGAATTTCGGCAAGCTCTGGCCGAGGATCAATAATCGAGAGATATAGGGAGGTTTTGAGAACGGATCAGAATTTAACTCATGATGCTGAGCTGGACTGTGTGGGCCTCTTTTGCCCCATGCCCATCGCGAAGACCAAGGAAGAGATTGAGAACATAGAGGTAGGACAGGTCTTGAAAGTAGAAGCTGACGATCCTGCTGCTGAGGAAGACATCTCCCGCTGGGCAAAACGAGTGGGCCATGAGGTCGTCCGGCTTGAGAAGTCCGGAAATATCATCACCTTCTGGATAAGAAGAAAGAAGTAAATGAGCTGAATAGTACAAAATATTAACAGTGTTTGAAGAGATATGGATGAGACAATTGGCATGAATGCAATTAGCATAAAATTCAAAAAATAAATTGAAATGATGGTGATAGTATCATGAGCAAAATCCTTTATGTTCAGACCAGTGGCCTGGATACGCCGGAAAGACTTTACGCGCCCTTTATCCTGGGCATGACCGCTCGGGCGATGGACGCAGAGGCCTCCATCTTCTTCATGATCAAGGGCATCACCGCTATGAAAAAAGGCGAGGCGGAGAAGATCAAAGTAGGAAGCTTTCCTTCCCTCAAAGAGGTCATCGACCAGGCACTGGCGGCAGGTGTAAAGATGTATATCTGCGAGCAGAGCACTCAGCTCCTCGGCATTGCCAGGGGAGACTTCATACCTGAGGCCAAGATCGCAGGCGCAGGAACTATAATCGATCTGGCGCTTGATGCAGATTCGACTATAAGCTTCTAGGTGCTTATTGATTGCAGCAATGGCAACCTGAAGAGCCTGGACAATTTTAGTGGCAAGAGGCAATTATGTGTGGAATTTATCTCGACTACCAGTCTACGTCTCCTGTGGATCAAAGAGTCGCCGAATTTGCAGAGCGCTATCTTTACAGCGATTTTGGCAATCCTTCTGCTCTGCATTCCCGGGGCCTGGCAGCAAAAGCCGTTTTAGAGGAGGCGCGGGCAAGAGTTGCAGAGCTGATAAATGCAGAAGGCCCGGAGACCATCGTCTTCACAGCAGGCGTCAGCGAGGCTAACAACCTGGCCATCCGGGGAGCAGCGCAGAGGAACGCAGCAAAGGGCAAGAAGCTGCTGGCCAGCAGTATCGAGCACATCTCCGTGCTTAATCCCATGAAGGATCTGAAAAAGGGAGGCTTTGACCTTGCCCTGGTGCCGGTGGACAGCACGGGCATTATCGATCTGGCGGCCTTAGGGGGCCTGCTCTCCAAGGAGACCGTCCTCACATCGGTGATGTACGCCAACAGCGATATTGGAACCATTGAGCCCATAAAAGAAGTGAGCGATCTTGTGCACGAGAAAGGGCTCTTCCTGCACGTGGATGCTACCGCAGCGGCAGGTAAGATTGCGATGGATGTGCAAAAGGACGGCATTGATCTGCTCACTCTATCCTCAAACGATCTTTACGGGCCACAGGGAGCGGGCGCTCTGTACGTGCGCCCTGGCGTGCGCATTCAGCCGGTGATTTTTGGCGGCGGCCAGGAACGGGGCTACAGGCCCGGCACCGAGAATCTCTATGCTCTGGCAGGATTTGGTGAAGCAGCAAGGTTAGCGAAGCAGGAAAAGGCAGAGGAAAGCTTGCGATTGCAGGCCATCCGGGATGGGCTGATCAAGGAGATGCTCAAGATCGAGGAGTCGTACCTCACCGGTCACCCGACGCGGCGCCTTCCGCATCATGCCAGCTTCCGTTTCAGCCGCATTGAAGG
This sequence comes from Methanothrix sp., assembly GCA_035527135.1. GTDB lineage: Archaea > Halobacteriota > Methanosarcinia > Methanotrichales > Methanotrichaceae > Methanothrix. The sequence goes on along the minus strand of DATLBD010000104.1, from coordinate 16,303 downwards.
GGAAAGCATTCTCCTCACCATGGATGCCATGTTCAATATTCAGGTATCCACGGGCTCGGCCTGCTCCTCACGCACACTGGAACCGTCTCATGTGCTTTTGGCCATAGGCTTAAAGCATGAAGAGGCGCATGGCTCCATGGTCATGACGCTGGGCAGGCACAACAACCTCGACCAGATACCAGCTATCGTCAATGCAGCGAAAAAGACAGTAGAAAGGCTGAGGGCCCTCTCTCCGCTTTAAAAGGTGAAAATGATATGGCACAGATAGGTTACTCCAAGAAAGTTATGGAACACTTCATGAACCCCAAAAATGTAGGGGTGATCGAGAACCCGGACGGATACGGACAGGTGGGAAATCCGGTCTGCGGCGATCTCATGGAGATATTCATCACCGTCAAGGAAGACAAGGTAGACGACATCAAGTTTCGCACCTTTGGTTGCGGCTCGGCCATAGCCGTTTCCAGCATGGTCACGGAAATGGCCAAGGGTAAGACGCTGGATGAGGCCATTAAGATCACCCGCAAGGATGTGGCTGACGAGCTGGGGGGCTTGCCGCCTCAGAAGATGCACTGCTCCAACCTGGGGGCGGATGCGCTGCATGCGGCCATCAAGGACTACTGGGTGAAGATCGGCAAGATCAAGCCGGAAGAGGCAAAGCCCGAAGAGGAGAGTCACGAGGGCGAAGAAGGAGGAGTGTGTCCAACTTGATGGACGCCATCAGTACTTTTTTGGCTTAATCAAGATAATAGGTCGTGAATAGTTGCGGGTTGGTATTTGGATCTATTGGAGAAATCAGGATCGTTAGATATTGATTTTCTCAAGATAGCACTTGGTGGGGTGCGTTCATGGAATCACTCTCCGTAAACGAGTTCAAAAAACTCAACCTTTTACTCGATCACAACCAGATAATGTGATTAGGAAATATTTTTAGAGCATGCTGACCTGATCTTGCGGCCCCTCGCACTCGGACTCGCGGGTTCTTCCACATATGAGCGCCGGAAATTTGGGTCTTCTAGGTTAGGCCACCGGAAGCATCGTCTCTGGCCTCGGGCCCGGTTAGGCAATGCTCGGGGCGCATCCCATCTGATTGCTCATTTTTCTTATTAATATAGTTATTAATATATAATAATTCAAAAGATACTCTAGAAACATTTATAGCGTATATGGATGAAAGTGTTCTTAAAATGGCATCTATTGTGGGGGATTAGTCCATTGAAATTAAAATCAGTCCGAGTAGAAAACTACAAATGCATTGATGATTCGAACGAGTTCACAGTTGAAGATGTTACCTGCTTAGTTGGGAAAAATGAATCTGGTAAAACAGCGCTTCTTCAAGCACTATACAAACTCAAGCCAGACATTTTAGTAGATGGCAAATTCGATCCTCTTAATGAATATCCCAGACGAAAATACTCTGCTTATAAAGAGCGATGCAAAACAAATCCAGACAATATATTAACAACCTGTTGGCAGATCGAAACAAAAGATATTGATTCGCTATCCGATATTATTGGATGCGAGTTCATGGAAAATAAAATAATTAAAGTTACTAAAGGTTACGATAATGAGATTTATTGGGACATAGACTATATAGATGAGAGACAAATAATTGAAAAATATATTCATTCTGCAGGATTAAGTGAAGAAGAACGTACTTGCTTAAATGTCTCAAATACCATTGAGCAGCTGATAAAAGATCTTTTGGCAAATCCTTCACGATCCGAAACCCAAGAAACATTATTAATTAATCTTCAAAATAATTTCTCTCAGGAAGGCTTTGAGGAAACAATAATTTCTAGATTAAATGATGTAATACCAAAATTTTTATATTTTAGTAGTTATCAAAAACTGCCTGGCCAAATATCAGTAGATGATTTAATTAGTAGACAAAACAAAAAAGAGCTGCGACAAAATGATAAATGCTTTCTGGCATTGCTTGACCTTGCAGGGACTAGTTTAGAGGAGTTAAATGGGGCAGGCCGTTTTGAGGAATTAATCGCTGAATTGGAATCGATCTCAAATCGGCTCACTCAAGAAATATTTACCTACTGGACTCAGAATAAGCATTTAGAGGTTGAGTTCAGGCTTGATATTGCACGAAATCAAGATCCAGCTCCGTTCAATAAAGGAAACATCTTTCGAACTCGAATAAAAAATACCCGGCACGGAATTACAGTAAGTTTTGATGAACGAAGTGCAGGATTCGTTTGGTTCTTCTCCTTCCTTGTCTGGTTTTCTCAAGTGAGAAAGAACTATGGCGATAATCTGATAATTTTGCTTGATGAACCAGGATTAAATCTGCATGCAAGGGCCCAGGCAGATCTGCTAAGATATATAAATGAGAAATTAAAGCCAAACCATCAAATCATTTATACGACTCACTCTCCTTTCATGATTGATCCAGATAATATACTAGGAGTTAGAACCGTTGAGGACTTGTTAGTCAACGGAAAGGCTGAAGGGACAAAGGTTGGAGATGATGTCCTCACAACTGATGCAGATACGATTTTCCCGCTTCAAGCAGCGTTGGGCTATGATATAACGCAGACCTTGTTTGTCGGAAAACATACACTGCTTGTTGAAGGTCCATCAGATCTTTTATATTTGACGTGGTTCTCTCACACACTTCACGAGATGGGAAGAGAATGCTTGGACCCTCGATGGACAATCGCACCATGTGGTGGCATTGACAAGATTGGCAGCTTCATTGCACTTTTTGGAGGAAATAAAATTCATGTTGCTGCATTGACTGATTTTGGTTCAGGTCAGAAGAAAAAGGTTCGAACCCTTAAGGAGTCGAACCTCCTCAAGGCAGGTCATGTGTTCAGTGCCGAAATGTATGTCGACCAAGACGAGGCAGATATCGAGGATCTTTTGGGCCGATCATTCTACGTGTCATTAGTAAACGAGTGCTATAATCTCGATAATAGCATGAAGTTGCCAATGGAAAAGCCTTCTGCCGCTCCGGTCAGAGTTTTAGAAGAAGCAGAGAGGCACTTCGCTTTGTTACCGCATGAAGAAGTACCAGAATTCAATCATTATATCCCATCTCTATTTTTGATTAATAATACAGCGAAATTAGTTCCAATTGTGCCTGATTTTGATCGATCTTTGGACAGATTCGAAAAATTGTTCCGAGATTTGAATGGCCTATTACGTATAGATGAAGTCATATAATGCATTGAAGATCGAATGTGTCGCACTAAATAACGAAGTGCTAAAACAACAAAATGCCAGCCCTCGATGCCCCTCCGCGCTCCTAAGCACGAGAAGCTGCGTAGCCGCTCAGGCGAGGGCCCGCACGTGGCGTGGAACTGCGTCATCCACGATTTGGCAAGCTCAATATGAAATGACTTCTAATCCGGGGATACGCCTAAAATGGCTATCATTAGACACTATTGAGGCTCCATTTGTCATAGTGATAGCTGCTATCAGCTCATCGAAGTCATTTATCGATTCACCACGAGATCTGAGCTTCGCCGAGAGAGCCGCAAACCACTCATAAGTATCATCGTTTAAGGGGAGGACAACGAAGGCATCCAGCAGCTTCTTGACTTTTTGTATGTACACATTGGATTTTGTTGGTAAATATGCCCCTTTGTATAACTCAAGCGCATTGATTTGCGTAGTGCATAATGTTTCTTCAGTCTCTTCCAGTTCTACTATTTTTCTTAGCGCGGCATCCTTTCTGTGCAGGGCATCGATCAGGATAGTGGTATCAAGTACCAGCATCAGAGATCAACTTCTCGCATTTTGGATTGACGCATCTCTTTGGACGCCGCCTCAATTCGGTCTGCCAAAGCGTCATCTTGACCGATCTCTGCCAAGATCTCTGAAAGCTTTCGTTTGATAGGGAAATTCTGTATAATAACCTCTGAAAAGCTCTGATTCTCACCCTTTCGACTCTTTAACCTGTTATAAGCCTCTTCAGTTATGGTTATGGTCTTGGTTGACATAAGTTAACATACGTGTACGTACTTGTATTAATAGATGCTGCGATATAGAGATTTTCCAGGAGAAATAAATTGCCACGCCGAAGGCCTCCTACGCGGGCATGCCATAGCCCGACAGCACGGAAAGAGGGGCGCCAGAGCTGAATAGTCGTGCGGAGCTCGCATAAATGGGGCTGTAGGCATGGTTTTTAATTAGAATGAAGATCTGTAGTTGATGGAAATTATATGCAGACCTTCACCGTCGTCATCCACCAAGAAGAGGACATGTTTGTTGCAAAGTGTCCTGAAGTAGGAACTGCAAGCCAGGGATCTACTATCGAGGAAGCGCTTGCAAACCTCAAAGAGGCTACGCAGCTTTATCTGGAAGAGTTCCCTATTGATCCGAAACCGGCGCGTTCTTTTGTTACCACCTTTGAGGTGGCCGAAATTGCCGGGACCTGAGGAACGTTTCAGGCCAGGAAACGGTTAAGATACTCTGCAACAAATTCGGATTACATGTTTCAGGTCAATGTGTAATATTGACTAAAAAATTATAGATAGAAAAGGCCTGGAATTAGAGATAAAATTAAATAATAGATAGCATAACTAATAGCAATGAGCAGCCTTGATTTGCAGTATGCTTCCGTCTTGGTTGCGGACTGCCTGAGAGTCCAGCCTGGTGAGGAAGTATTGATTTTTGTAGATGATTATGAATTAAAAATCTCTTCGGATTTGTCGTATTTTATTAAAAACCTTAACTTCGCGCAAATGGGGAATATAAACCGTTTTTAGATGCTTTTTCGGGCTATAGATAGTTATTTTGGCGAAAGTTTTATATATTATTATTCCCTATATGACGAACATGGAACCCTGGGCTAAAGAATGGCTAGAGACTCAAAGAAGTAAAGGAGTCAAATGTCTAGAGGTAAAGCAGCGCAAGGAAAAATATTACGTTTATCATTCTACAACTCATTGGGATAAAGAACAAAAAAAGGCAGTAAAAACTTCAAAGTACCTAGGAAAACTAGATCAAGAGCTAGGCTTTGTCGAAAGCCGAACCGAGGAGAAAGCCCAATCCAAAGAGACTCCGCCTCCCGAGGTAAGAACTGTAACTGAGTACGGGAATTCTGCTCTGCTCCATGAGGTGATGAAAGATCTTCGCCCACTCTTGATAGAAGCTTTCCCTGAGAATTGGGAAGAAGTCTATGCCCTTTCAATGTTGCGAGTTAATAATATTGTGCCCTTGAAAAGAGCAGAAAGCTCATGGCAAAAGATCTATAATGTTGATTCTATTGACCCCGATCTTTCGTCAAAAAACCTGTCAAAGATGTTGCATACTGTTGGTGTGAATCGTGACGGCCAGAGCGTGATCTTCAAGAGCCTTCTTGATCAGAGCAAGCAGCTTGTTTACGACCTAAGCAGCATGTTTTCACGTTCTGTTAGCATAAGCCAGGCAGAAAAGGGCTATAACAAGGACAAAATCCAGGTGCCTCAGATCAATATCGCCTTGCTTTGCAGCGCCGATACTGGATTGCCGACAATGATAAGATCACTACCAGGCAGTGTTAAAGATATTAGTACTCTATGCAATTCAATTCTCGAAATCGACCTTCATGACAAAGTGCTACTTCTTGACCGAGGATTCTTCTCAGAAGATGTTTTTATATTTCTCGACAAATTGAAGATCTGCTATCTCATTCCGGCCAGAAGAAATAGCCACTACTATGATACTCGTATTCATCTCAACGAACACTTCCGCTATCATGGGCGATTAATTAGGTGCGGAAGCAGGAAATGCGGGGATAAATACCTCTATCTATTTGAAGACCAGGTCCTTTTGCTTGAAGAACGAAACACGCTTTACAATAAACTGGATGACGGTAAAATAGACCGAGCTGAGCTTCACAAAGCGATGAAGAAGGCAGGACGTATACTTATCCTTTCCAATCGAAAGATGTCGGAACAGGATGCATATGAGCTCTTTAAAAGAAGGGAAAGCGTTGAAAAAATGTTCGATACCTATAAAACAACACTATCGGCTGATAGATTGTATCTACAAGATGATGAAAGCGTCTTTGGACACGTGTTTATAGCTTTTCTGTCCCTGTACGCTTACTGCAAACTGGAATTGCTACTAAAGAATGCAAAACTTAATAAAAAGATGACACCCACTGACTTGCTCTTTGAGTTTAGCAAAGTATATCACATCAATTTCGGAGAAAGTGGAAAAGTTATGGAAGTTCCAAAAAAGATTAAAGATGTAGAAGCGAAGCTTGGACTGAATCTATTCCCCACATGATGCGGAGTTAAGGTAAAAAATCTGGAGCCAGGCCGTCAATTTTCTATTTACCGAATACCATTCGGCCAATCGAAACAATAACCGAAATTCAATCTCTTGCATTAATATCTGCTGACGCGGTTATATACATTTTAGAAGCCAACTATAACGAGTTTGATCTTTCAAAAGAGATATCATTCAGGTATTTTCTATATAGTTTGCCAATTCAATACAAAGGTCGAGTATGCATGATGCCTGCATTTTCGGATGAAATGAAAAAAGCAGTGGTAATCGATTATGATGATCTAAATAAAGCATGTATAGACTTAAGTCAAATCATAACTGATGAAACCATAAAAGTTGAATCCGATTTGGGGACGGATGTAGAATTCAGTCTGGAAGGGCGAGAAATAAAAATCGATAATGGGGATATTTCTAAAGTAGGGTCGTTTGGAAATGTTCCGGCTGGAGAGATATTTACGGCCCCAGTTGAAGATTCTATAAATGGAACAATTGTTGTTGATGGAAGCATAGGCGGCCTGGGCGAGGTTGACAATCCCATTAGCATTGAGTTGGAATCTGGCCAGGTTAAGGATATCTACTCTTATGTTGAGGATGGTATTTTTGATAAGTTTAGGAAAATGTGCGAATATGATCTTCCCGCGACAAAGACCGTTGGAGAATTCGGCATAGGTTTGAATCCGGGGGCCAGCATAATTGGAACAATGCTTATGGACGAAAAAGTCCTTGGAACGATTCATTTTGCATTTGGAGATTCTTATGACTTAGGAAAATCAAAGAGTAAATTCCATACAGATGTATTAATTAAAAACCCATCAATTTTCGGTAGTGAAAAACTATACGGTTGGTATTAAATATGTAAGCTTCATATGCAACCCAATAAGGGATCGCAATGGGGAAAAGAGGGCCAAAGCCCAAGTTCAATGACGTAGCTTGCCCCAATACCAAATGCTCCTGCTATGGAGTTGCCGGTAAGGGTAATGTTACGAGCAATGGTACATCTAAAATCAAGTCCGGCGGACGAGTGAGAAAATTTATCTGTAGCGCTTGCGGAACCATATTCTGCAGTCGGAAGAACACTGTTTTCTATGGTCTGCGAACAAACCCGGAAAAAATAACGCTGGCATTGGATCTTTCAACCAAAGGCCTAAGTGTAAATAAAATAGCTGAAGTCGTTAAGGTTTGTCCTGTGACTGTCAGAAAATGGACTGGGAAAGCAGCAAGCCATTGCGAAAAAGTCAATGAATCAACTCTAACAGGTGTTGAAACTGAGAAAGTTGAAATGGACGAATTATGGACTTTCGTGGGGAAAAAACGTTGCCCAAGAAAGACGAATATGAAGACGAAGGTACATGGATCTGGCTGAGTATGGCTTGTGAATCTCGGTTGCTATTAGCGCATTGTGTGGGGCCAAGAACACAGGAGACTGCGAATCAACTTGTGGCTAAAACTGCAAGACGCCTTGCATCAATTCCGCTTTTTGTTACAGATGGCCTAAAATTTTATAAAAATGCTCTCTTAAACCAATATTTTGAGATTATCAAATATCCTCCGACTGGGAAGAGAGGACGACCCAGATCGCCAAGATTAATTTCCAATGCGTTATTAAAATATGCACAAATCATAAAGGAGAGATCTGGATCCCGTTTGAAAAAGATAGTCAAGAGGATCATTTTTGGAATTGATATCGATCCCAAGTCGATCTCAACCAGCTACATCGAACGGCAAAATCTGACCCTAAGGCAGGATAACAATCGTATTTCAAGGAAGACCATTGGATTCTCCAAAAAGACTGAAGAATTGGATAACCAGATGACCCTTTACATCGCGTACTATAATTTTTGCAGAACTCATCGATCTCTGAAATATAAAACAGAAACAGATAAAACATCCTACAACTGTCCTGCAAAGCATGCTGGGCTCATAGATCGCGTATGGTCCATAGAGCAACTCCTAACATTTCCATATCATAAAATACCAACCGGTTAGTTACTCACGACCATTTTCCTTAAAGAGCGTTGTATCATGAAAAATGGAAAATTTGTTTTTTAGGCTCCTCCGCGTTTGCATTCGGCCTGCGTTGCCTCTTGGGCAGGTCCGCCCTGGCACCCGGAAGGCGGGGCCAGCCCCTGCGAGCACGGCTCACCTTTGCGACTCTCCTTGCTATACCCTAAAAGCCCGATCAGATCATGATACCAGATAAACTCCCACTACTATCAGGAAAATGGCGACTGTCTTCAGAGCCATCGTCTTTCTATCAAGCTCCTCCGGCAAAATTCCCGGAACAAACAGCCCCAGGAGTATGACATAGACCAGGGTGATGAAGGGCTGCAAAGCAGCCACGCTGGAGACCAGGGCCACGGAGCCCAGGGCATAGGCGAAGATGAAGGCTCCCCTGCCCAGGAAGTCTAAGATCTCGTCGGCGAAGAGGGCCAGGAGCAGAAACGGACCACCACGAAAATATGCTGCAAACTCTCTTCGAGCCGTCTCGCGCCCTAAAAGCGGCAAGACCGCCAGCAAGCTGCCCAGCGATGACCAGAGGATCAGATGCCATTCACTCATGAAGGCGAGAAGGTATTTGGCAACCAGGGCATAGGCGGCGGTGAAAACCCAGAAGACTGCCATGTATTTTATTGCCGGGGAGAAGATGGCTGGGCTAGCCCCTTGTGCCGGTCGGTAGGATACTAAAAAGGCGCTGCAGACCAGCAGGGCGCCTCCCGCATAATCTTTGGCTGCAAGAGTCTCTCCCAAAAAGAGATATGCGCCCAAAAAGACGAAGACGGGAAATACGTAAACTAAGGCCGCCACCCTGCTGGTTTCCTCCACCTGAAGGGCGAGCAGGTACGCCGCCCAGAGGACCACCTGGCAGCTGCCTGCCGCCAGGGCATAAAGGGTCTGGGGAAAGACAAATCCCCATCCCAAATAGGCAGGGATGGCCACGATAAGGATCTGCTGCATTACCACCAGGGCAGCCAGATAGGCCAGAGGATCTCGGACATATCTGCCCAGGATGAACTTGTCGATAACTCCGGTAACGGCGAGAGCGGATGCGCCCAGTAGAGAAAGGAAGAGCCAGTCCACAACTTAGGTCCGGACGGGAGAAAGTTATAGCTTTCGTATTCAACGCATTTCTGTATCTCGCAAAGATATCTTTCGTTTCAGGAGAAAGCTGCTATGAGATTGTCAAAATGAAGAACGGCAAATGGTCCCCAGCTAATTGGAAGCGATCGTATGCCATAAACCTGGGCAATGCAGGCCAATCTAGGTCAGGGCGAGCTTTGACGGCCTCTGCTATCTGGCAGACAAAAAACAGCTCGAGAGGGGCTAGAGAGGTGCGACAAATATCGAGGATCGAGGAGATCGATCATTAAATTTGGATGGAAAATGCTGCGAAATGCCTGAACTTCAGGCTGCATAGCCCTTCGCTCAAGCATTTTATCAAATTCTGCAGATGTACTCCATCAAAATTCCATCTAAATTCATCTGAAATAAGGTTCGAGCAGAAGTGCAGTCCAGTCTACAAAGCCCGGGATACGCACCCAGATCTTAAGCTGCGAGGGCACGGCAACTATTTGATACGAGGTGGCAAAGCTTGTAACATTTTGCGATCGGAACGGTCCTCCATCTTCAATGGAAGTGGACATGATCTGCATCATAGTCTTTGGAGTGATTCTGCCTTTATACTGAGCAGACAGGTTGAGGAGGTTGTTTTTACGTTGCGTGGTCTGATAGACATCATGGCTGCCGATCTCCGGCTCAGGTATGCCCCAGGCTGGATCTGTGAAGTGATTGGTCGAGACCAGCAGACCGTCTTGATCCGGATCGCGCAATTTAAGGCCCCAGGTGGGCCATTCATAGGAGATGGAGCTGTTATCCTGGGCCGCATTGACGATCAGGGCGACATCAGTATTTGTGCTCTGGAAACTGGTGTTCAGGTCGCTAAGGTTCTTGGCATCGTTTATCATTGAGAAAAGTGAGACCGGCCCAAAGGCACGAGGCTTTACCCAGAACATCCCCCCTGAGATCTCTCCATTGTTCAGCTCCAGAAAGAGACGCTCTCTTGAAAGCGCAGAGGTTACATAAATTGAGCCCGGATAGGTGATGCTGGCAAAGGGAATGGACCCGTCCTCAGGATTCCAAACGGTCACAGTGACATTCGAGGCAAAGAGATTTCCATAGTCATAATTCCTGCCGAAAATGAGAGGGGCTCCCGAGGTAAAATTATTCCATACAGCCATTGCCGAGCACGCGCCTTCTGCATCAGGCATGAAGTTTTCTTTGGCGTTGATTATCAAAAGGTCGCTATGAGATAGTCCACTTGTCTCTTGCATGCCGGCAAAGATCTCGCGATAGCTGGCCGGATAGCTGTGATATATTCGGTCGCCTTCTTTTAGCATGTTTTGCAGGGAGATTCCATCTTCCACGAAATTGGTCTTCATAATTTGGGCAATGAAAATCAGATCATTCCGGTACAAAGCGCCATATTGTCTTCCCATCTCATGCCAGGAGCCATTCAGGCAAGAAACAGAGAGTCCGTTGATACGAAAGAGCTTGCCATCCTCAAATGAAGCTGCAAGCTGCAGCTGGTTTTCGCCTGACGCTGTGATATCTGAGGATACAGATTGATATTGCTCTGCCTGCATAGTGGGAATTATGGATAAAATCATCAAGATAATGAGAAAAGAATAATTTGCTTTAGGCAGTTTAAATGGCCAAATCGTTTCTGAGAATTTCATTATATTTTCGTTCATAACATCTACCTCTTTTAAATGCTACATCGAATACTACATCGAATCGCATCTCTTCATTTAAAAATAATCTATAGTGTAACTCCTATTTGGCTCTTGCTGTAATGATGCTGGCATGGCTCATAAGTAGCATGGTTCAAAACCCCGAAGTTCCCATGGCAGAAGGGCAAATTTCGAGGGCTTAGAGACTGTTCTAGGAGGCTTAAAGCCTCTGCAATTTTTCCCAAAAATGTCGAAGTCCGGCAAAACAATATTAAAAAATTATGGCTAATGCGTGTAATCCTTTTGCTGCAGTGGGAATTTGGCTCGAATTTCACGGCTTCTTAGTTCAGGCAAATTCAGCTCAGCAAGAATTCCAACAATCCTCTTTTTCTCTTCCGACCGGAGCGACTTTCTATCAAGATATGTATAGGTAGCTTTCGATTTGCTGCGTGCATCCTCCACGATATTCCGATTTATTTCTGCCATCTGGTAATTGGAGAAGAGATGTCCAAAGGCCACGGCCGCCTTGAACATGAGATCAGTCTGCCTGGCCACATAGTGCCCGCCGCCAAAGCCCAGGAATACGGGAAGCTCCTTTGGATCTAAGGCTAAAATTGCCCTGGCTACAGCTTCCCCTGCCTGTCTGTTCTGCCATTCTTTTAGAGTGCTGCCGATCTCGGCAAAAAAGCAAGGCGTCTTTAAGTCCACCGGCCCGTGGTGGGTGGCCTCTGCAGATATCGCGAAGCCCGGGACCGACTGGTCGGCAATGTTATGCAAAAATGAACTGAGGCCACTGGGCGCAGCAGCGGAGAGCTTACTCTGACCGTCTTTTAATATGCCAGTGAAGTGCCCTCCAAGCCATGGCAAACCGGCTTTTGCTTCATGCCGGCTAGCAAAGACGACCATCTCGGGATGCAGCCCCAAATCGGCCAGCCGATCATCCAGCCCGCCTAGACTCGTCTGCTTGCCATCGTGAACTATCAAGCGCCATCGGCCATAAGACCTGTAGCCCTCCTGGCACTGCCAGGACTGTAGCTCTAGCAGACTCTCATAAATATTGAGGCTTGCCGGATCTGCTCGAGTGCAGACTACGGCAATCTCGCCCGACAATGCAATCTTCAGATCTCCTTGCCTACATCCAGCATTTTAGCCACCATGGGCGCGTAATCGATTTTGCTGGCCTTGATCTCGGTAAGGGGCATGATTACGAGCATGGGCCGCTCATTGATGAGGCCCTCGGCAGAGAGAGCGCGAAGCTCCCTATCCATGCGGCTCTTTAAATCTGGATAGCCTGTGGACAGGAAGGCACCGAAGATCTCACCTGGCTGCAGATAGCTGAACAGAGGCGCTCCGACCCTGCGGAAGGCTTGATAGACCTGGGATAGGTCCTCGCGATCGTGACCGTGCCTGATGCGCACATGATAAAAGGACATCAGCTCGCAGCAGATCTTTTGCCAATCCACATAGGCCTCGCGGGTCAATAGACCGCTTTGGAAGAACTTGGTTCGCTTTCCGGAGATGGTGGGCCGGGAGATGCCCGTTCTCCGGGAAAGCTCAAGATCAGAGAGCATGGGATACTTCACAAAGGCGTAGAGAGTGAGCTTGTCCTTCTCAGTAAGGCGGGAGTCTTCGGTTAAAGCAGCCTTGGGCGGCATTATCTCCTCAGAAAGATCGGATCTGGTGAGATCAAACAGGCCGTTTACCGCCAGTGCGGCATCAGCCGAGTAGTTGGAAACCTGGAAAGGATAATGGAAGTAATGAATATCTTCCACAAAATCGTTCCGGTAGTATTCGTCGATGATAGGATCGAAGTTCACCCTAAAGTCCGTGAGACTTTTGGAGTAGAACGTTGATACTGAATCGGTATCTGTAGCAATGTGTGAAACGCAGTTGGGATATTTGATCCAATTCTGATAAGAGAGGGATCCCTTTCTCACCTCAAAGGGAGCGGTCGGACTGTATTTAACGAAGACGGAGGTCAGGATTTCGGCACCTACAGCTTCTCCGGAAGGTACGTTTAAAAGTTTTATGAGTTTCCAATCTCTAAACTTTCTTTTGCTCTTGAATATCGTTGAGCGATCAACGCCTATATTGGAAGCGAGATCTATGTCACTGAGCCCCGGATATCTGGCAAGACCGTAAAGAACTAACCTCTCCTTTGATGTCAATTTTAGCTGCATTCGCATAACATATACATTTTATAACTATTTATAGATTGCCTAAACTTAGATTTTCGGATATATCTCTCCTTCATATACAAGGGATCATGAGACCAATTTTGCCAGAATTTAATCTGGGAGCTTAGAGACTGCACTCCTCTCGCCAGGCCCTATTCTGAAGTGAAGGGGAACGTAAGCTTTTTTCCGGATGGAGAACGGAAAATCATGTCCAGGAACTACATATTCTGCAAGTGCCATTATTCTCTGCATGCTGGCCATGGCCAAATCACGATCGACATGTAAGGCAGGTGGAACTATTTTTTGAAAGTTGCCAAAGGTGGGAAGGGCATCGCCTGCTATTACTATTACACCCGAATCATTGCTTTTCAGCTCCGTTTCGGTCTCTATTTCCGTCTCCAACTCAGCTCCTAATTCCCTCTTTAATTTTGCATCCATTTTGGTTTTCATTTGAAAAGCTTCTGCTTTCGTCTCAACAATCACAGAAATACTGTCCATGCTATGACCGGGAGTTGCCAGGACCCAAACACCGGGTGCAATGACATCTCCCTCTTTTGGTGCCAGGATCTTCGCTCGGGAAAATAGATGATTGTTGCCGCAGTGATCAGGATGAGAATGGGTATTGACAATGCAGTCGATATCCTCCGGCTTCATGCCAAGCTCTGCCAGTGCCTTGCAGATCAGCTCCTCTTCGCCTAAAAGGCCGCTGTCCACTATAATCTTATGCCGCCCGCTTATTATCAGCGTCACTGACGATCGAGCGTCTAAGATCCGGCCGCATTCGTCCCTTTCGATCGAGCCGGGCTTGAGAAGGAATACCGACGGCATAAATATGCACTCTTTAGCTAATGCCCCAGGACGGCATTGAGATCAGCGCAAAAAGGAGGATGATTGACGGAAATTTGACGGAAATTCCCTGACGGGAAAATCCGGCCCTTTCATTCTCCTTTTTGCCATCCTCAAGCCAGATAGAGCTTTTGCAGCTTCTCGTAGAGCCTCTCTACCTGGGCCACTGCCGTGCCGATGTACTGGTGCGGATCGAGCAGAGCCTCTATCTCCTTTGCATTGAGGTGCTGCATTACCATCTCGTTCTCCAAAAGAACATCTGCCAGCTCCCTCTTCTGCTCGAAGGCAGCCATAGAGCTCTGGCGCATGATTTCGTGTGCCTGCTGCCGGCCCACGCCCTTCTTGGCCAGCTCCACCATCACGTTCTCGGCCATATTCAGTCCGTGCAGCAGAGTCAGATTTCGCTCGATGTTCTCGGGCCGCAGTCGCAGCCCGCTGAGCGTGCGCGTGGCCAGGGTAATGAGGTGGTCGGTGAAGATGAAGGCCTCCGGGAAGATGATGCGCTCGCAGCTACTGTTGGTCAGATCGCGCTCATCCCAGAGAGGAATGTTCTCGAAAGCCGGTAGGATCTGTGCTCGCACGATTCTGGAAAGGCCACAGATCTGTTCCGACTTAATCGGATTTCTCTTGTGGGGCATGGTAGAGGAGCCTACCTGCTTTTTGCCGAAGCCTTCCTCTACCTCGGCAATCTCCGTGCGCTGCAAGGAGCGCATCTCCACGAATATCTTATCGAGAGTTGATGCGACAAGCGCCATCCAGCAGACCATTTCCGCATGCCGGTCGCGCTGCACCACCTGATTGGAGACGTCTACTTCAGTAAGGCCGAGGTGATGCATAACCCGTGTCTGAATCTCCATGCCGTTCTTGCCATAGGCAGCCTGAGTGCCTACAGCTCCGCTCATCTTGCCTACGGCAGCCCGTGGTCGAAGCTGCTCCAGCCGCTCGATGTGGCGCGCAATTTCCGAGGCCCAGATGGCGAATCGAAGGCCGTAAGTGGTGGGGACGGCGATCTGGCCGTGTGTGCGACCAGCGCAAACCAGGCTCTTATTCGCTAAGGCCATATCCAGCAGCAGCGCCAGGAGCTTTTTCAATTTGGGCTGCAGTACATCTAAGGAGGCCTTGATCTGCAGGCCGGTGGCCGTGTCCAGGATGTCGTTGGAGGTGGCACCCAGGTGAATCCACTCTCCGTATTTGGGGCTCTCTTCTGCCATGGCCAGGACGGTGGCCATCATGTCGTGGCCTATCTCATCCTCGATCTGCTTGGCCCTTTCCGGACGGGTAGCCTTCGCAGCAGCGGCGATCTCAGCAGCGGCGCCCTTTGGGATCATGCCTAGCTCTTCTTCTGCCAAAGAGAGGGCAGCTTCCACGCGAAAAAGACATCGCAGCCGGAAGTCCTCTTCCCAGATATCCTTCATCTCTTTGGTGCCGTATCGAAATTCAATGGGGTGAATAGACATAGAAGAGGGATGGTGCGAGGGGTTGATGGAGCTTTTGGTCTGGAGAAGGGAGCTATTCACGTTGAAAAAATTATCCCATGCAGCAACTTGAAACAGGCCATTGCCAGGCGTCCCGTAGAGCTGCAGGCTCCTCTTGTGGATATAAGCAAGGCGGAGATCGTGAGCATGGGTCTCGTCCTGAAGGTGCCCCACGAGCTGACCTGGTTCTGCTACAAGAGAGAAGTGAGGCCCTGCTGAACATGTCCCCACCTGCATAGAAAGGGAGAGGCATTTGCTGTGAACGGGCGACGGGATCCGCTGGTGGAGGTGGGGTATCTCCTCTATCTAACACTCCTGCCTTTTCGAGTCACCTTTGGATTGCCTTTACACAGAATACTGCAAGCACAAAGCGGCAATTTATTACTTCGGGAGCGCGGAGGGTCACGAATATCCCGATCTTCAGGTCCCCTCGGAGTGCACCACCACTCCCGAGTGCACCTTTGCATCATAGAGTAGCTCCGGCAAAAAATCGCACCGCCTCTCCTACCTCCGGCCTTCTCCCTCTGCTCACCGTTCCCTCGAAGGCGGCCACCAAGCAGATGCCGATGTCCTCCGGCGTGGGCACTCCCTGCAGCAGGTGCACCGACCCCACCATGTGCACCGTGACAATTCCCTGGCTGTACTTGAGCACCTTGGCAAAATGAGTGATGGGGTAGCCTAAAGGCCGGTAGCGGAAGATGTCGCCTTCCTTGAACTGTGCCTCAGGATTGAAGGGATGCAGATCCTCTCGGCAGGAGGTCTCACTCGCCAGCAGTGATAGGGAAAAGTCAGCCCACTGGCTGTCCAAAACGCCGAGAAGATCGCAAAGCTGCACATCCTCATC
>DATLBD010000103.1:0-4228 GCA_035527135.1 Methanothrix sp. | reverse complement strand
CCCAGATCTGACGGAAATGAGGCGTATTATCGCGGAATCTTATTGCAGCTTTGCAAAACTCAAAAGTTATGCGGGTTATTGGATAAGGAGATTTATATCAAATAATTCTCATTATAAAAACTTATGCAATTAACTATAATGAATGATTACGTGGATTGATGTCACGCAAAGAGCGGCACGTTGTACCCAATCAGATTGAAAGCCTCATGCAAAGAGGGCATCTGAGCATTGCGATTGGAAAGCTGAAGCGGTTGACCGCGCAAGAGACATATGCAGGAATCAAGGCGCTGAATGCGTGGTCCACGGCAGTAATGGAAAAATCCAGAGTTCAAATAGCTATGGAAAATATCCCTACCCACCAAAGGATAAGAAATAATTTTGGGTGGCTGTTTTGCACTTACTGTAAATCTTTTCAGCTAGAACCGGGTAGGAATAACGCTGATATTCTTATCAGTCGCATTGGCAAATAGGTCAGGCCCTCATTTATATAGCATTACATGACCATATGTATACTAATGGCACGCAAAGAGCGACATGTAGCTCCTAATCACCAAAGTGGCTGGGATGTCGAAACGCCTCATGCAAAGAGGGCACCGACGCAAATAGATACCTGCAAAAATCATGGTGCTGAATGCGTAGTCCACGGCAGAGATGGGAAGATCCAGGATTCTGAAAATTATGGCAAAGATCACTTCCCGCCTAGAGATCAGAAGGAGCGACATGTTATTCCTGATTCCAAAGGCGGCTGGATTGTTACTCGTCGGGGATATGTGGTTCCTCTCGATAAGGGAAAAGAAGGAATAAATAAAAAGTTTGATGAGATTTTGAGCACCTCTCCCGATTGTAAATGACATCATGCGGCTCGTTTTTTTCCTTTTACCAAACGCGATTCTTGCCTGCGTACCTTCGCATGAAGGATACGTTACGGGATGGAAAGCCGCTTCCTCAACCTATAGCAGATGGCATAACCGATTCATTCACACATTTATCCCATAGCTACGACTCTGGCTCGAAGCAGGAAGACCAAACCCGCATCTCACTCGCCCTTGATGCCCTGATCGAAACCACATACCTGTGCTATCAGATCGTAGTAATCTCCATAGGCTCGGAGATTTCGGCAGTCTGCAATGACCCACGAAAGGCGAGATTCTGCATCAACATGAATTACAGCGACTTCAAGAAAGAGTATGCTAGATTCAAAGCAGCAGGAAACGAAGCTAAAAAGCTCGCGGAAATGAAATCGGATGCATCCTGCAAAGCTGCGATTAAGGCTTATGAGGACACGATAGCCATTGGAGAGATCCTGCTAGATAAAATAGATTGGATCAAGATCGAAGACTCCAATCTAGAGAACGAACAAGCTACCGTGCTTTCTGCTGTTCAGGAAGAAAACTCATCGACCAAAGATAAAATGATAGAGCTGCTAAATAGGCAACTCTCGCTGCATCCGAGGAGAAGCTTTGCGGCAGTCGTAGTCATTTTTATTGCATCCGGATTTATCAATTCGGTTTTGAAGGACATTTACGACCAAATGTTGGGTCCTTATGTCCTTCAATATCTCAACGATGAGGGGGTAAATTTGGCATATATTTTTCACCGTTAAAACCGAACACGATCTGTCTAATGACATCAAAGAATCCAAGGGCAAACCATCTCATTGGTCGGCCAACTTCTCCCGCCCCCCCATCAAGCGATCCGCAAGATATAAACTAGATCCACCTTTTAATCCTGCCAAAATAGCAGCAAACGATAACATTAAGAGGAGATAGCTAGAGTGGAAAGGATTGTGCTAGAAAGAGCCCTTCCAGCCTGCTTCAGATCCCATGCCCACCCACCTGAAGAGAGATCTAGCTGACTGGCAATAGAACGCGGGCTCCGGCAAAAGTCGGTAGGAAGAAAATGTGCAATCAAGAGAGTGAAGCGAAATTGAAGACTATGGAAAAAGACATGCAGCAGGAAGATAGCGACAGACTGGGCAGCCTCATCATCCGAATCCTGGCCTACCTGGGAGGAATGGCAGGAATTCTTATAGCAGTTCTTCAGCTCTCAGCCTCGCTGGTGGGCCCCTCGTCATCCCAAATTCCCGCTGGTGGGAGTGAGATTGGCCTGGCCGGAGGATCTATCTTCCTGCTGCTGGGGCTGGCAGGAATCACAGGTGCGATTCTCTCCACTAAAAAAAGGAACATAGCCGGGTGGCTTCTCCTCTGCAGCGGGCTTTTGGGCTTTCCGGCCGCATACATCGCCTGGATCGCACCAGGAGGCTTCTTGGGATGGACACTATGGATTCCTCCTGGAGTACTGCTCACCGCCGCCGGGCTCCTGGCCCTGATCACTCCGGAGCGACTCAGAAACCGCCTGCTCGGTCAGAGCAGCAAGACTGCTAATAGGGAGCCTATCGAGCAGGCAGTATTCTTGGGCACGATTTTTGCCGGAATCGGTCTGTTAACGGTGATCCTCATGTTTGCGGGCATTCTATTCTCCGGTGGCTGAAGAGGACCTTAAGGGAGATACAGGCCGAGACGAGGATGATTTCTCCAACGCAGGTATTGCGGCCAGCATGGGAAGATGGGACAAGACCCTGGAATCTTATGACGACATCATCTCCCGCAATCAGTCCAACTGGCAGGCCTGGCAGGGAAGAGCTGATGCTCTGTGGCAAATGGACAGATACAATGAATCTGTGGACAGTTATGAGAAGGCGCTGGAGCTGGATCCTGGAAACGCTATTTTGCGAGAGCAACTTGACGAAGCTCGCAAAACTGCGCATAAATGAAATAGGGATGAAATAGAGATTTAGAGAACTATACTCATCATATCCCAGCCCACTATCGTGGGCGCTCCGGACAGCTCAATCACCTGCCCGGCCATCGCATCCTCGCATCCTGCCGCCTGCGGGTAGAGGTGCGTGAGAACCACGCGCTTTACGCCCAGGTTTCTGAGCATGTTGCCCAGCTTCTTGGGCGTCGTGTGGTTGGTGACATCAAAGGGCTCGGGAAAAGAGCACTCATGCACGAGCAGATCGGCTCCCTTCGCCAGAGCAGCCACGCGCTGGGAGGGCTCTGTGTCTCCAGAGTAGACCAACACCTTCTCCTCCGCCTCCAGGCGATAGGCCAGAGCGGTCACGCCGTGGCATGCCTCCTCTGCAAAGATGTCAAAGCCATTCAAGGAGATAGAATCCATGGGCAAAAGCTCCCGCACTGCCACGTCCATCTTATCCAAGTTGGGATAGACGCTCTTTGCGATTTTAACATAGACCTCTGTGCCCTCCGGCCCGAAAACCTGCAAACCGGGCATATCTGCGAGATAGCGAGCATTGGCCAGGGCCAGCAGATCGGAGACGTGATCCAGGTGAAGGTGAGTGAGAACCACTGTGTCCAGCGCCTCCAGGCTGATGCCTAGCTGATCCAGGCGCAAAAGTGTGCCTGCTCCGCAGTCCAGGAGCAAGGGCTGATCGGACTCCATCAAAACCGCCGCCTGGGAGCGGCCAGGCTGGGGGATGCCGACGCCCGTTCCTAGCATTGTAACCTTCAGGCTCATAAAGCACCCATTGGCAGCCAATGGTAAATAACAATATTCATTGCATTATTTGGGAGCAACGGCTTTTAGTCCATTCATCTGTCCCATCCTCATTGTCCCCAGACAGGCTTCGCTCCTCGAAGTCCACAATCCGCCCGTGCCGCAAGGTATACATCTTCCCAGCTTGACGGGCTAAATCCAAATTGTGGATATACTACCACCAGCGTCAGCCCTCCCTCATTCAGCTTCGAAAAGAGCCAGTAGATCATCTTCGAGGTGACCGAGTCCAGGTTCCTGTGGGCTCGCCCGCCAATATGATTCTTGGATCGTTGATCAGGGCCCGACCCCTCTATCGGCCAGCTTATTACTGTCCCGCCAATTGACCTCTAAATCTGAAACCGCTCTCCTCCCGCCGGAATGGTAACATTGCTGATGCCTGACTTTCTCAGCGCTTCTGCCATGGCCTTTGCCGCCTGCATCTCGCCGTGTACCACAAACATCCGGTCTGGCTTATTCGGAATTTGCCCTATAAAATCGAGCAGCTCGCCTTCATCCGCATGGGCGCTGTAGGCATTATAGTTCTACGACAAAATAGATATAATAGATCTAACTAAATAATCGTATGAAGGGGGATCTCGTAAAGATACAGAATCGCGATGAGCTATTAAAGAAGCTACGCGAGGAAACAGATGGGCGTGTCAAATCCAGATTG
>DATLBD010000102.1:0-6901 GCA_035527135.1 Methanothrix sp. | reverse complement strand
ATGTCAATGGCTTCTGGCAGGTCTGCGATCTTGTCGATGGAACTTACACGGTCTGCGAGGAGGATAAGCCCGGCTGGGTGAAAGTCTCTCCTGTGGACTGTCACACTGTGAACCTGGCTGGTGAGGATCAGACCGACATTGGCTTTGTAAATGCCAAGATATCCTGTCTATCCGGTCACAAGCGAGATGATAAAGGAATAGCTCTGGCTGACTGGGTGATCACTGTTGCTGGAAATGGCCAGACCTGGGATGCTACTACAGATGCCAATGGCTTCTGGCAGGTCTGTAACCTCCGAGATGGAGCTTATACGGTCTGCGAAGTACAAAAACCAGGCTGGGAACAGATAAGCCCCGAAGATTGCCACACTGTTAACCTGGCAGGCGCAGATCAAACTGATATCGACTTCATTAACAAGCAAGGGGGCTTCCAACCCGAGTTATGCCTATCCGGTCATGTATTCGATAAAGCTACCGGGCAGGGCTTAGAGGATTGGTCGGTCATTATCACAGATAGCGAGGGAAATGCGCAGACAGTCAAAACCGATGAAGACGGATATTGGCGTATTTGTGGCCTTAAGGATGATACTTACACAGTTTGCGAGATGACTGAATTTGGCTGGAAGCAAGTTAGCCCTACAGTACCTACAAAATGCTATGAAGTCAAGCCTGAACTGCCAGATAAGGGCGACCTGGATTTCTATAACGAGCGACTCGGTCGAGTCACAAAGACGGCTGACAGAAGCCAGGCGGAAAGAGGCGAAGAGATTGCCTACACAATCACTATCTGTAACGACGATCAAATTCCGATGAAGAATGTGGAGGTTAAGGATATCTTCAGCATTCCGGTGGAGTTAATTGAGCCAACTCAGGGAATAGGCCGCGAGGTCCGCTGGATGATCGATACCATACCCGCAGGGACCTGCCAGAAATTATATGTAACTGCCAGGGTTGCAAAGAGCGAATCCAAATTCGACATGGGCCAAAGCGTCTCCGGAACGGGATTCGTCAATGTCCACAATGACTACTCTACATCTAAAGAAGGATTTGGGCTAAATAACTGCGTCTACGTTCGAATAAATGACAAGGAAACCATCTCCGACTGTGCCATGGTGAGCATCGGAGAGAAACTGGGGACAGAGATAAAGACGAGGGAATACGGCAGCGGAATCTACGCAACGGATGAGATGATCAATTACTCGGCAAAGAACTCCTCCATCGAGATTTTGAAAGATGTCGATGCAGTTTACAATCCAACAACTTTCCGCCTGCCAAATAGCAGGAATTTAAACTACAGCACGCTTTGGATTGAGAAGAACAAGGCCAAGAATTGGCTTACAGGCACATCAATTACAGAGGAATACACTTTCGCTAAGAGGATCAAACGAGACGGCTACATAAAGGTGGATAAGAACGAATCTACTTTAAATGTTGATTCCGAGATCGATGGGCAGGCCCACCTGGGATTCCTCAAGAAATCCGAGGCAAACGGCACGGCCAAATCCAAGCCAATCTTTGAGATGAGTGAGGATTATGCAGGAAAGTTCAGTATTCTTGAGAATATCGAAGAGTACGGCATGAATGTAGAATCGAACAAATCGACGGAGGGCGTGGGCTATGTGGCGGCGGATAAGAGGATCAGCAATAATCAGAGGACCTTCGAGCACGGCACAGGCTCTTATCGGGTCGAGGAGCAGATAGATACTCAGAGCAGATACATGGCCAAAGATATCAAAGTGGTAAGTGCCCCTGCGAGCTACACTTATACTCCGTTGACTGGCACTGGTCAGACACTGAAATGGAAAGAGGGCATGTGGTCCAAGAGCGACAATTCCCAGTTCAATGGTGGAGGGCTGTCTTATACCATATGTCCGGGCAACGAGGGCGAGGGATTTGCCAGCTACATCGGCCAGGAGTTTTCAAGCCTAGATTACCTGGAGAAGGAGACGGTCGCCAGGGGCCTCAACGAGATGGACACCAATGCCAGCTTCTCAGGCGTGGCCGACTTCAGAGTGGTCATTGGAAGGAATTCCGGTAGTGCAGGCACAAAGCTTGGCAGCATTTCCGGCAACCGTTCCGATAATGGCAACATCATTGACATCGATGAGAGGTACGTCGGTGAATTTGATATAACCAAGAAGATCCTTCTGACAGGCACCTCGAAGTACAATGTACCCCACATCTATGTGGCTAAAGAAGGCGTGAAAAGAGAAGTTAAGGATGAAGGGCTAAACAAGACGTTTGTTGATTATACCATCCTGGTGCAAAACGATGGCAACAGGGCTCTTGGACCGATATACGTAAGCGACATATTCCCGCTGAATACGGAGTTCATAAATGCATCGCTTAAGCCCACCAGCCTAACTTCCTGTTATGCCAACTGGACTTTGCTGCATCTGCCTGTGGGTGGCTATTCAACTATAAATCTAAGGCTGAATGTCACTGAGAACGCGGCGGATGACTTAGTCAACCGTGTGTCGGCAGCCGCAGGCTATAATGGTAACTGGATTTTTGCCAGTAATTACCATGTCTTGGAGACGTCTTGGCTGAAATGCTGCGCGCCGAGAATCTCTCTGCAAAAGTCTGCCGTAGTCTCGGCTCTGCAGCCCGGTTTGGTCTCATACAGGCTTGCTTTCGAGAATCCAGGTGGCCAGGTCATGGCTGCCAGACTCACAGACTACCTGCCGGAAGGCATGAGGCTTTACAGCTCCTCAATCGACCCGCTGGAGTATGAAAAGAATACTAGAGTTGTCACCTGGGCCTTTAATGCGGTCAAGCCGGGAGAGGTTGTCTTTGTGGACTTCGTAGCGCAGGCCGTCAGGGATGGCTCTTTCACAAACGCAGCTAGGCTGGAGGGAGTGAATGTGGATGGATCCGGCATTGCGACAACCGAGGCAAGCGCCGCGGTTTATGTGGAAGGTACCTCTCGAAGTCCCTACTATCCAGGCTACAGCTCGTGGCAGCCTCCTGACTGGGATTTCAGAGGATCTGAAGAGGGTCTGCAGCTCTGATCTACTGGGAAATGCATTGGCGCAATAACCGCGCCAATCGTTTTATTTTATTGCAATACTCCACAGCTCAGCAGCGGGGTGCGCCGCAGCTGTTAGACTTTTTATGGAAATATTTAAGATCAAATCCTCAATTCCATGCAGTTCAAATTTATTCATTTCTGGTCTATATTTTAAGCCCAAATTTTTATAATGCTTATTATTCAATAGAGTTGTATTCTGAATTGGGGCCGATAGATCGCACAAAAGGAATCTACCTTGAAAACACGATCTATAAAGAAAATGCGGGGTACGGGATTCGAACCCGCGAACTCCTGCGAGACAGGATCTTAAGTCCTGCGCCTTTGGCCAGCTTGGCAAACCCCGCTTTATTTTTCAGCTACCTATATCGCTTTTATTGAATCCCTGGACTCGTTGGGCATTTAGCATGTATGCTCCTGGAATAAGTACTTTCCCGGTATCGGCGGATCGTGAAAAAAAGTTAAAAGAAGATACGGCGATTCAAATATAGACCGCCGTTCCCGGCTCCACATATATTATCTTCTGGACTCCTTTTTGGAAGAACATTGTCTTCGGATAGTTGAACTGGCCATCGTAGACCCGGACATTATGGTTTCGGTTGCCTGCGACACGGAAGCTGAACCTTCCGTCAAGCACATCTCCGCCAGTCCCCTCCGTGCCTATGTAATTGCTATCTAAAAATATCTGATATCCTCTCATCCCCTGGGACTGGATAGTCACTGGTGTATCTCCCGCAGCTGGCAGAGATGTTGTCGCGGGAGAATGAATCTGGGCGGGTGGATAGTAGCCGGTAACATCGATGACAATGGCGTTGCTTTCCTGGCTACCGATAGTGAAGTGCAATACATGCCGTCCAATTGTATCTGCATAGAAGCCTATCTGGCTGCTGCCCGGGAAGAAGTAGAAGCTTTCCGTGGATAGTTTTCCATCAGGGGTTATCTCATAGAGATATCCGTTGCCCCCTGTGGAAGAGGTTGCCAGCAGAGAGAGGTCTGATCCCTGGGGAACTTCGGCATACCTGGACCAGCTGGAAGAGCCCTGTATCCACAAGGAGTTTCCTCCTGTGTAGGTGGCATAGCTCTTATATTGAGAGTATGGAACTGCCTGCATCTGATGGCTGAAATAAATCGTAGTGGGTGTGTGGTCCACTGTCACATGCTTCTTTGGGGTCTCAATATGCTTCTTGGGAGTAGATCCTTTGTAAATCGAGTAGTATTGAGAATAGATGGAATCAGGTGCGTGGTAAGGTGGTGGATTGCCGCCTACCCATGGCTGGCCAATGCCCCGCTCAAATAGCTTTTCTGCTCGAGCTTCTCCCGGTCGCATCTCTACACCGCTTCCATCTACTGCAAAGGCGCATCCCATCAAAGATATGACGAGGACGATCGATATCAAGAATTTTTTCATCTTTTTCACCTGGATCGGTATGGTGGATCTTTATGCTTTCTTTATTTATACAGTTATTCGAGAATAAATGTATCGCAAAGAGATAAAGTTTTATTTTTCATACAGATTTTATATTAATCTCAAATATGATCATATTTTCATGAACTTCGTTTTCTCCTATCTTTCGTATTCATTCGTTCGCATCGTAAGTGCAATATCCCAGAGATAATGATAATAAGTAGAGAGCTGCAATGCGAGCGATCCTGCATGTCGATCTAGATGCCTTCTTTCCGGCCGTGGAAGTTCGAGAGCATCCGGAATTAAAGGGAAAATCTGTGATAGTGGGGGCCGATCCCAAAGGAGGCAAAGGAAGAGGTGTTGTTAGCAGCGCCTCTTATGAAGCCAGAAAGTACGGCATAAGATCGGCTATGCCCATATCTCGAGCCTGGAAGCTATGCCCGGAGGGCATCTATCTCCGGCCCCATTTTGATCTTTATATCAATGCATCAAATAATATAATGAAAATTCTAAAAGGCCATGCGGATAGATTTGAGCAGGGAGGCATTGACGAAGCTTATCTGGATGTCTCAAGCCGGGTGGGAAATATCGACGAAGCAGTGCAACTGGCCAAGAATCTAATGCAAGAGATCTTGGATAAAGAAAAGTTGACTTGCTCCGTAGGTGTTGCGCCTAGCAAAATGGTGGCTAAGATCGGTTCCGATTACAAGAAACCCTACGGTTTGACAGCAGTCAAAGAAGAAGATATAACGGAATTTCTATCGCATTTAAAAGTCAGGAAGATACCTGGTGTCGGGCCCAAAACTGAAGGCAGGCTAAAAGAGCTGGGAATTGAGACGATAGGTGATTTGGCTCGTGCCAGCCCGGTGATGCTAACCAGACTTTTTGGGATCTGGGGGGCCAGGCTGCATGAATTCGCCAATGGGATCGATCATAGTGAAGTGACTACGGAATACGAAACAAAATCAGTAGGGCGAGATACCACCTTTGAGGAGGATGCAGACGACGAAGAGCTGATTCATCGCATCCTGGATGGATTGGCCGAAGAGGTGCACGAGGATGTAATTGCCAACAGTTTCAAATTTAAAACGATCACTGTAAAGGTCAGGTATCAGCACTTTGACACGCACACTCGCGCCAAATCATTATCTTTTCCGACAAATGACTTACCGATTCTAAAGAACAATGCCTGGCGATTGATTTCGCCATTATTGAGACCTGGCAGGAA
This sequence comes from Methanothrix sp., assembly GCA_035527135.1. Lineage (GTDB taxonomy): Archaea > Halobacteriota > Methanosarcinia > Methanotrichales > Methanotrichaceae > Methanothrix. The sequence goes on along the minus strand of DATLBD010000102.1, from coordinate 1,243 downwards.
GGTCAGATTGATTGGGATCAGAGTATCAAATCTAATCCTGAGCAATCGGACTACCTGGTAGCGATGCCCGCCTGGGGCTGCTGTGGGACTGAGCGATCTTGCAAGATGATTTTTCCAAAAGTCGCAATTTAAGCTCTGCCGACATCAATACCTTTCTACTGCCGTCCTGTCTGCTGCAGAAAAAAAAGCAAAAAAAATTCGGAGGCCTCTCTTGAAGAATTGCGAGAAGGCCGATCTCGATTGAGATTTTGCGTATCTTAACCTCTTAAATTCCCTCCACTACCCTCATCGCAGACCATGTTCCTCCCGGGGCCCTCTCTACCGTGTAGGTGCCGGAATCTATGGAATTTTCTGTCACCGACTGCGATGTCCAGGATGTCTGCCCGCCGCCAGGAGATGTCCATTTCAGGGTGAGGATCGTCCCGTCAAACTGCCAGGTCCCCTGACGGTTGGCTCCGACATTGGCCCCCTCCGTCTCCGTCCATTCCAAAGTGCCGTCCTTCTTAAAATTCAGGTCCGCCTTCCAGTCGTTGAAACCTTCCTGATGTCCGGACATCTTCCAGGCACCGGCCAGCTGCAGTCCACCGTCCAGAGGTCCCTCAAAGCAGACTACGTAAGTATCCTCAGAGCTGAGCTTCAGCCAGACCACAGACTCGCCTGGTGTAGGATTGGAGAGCATGGGGTTGATCAACTGGGGTGTGGCCTCGCCCAGATTGACCGTAGTCACATCAAAGACATAGAACTTGCCGTTTGCCATCTCCACTGGTCCGAATTGATTCCATTTATCCGGCGTTCCTATCTGGGGGCCAGTTCTTTTGCCGTACCAGATATTGTACATGCCCGGTACCAGTGCCGGCCCGGCGTCGTAGATGTTGGTCGGACTTCTGGGCGAATAGTCCGTTCCTTCTCCTGCACAGGGGGCCAACTTTCCGTTTTCGCTGCCGCCCTTAAGGCCAACAACAGATGCAATTCCGCTGTTCTCGCTCTCGTAGGTGTACGACCAGGTCGACGGGCTCGAGTCGATAATAGTATAGGTCCCGGCTGGCAAATCCACACCTGGCGACAAATAGACTATCCAGTAGGCGCTAGCAACGCCTCCCTGGCCCGATTCTCCTTCTGCCTGCCAGGGTCCGTAAGTCTTGCCGAACTGGTCTTTCAGCCCAATCGTTCCCGGTGATACGCCTGAGGCATCATTCCAGTGATACGTGCCGATTTTTGTCATAGTCTTCGGCTCGTCAATGGT
>DATLBD010000101.1:0-23373 GCA_035527135.1 Methanothrix sp. | reverse complement strand
AATGTCTTTTTGCAGCATTCCGATATTGCCGCAGTGATCCAGATGGGCGTGGGTGAGCAGAACCGCAGCTACGTTTAGCGAGGGGAACTGGCCTAGGACCAGGTCGGAAGGTATGAGGTCCGGCCGGTAGATATTGAGCTTAGGAAGCAAGTCGAGATACATAAGGTCATGAATGCCACGAGTGTCTCGATTCTTGAGAAACTCCTCGTAAAAGACGCCATATTTGCCGAAGTTCTTCCCGAAATCCAGGAAGACGCCGCTGCCCTTCTCCTCCAGGTAGATCTTATTTCCACCTATGCCGTTGGCCCCGTCGTAGACTGTAAGCGATGCCATGAAACACCTCCCTGCAATTTCCAGCCGATGCAAAGATGTCGATACGCGACATAAGGCTTTAGCAGGGAATTGGATTTTAATGAGGAGCTACGATAATCGTCGATTTTGAATTCTAAACCATTAAATCGACCTAAATTAAACTATGAACAATTATTCAGTTTTTTTGCAGCATGGATTTTCAGGAGTCCATGGTTCGTTCGCCTTCAGTTATATATATCGTTCAATGCCTGGTTTAGTATCAAACTCGGATCGACATGAGACGTTCCTGAATTCCTGAATTAATTAATATCGAATAAATTCGAATAAAATGGAGTTTAACAAATGAAAAAAACAAAATTGTTTGCTATATTGGCAGTTCTCTGCCTCCTGATAGGTTCGGCCTATGCTGTGGCTAAATTAATGCCTGCTGTGGTTGACGAGAACAAATGCATAGGCTGTGGAGATTGCGTTAAAAAGTGTCCAGAAGGAGCTATATCCCTAAACGACGAGGGTATTGCAGTCGTAGATAAGGAAAAGTGCACTGGGTGCGGAAAATGCGTTAAAGCCTGCCCTGTTGAAGCAGTAAGCGTGGAATAGAAACTTTTTTGCCCTGTGACAAGAGCAGGCTACAATACTACAATTGATCGCGACCGGGCGCAATGCTCTCCCAAAAATTCCCGGCGAATCTAACAATCCTCACTTGAAGCCGCCCGCCATCACGTCCCTATCTTCACCGACTCCGCAATGGACCTTAATGTGGCAATGGCAGATAGCGCCGCCAGATAGCTTGTCTTGGGATTTCTGGGCGATGGAACGTTCTCTACTTTGGTCGAGATCTTCCCAAAGTCGCCCTCCACCATGATCTCATGCCGGTTTACATGGATGCCAGGATCTGCGACCACCAAAACCCGCACCTCGCTCTCCCCAGCCGCCAGGAAAAGGGTGGCAGCCACATTGACATTGGCCGGGAAGGCCTTCACTGCCTGTAGCGCGCTTCCTTCAAAAATCAGTGTGGGCCCATCGAGTGCATCCAGGTCGATCTTATTTTCCAGAATGTAGGGCGCGCCCTTCAGCCCGACGGGATTTTTGGTGGTGGTGAGAGTCACTTTTCGAATCGTGCCTATGCTGGCGGACTTAAGCCCGTCCAGGCCCGATATCGCTCCTGAGGGGATATAAACCAGCGAGCCGTGCTCTTTGGCCAGGCCCTTCACTTCAGCGAACAACTCCCTATCCGCAAGAGCCCCCACGCTCATGATCATCAGCTTCTTTCCCTTTACCAGCGCAGCCCTGGCAATGGCCGGGACGGCCTTCTGGCTCGCCGCCTCCACTACCACTTCGGAGAGGGTCACCAGCTCCTCCAGTTTGGCCTTGACCGGCTTATGTTGCAAGCTGTCGATAAGCGCCGCCGCGGTTACCGGATTGTGATCGCATACAGCAACTAAATTCGCGTCTATCGTCCCGGAATCTACTGCTTTTGCAATCTCGGCCCCTATGGCGCCGCACCCAACAAGCCCGATCTTGATAGGCATCGGAGGCTATAAATCAATTGGACATCAAAACCTTTGCGGTATGCTACCGTCAGAGCTGGAGCGATTTGTGGTCGAGGATCTGGGCAAATGGGATGACTCCAGCGGTCTCGTTCCTGAGATCGAAGCAGAGGCCGTCATCATCGCCAAAGAGGATTGCCTCATCTCGGGCCTCGCTGAGGCGCAGGAGATTTTTGCATATTTCGGGCTGGATGCCACGCCTCTTTACGATGACGGCGAGTTCGTACCTGCGGCAAGCGAGGTTCTATGCCTACGCGGGAGTGCCAGAGCCATCCTGCAATCTGAGAGACTGGCCCTGAACTTCATGGCGCGCATGAGCGGCATCTCCACATTAACTCGAGAGTGCGTTCTTTCCGCCGGGGGGCAGGCGCGCATTGCTGCGACTCGCAAGACCACCCCAGGCTTTCGAGTATTCGAGAAAAAGGCAGTCTTTTTGGGTGGTGGCGATACCCACAGGTCCAATCTCTCCGATGCAGTGCTCATCAAAGACAACCACATAAAAATTCTGGGATTGGAGGAATGCCTGCGCCGCGCTAAAGAGCGAGCCAGCTTCACCAAGAAGATCGAAGTGGAGGTAGAGAGCCAGGGTGACATGCTCAAGGCCGCGGAAGGGGGCGCAGATATTATCATGTTCGATAATATGGCCCCAGAGAAGATTGCCCAAGCAGTCAAGCTTCTCGAGGAGAAGGGGCTTAGGAATCGCGTGCTTCTGGAGGCATCAGGAGGTATAACGCCTGACAATATCCCGCAATATGCCGCCAGCGGAGTGGATGTGATATCTATGGGAGAACTTACCAGAAACGCGAGATGGATCGATTTAAGCCTGGAGATCAACGGGAGATAGAACAAAAATTGAGCAAAATTCAAATCGGTAAAAGTAAATCATGCTCTCGAAAAAGAATATAATACATAGAGATGGTGTTCCCGAGATGCGGCGTTTGGTCTATCAGCCATGTTTGCTCTATCTGCTATTCTCAATTCTCTTGATTCAAGCAGCTTGTGCCGAAAAATCCGATAACGGTGATGCAGTAACCTTCAAGGATTTTACGCTTAATATTGGAGATCGCATTGATCTGGGCGACTATCAGATGGAGCTCATTGAGATTCAGTCGGTGAGAGACGGACTGGTGGTGATGAGGATCTCCAAGATAGGAGGGTCGCTTGATGAGCAAAGAGCCCTCTTGCAAGACAGCCCCAATAATTTTGGCGGAGGCGCGGAAAACGGGGGCGTTACCATTACTATAGCGGATATTTTCGATGAGCAGTCTGCTAAAGTGAGGATAGAGTATCAAGAAAAAATGGGTGCAGCCAGGAAGCGTGCCTCAGAAAGGCCTGCGGCGGCATTAGACAAGCCTGAGCTTTCCGTACAAAAGATCTTCGACAAGAACCAAATAAGTGTGGGCGACGAGGTTAAGGTTACCATCACCGTCAAGAACATCGGCACGGGACAGGCTCTTGGCATAAAAGCAGAAGATATACCTCCCCTTCCCGAATTCTCTTATGTCGCCGGCTATCCGCCTAAGATCAAAGAGACTTTGGACCCCGGGCAGTCCGATTCGGCAATTTATGTGATGAACGCCGTAAAAGAAGGCTCGATTCGGGTTCCTGCCATACAGATCAGCTTCACAGACTCAAAGAAAAATGTCAAATCAAATAGTTCAGTGCCCTTTAACATTCTGATAGCTCCAAAGAGCAAGGCGGATCTGGCTATAAAGCTGACCAGCAAGGCCCCGATAGCTCTGGATGGCGAAGGCATGCTGAACATCAGCATCTCCAATTTGGGAACCGCTCCCGCAACCAGAATAGAAGCGAATGGAGAGGTCAATCCCTCTGTGGGCCTGCAGGTCATGGGCCTTGAAAAGAGCTTCTTTGAGATTCTGCCGGGAGCAGATGAGAATTACTCGGCCAGGCTCTTGGGCCAAAAGCCGGGCAACTACACCATCCGCCTCCGAGTCAATTATGACGGCGGAGATGGATCCGTTATCCGTGAAGGCACTGCAGCGGTAGTTGTACTGGAACAAGAGTATAAATATCAATATCTACTACTTATTATCCCAATTGCAATTATCATTGCCTGGATGTATAGGCGATACAGAGAGTATAAATATTGATGGAGTGACATACCTATGGAAAATACTCCTCCATCGAGATCCCAATTACGAAGATTAAGAATATCAAAAGCCATGACGGATTTAAAACAACAGCGAGATTTGATATCATGCTTAACGTACTCATGCTCGGCGTAGGCCAATGCGGAAATCGAATACTGGACTCAATAAATAAGGAGGCTTTTGGGGGCGGCGGGGCCTCCAAGCTGGCCAAATATTATTTGCGGCCCAAGTTCCCCAGTCGAGTGGAGACATTAGCCATCAATACAGCCATAAATGATCTCAAGGAGCTGCGCTTCACCACGGCCAAAGATAGACTGCATGTCCCCAATCTGCACGGTGTGGGTGCCAATAGAAATGTGGGCAAGCAGGCCTTTATGGATAATCGCGATATGATCATGGGCGAGATCGAGAAAAGGGGCGACTTTGATATTGCTTTTGTGATCACATCTGCTTCAGGCGGGACCGGCTCATCGTTCTCACCTCTGCTCATAAACGAATTGAAGAGGCAGTACAGAGATATTACAGTCATCACGGTGGCCGTTCTGCCCTTCCGGGAGGAGGGGTCCATCTACCTGCAAAATACCGCCTTCAGCATGAGAGAGCTGATGGAGGTGGACGCAGAGGGCATCATACTGGCCGACAATCAGTACATGAAGAGGTTTAGCGGCGATATTGCCTCTGCCTACGATAAGATCAACGGCATGATCGCCCAGCGTTTATTATTTTTGATCGAATCTCTGGATTCCGAGATGCTCTCTGTAACCGATCTTGGCGACTTCAAGACGGTGATGAATGGGGGCCTACGCATTGGCACTATGGGATTTTATCAGGCCGATAGCAAGAATCTGTCCATCAGGGACGCCATTGAGAACAGCCTCAAGCCTGCTAATTTGCTATATCCTGCCAATATCGCAGACGATGCAGCCAGAGCCATGATTATCATTCAGGGCTCTCGAGAGCATCTGGACGTGGATGAGATCACCAAAGAAGTAGAAAGGCTCTCTGCCAGCGCAGGTCATGTATTCAAGGGAATCGTAGTCAAGAAGGGACGGCCCAAGGTGCTCTCAGTCTTCACCGTGGCCAGCGCCCCGGAGCTGGAATCCATCTACGCCCAGGCGGCACGCGCCATGCAAGGCGAGAAAGAGAAGAGAACCAGGGCCCGAAAACAGCTCGACGATGCCTTCGCTCACATCGAGGATTTAGAAGAGATCTACTGAGCCTCCTTGTGAGAATAGCCAGGTCAAGTTCATAGATTTTTAGAAATTTCTTCTAAAAAATTCGCCTAAAAGATGCGCTTAAAAGAAAAACGAGCAAGCGCTAGGATCGGCCTGCAGATCTTAAAACTTTTTTCGGGGAATTTTAGGTACTTATTTGATCTGCGCCAAATCCCTTCTTCACCAAGATCTCCTTAATCCTTTGAATATGGTTGCCCTGCAGCTCGATCATGCTTCCTTTCACAGTACCGCCGCAGGCCAGCTTGGATTTGAGATGAGTGCAAAGCTCATGAAGATCAATCTCATGAGGATCAATGCCCTGGATGACTGTCACCTCTTTTCCATACCTACGTTTCTGTACTTTCACTACTATCCTCTGCTGCTCCTTGGCAACCTCCTCGCAGATGCAGAGCTCGTTGGGAAGGCCGCAGACGGTACACATTTGAGAACTCATTTGGTGGCAGTTACCTCCGCAATATACCATCAACAAAGCTGATTATGCTATTAAAATCTGATGGTGTGTCAACTTTCTCGAAATCGCCCTCTTCTGCGCATCTCGTCCAGCTTTCTATACAGTATTTCTGCCAGGAATATCAGCAGAGCTAAGAGCAGCAGAATGTCTCTTCGAGAGAGTCTCTCCTGCACGGTTCTCTGGCTGACACGTCCGGCTTCGACCACCAGGCTGCGGCGGGCCTCATCCTCGGTGAAGACCTTTCCGCCATTGGCCATGATCAGCCGGGAGATCTCAGGATTAAAGCCAATATCTCGATACTCCAGAGGATAGTTAACAGCCAGGCCATAGCTGCCGATATAGTAGATGCCGGAACTATTGGGCGTAAATGTAGCTACATATCGATTGTCGCCCACTTTTTCCACATCTGCATCGGGAAGGCTAGGCCGGGCATTGCTGCTGATGGTGACGGATAAGGGTGTACCTTGCCATCCATCATCCGCCTCGACACGATCTTCCTGGGGCCGCGGATCACCTACCGCCCAATTAACGGTGGAAGAAATCATCAGAGAGCTTGGGCTCGCATAGAGCGAACCGGCCCAGGCGCTGCCATCGTCGACAGTGAGCGCCGCCACCCTGCCGAGACCATAGCGCCACACGGTCAAGACCGGCTTGCCGTCGGGCAGAGCCGCCAGACGCTGGGCTCCAGATCTTGGCGTGACATCATTAAAGCCGGTAACTATGGCGTTTAAATCCAGGTCGGCGGTGATGTAGTGATTCTTATTGACCACATTTACCGCATATCCGGAGAGGCTGTCTTCCTGGGGAGATCTATCCGAAGGGACCTCTTGCATAGTAGTTGTCAGTGAGTCCGGATAGACGAAGGCAGAATAGTCAGACCCAGTCAGGTCCGCCAGACCATAGAACGATACCATTCTGCCCTCTGTATCATAGAGCGGCCCTGCATCTTTCGGGAAGGCCTGCACCTGCACGAGACGGGTGGTGACGTTCATCTGCCGGAGCAGCTCGGTGGAACGCCGCACCACTTCCGGGTAATTGTAGAGGTTTCCATCCGAGAGGATAATCAATTCGCCCTGGCCGCCGCTGACATTGAGCATATCCCAGGCCAGCAGTAGACCGTTATCCAGGTAGCTGTTCTCCGTGCCCATGGGCGCCAGGCCCATTATCCTCTCCCGAAGAACGCTCTCTCCCCTAGACAGGGGGACAGGATCCTGCACATTGTAGGCTTTGGTGCCGAATACAATCAGACCCACCTTATAGTCCTGGAAATGGGGCGATTTGAGCAGCTCCACTGCCAGAGCCTTCTCGTAGTCGAGCAGAGGCGTGCCGTCCGCCGTGCGCGCAGTGAGCAGGGAAAAGGATATGTCCAGCACGAAGATTACCGTCTTGCCACCCTCGAAGATGCTGGGCGTGGAGCGCACCGGCAGAAATTCCTCCAGGCAGGAGTTCTGGTAATCGCCCAGGTCATAGGCATCCTCGCCCCCCACCACCACCAGCCCACCGCCTTCGCGCACATAACCTTGCAGAGGGTCCAGATTAGAATTGTATCTGACGTCGTCGAGCACTACGGCTTTATAGCCCTGTAATGCTGCCGGAAGCTCGGAAACGAGTGTCAGCTTGTAAAGATCATTGAGATTCCTGGCCAGAGGGGAGTCGCTACTGGAGATTAGTAGAACCTCCGGCTTGGGGACAACGTAGACCGCCTTTTGGTAAATGTCGTTTATAGGCTGCAAATCCGGAGTAATTGCCGCTCGCAGAATATGGTTTCCCGTCTCCAGGAATGAATGAGAGATCTTGATGGAAGCACTGCCGTTGGCCACTATCGTGTCGCTGTAGATCAGTTTGTCGTCGGCAAAAACGGAAAGCGGCCCCTGGTAGCTTCTTGAGGAACGCACAATCACCTTGAAAGGATAGTCACCGGCCAGGACGGCAGTGTTTGTGCCTGAGATCTCTACGCTGGCGTCATCCCTCTGTACCGCGAGAGAGAGGGCAAAGGTCGTGGTATTGGAGGCCCGCGCCAGTGAAAGAGCATCAGCCAGAGGGCGGCCGCTATTGCTGTAGCCATCCGAGACTAATAGAAGGGTGCTGCCCGGCAGTGCATACTGCATGATCCTATCGCCCAAGGGCGTAGCATCACCCGAGAAGGTGCGCACCGGCGCGTCTACCCAGCTTTTCACTCGCGCCGCGACATCGGGGTCAAAGATGTCCATCGATCCTGTCCGATCGTCCAGGATGGTGATGCTGGGCGTTTGCGACTGGACTGTATGCACCTCTACAAAATAGGGATTGGCGGCGGCAGCTATGATCAGGCAAAGGGCGAGAAGCCTTGAGGCGGCAAAGAGCTTGTTCTTAGCCCTTGTGCGAATGAAGACTGCACCTAAGAGCAAGAGCACTGGGATGGCCCAGAGCAACTCCGGTGTGGCAAAATAAAGATCCAGGATCATGTCTCTCTCCTCCTGCGCATAACGACCAGCTCCAACAGGATGGCAAGAGCTGCCAATGCTATGACCCAGTTGGAGAGGTCCTTTTCCACGATGGTTTCCCGGCTGCCTCCTACGAACTGACCAGCATCAACGCCATTTTTCCGTTGCAGGGAGGACTCCCTGGAATCATACATATTTGCAGCCACCGCCTTTCCCTGGAAGCGATAGACTCCCACCTCGTCCAGCAGCAGATTGCTTGCGAAAATACTTGTAGAGGGCGTCTCTACAATAGCCGTTTCGCCCAGATGGAGAACTTCGCCAGTCTTGCGATTGGACTGCGTTATGTCCGGTACATCCGTGATCCAGCTCACCATTTGGTACCAGAAGATGGGATACTCCGGGCGCAGATAGAAATCTGAATCCATCTCCAGGCCGCTGTAAATTACCATGCCTTTTCCCAGGCGCCAGTAGGAGAGGATGGGTACACCATTGGCCTCAACTAATGTGGTGGAGCCCTTTCTGGAGGCTGCCTGAGGAAAACGGAAAATGCCAATCTCATCGAAGTGCAAGCCTTTAGCAAAGCCCTCGCTTCTCACCCAAAGGCTGGCCGGACCTGCCTGCTCGCCGGTCACCCGGACGGGCAGGTACTCGGGACTCTCCTTGTCAGAGGCGATGAATATCACCCTTCCACCGTCAATGTAGCGATTGAGCTCACCGTCCAGGGAGGCATTCCTGGCCACCACTATCAGGTCGAAGTTGCTTAGCTGCCCGGAGGTCTCTGCCTGCACGTTGGGCAGAGACTGGAGTGCTGCCAGTGCCGGTCCTTCTTCGCCCCGGTAGAGAACCCTCTTTTTAGCCAGGTTCGGCACATAGACGTAGGCATGATTGTCCCAGGCGACTGCATCCTCCAGATCCAATGAGATCTCATTGACTCCAGGATGGGCTGTAAAAGAGAGATAGTAGTCTGCCCCGCCCGCCATCTGCACCGTGCGGCTGGTGGATCCACCCGGGCCGCGGATAGTGAGAGGGACCACTCTTGCCGGGCCAAAGTTATGCACCAGGGCGGTGTGGTTGACATATCCCGGTCCCGGCACATCCCAGGCCTCCACCAGGGCCAGGTTGTCGCCCCCCTGGTAAGAATCGGCAAAGACGATGCTCACCCGGCCGTCTGCCTGCAGGATTTTGCGGGTTGCTTGCGGGTCGTCACCCGTCCAGCTTATGAAATCAGAGACCACCAGCATGTGTCCGCCTTCGCCTGCCAGCAAGCTGCTGGCGAGCGTCATGCCGCTGGAGAGGTCAGAAGAAACTGCTTTGGCCTTTTGCAGCCGCAGAGCATCCCTGGCCTCGGCAGGGGTGCCTTCCTGGAGAACGGTCAGGGGCATGCTCTCCGCCAGCACGATGCTGATCCTCTGGTATTTGTCCAGGTAGGGCTCGATCATCTGCAAAGCCCTGGAAAAGCTGGCCTGCATGCTGGCCGAGCCATCCAGGACCACGACCAGATGACTGCTGGCCGGCCCTTCTTCAACTGTAAAAGGCCCGGCAGCCGCGACGGAGAGGGTGCAGAGCACCAGAAGCTGCACCCAGAAGAGAGGATCATTGATCAAGCGGCTGAGCACCGCGGAGCGCTCCGCCTCGCCCTCTCGCAGGAACTGCGTGGCGGAGAAGCGGACCTCCTTGGGCCGGGGACGAATAAGGTATATAATTATCAGGGGAATTATGGAGAAGAGCCCCAGAAGGGCCATGGAATTGCTGAAAGGCATTAGAAGAGCGTTTTGATTCAAGAACTATGAAAAGGTTTGCGCAGGACCTAAATATAATCGAGACAACAAAGCTTCTTTGTATATTTCCCAAATTGAGGTTCTTGTTATGGTCGGCGCCATGGAGATCTATATGCTTTTGCCCAAGACCAACTGCAAGGAGTGCGGGCTTCCTACCTGCATGGCTTTTGCCGTGGGCCTTTTGGGCCGGGAGAAGAAGATCGATGAATGCACTCCCTTAATTGAGGAGAAGAAGTACGAGGCCAAGCTGAAAAAGCTGCGAGAGTTGATGGCTCCCCTTGAGAATGCCTCGGAGACCGGCCTGATCATACACCCAGAGAAGTGCTTTGGCTGCGGCAACTGCGTTGTCGCCTGTCCCGTCAATGTGGCCGCGGAGCCCACCCGGTGCGGTGTGGGTCTAGGCCCGCAGAGCGAAAAGGTCATCTTGAAAGTGGAGGACGGCGTGGTAGTTTGTGGCAACCTCGAAGAATGCCGGCGCTTCGGACCGAACAAGACCCTCTGCAATGCCTGCACTGCTACCTGTCCGAGCAAGGCCATAGAGTTCGTTTAGGTGAAAGAGGAAGGTGAAAAGCAAATGGCAATATGCACGGGATGCTCGCTTCTCTGCGAGGATATTGAGGCGGCAGAAAAAGATGGTGCACTCTCACATGTGAAGAATCTTTGCCGCAAGGGGCATGGACACTTCCAGGCGGCCTATACAGAGAGGACGGTGCCCATGATCGACGGAGAGCAGGTTGACCTGGATAGGGCAATCGCAAAGGCGGCAGAGATTTTAAAGAGCGCCAAAAGCCCGCTCTTGTACGGATGGTCCAACTCCACTCTGGAGGCACAGGCTGTGGGCATAAAGCTGGCGGAAAAACTGGGCGCTACCATAGACGATACCTCCTCATTTTGCCAGGGAATTTTAATGGAGCGCATTTTATCCGGCAAGCTTCCTACCTGCACTTTGGACGACGTGCGAAACTATGCCGACACCAGCATCTTCTGGGGTTCGGACCCATCCAGCAGCCACCCCAGGCATCTCTCGCGCTTCTCTTACTACCCGCGGGGAGATAAGAGGCAGAAGAGCTACGAGGAGGAGAGGACCTGTATCGCCGTGGACGTGAGAAAGTCTGCTACGGCGAATCTGTGCCCCAACTATTACTTCCAGGTGGCACCGGGCGGCGATGCACAGTTCATGGAGGCCATCCTGGCGGTGCTGGAGGGAAAGATTCCCAAAGTGGGAGACAAGAAAAAGATGATTGGGCTAGGAAGCATTCTCAAGAAGACGGAGTGGGGAGTGATCTTTGCGGGACTGGGCATGGTTTATTCCCTGCAGGAGAAGATGGACCTCTTCGAGAGACTTGTGGCCAAATTAAATGAGATTACCACATTCAAGGTCGTCCCCATGGTGGGGCACTACAACATGCGCGGCTTTAACGAGCTATTGCTGGAGAAGACCGGCTTTATCAATCGCGTATCGTTCAAGGACGGCAAACCGGCGCACGGACCGGAGCACAGTGTGGTGGCATCGGCCAAGACATGCGACGCGGCGCTGGTCATAGGCTCGGATCCCTTCTCGGCGCTGCCCTTCGGCACAGCCCGCGCTCTGGCAAAAGTTCCCCTTATCGCCATAGATCCGCGCCGCTCGCTTACCACGGACGGCGCCAAGGTCGTCATTCCTTCTGCGCTTTCCGGCATGGAGGCAGGAGGCACAGGCGTGCGTATGGATGGAGTGAAGATCAAGTTTGAGCCCATCATCAAGTCTGATCTGCCCACGGACGAACAGATCTTAACCCGGATAATGGAGGCGATTTAAATGGCCGCAGAAGTGGAGGTCACCGTGGTTACCATGCGAGACATCTTCCAGGACGAGGCGGGAAGGAAGAGCCGGTTTTCCGATGAGTACAGAGACCAGAGCGCCCTGATCATTTTAGACAAGCAGGACATGGCCACCCTAGGAGCCAAAGACGGGCAGAGTCTGCAGGTGAAAAATGATGTAGGAAGCGTGGTTGTGGCCGCCAAGACCTCAGAGGATAATCCGCATCAGGGCCTGGCTTTCATGTACAACAGTCCCTGGTCCAATCAGCTCGTATCCGATGCAGTCTCAGACAGCAGCATTCCCGGCTTCAAGAGCATCAAGGCCACGATCTCTGCAGCCGAAGAAAACGTAACCCAGATATCAGAAATCCAGGCACGGATAAAGGGCTGAGGAGAAAAAAAGCCATGAATCTCATCTCCATCTCCGATCTTTCTAAAGATGACATCCTGTGGCTGCTGGAGAGCGCCGAGACCTTCCGGATCAGGCGGGGCGGTCACGGCCAACCCTTACAGGGGAAAAGCCTGGCCATGATCTTTGAGAAGCCCTCCACACGCACGCGCGTCTCCCTGGAGGTCGCGGCAGCGGAGCTGGGCGCCCATCCCCTATACCTGTCAGCGAGCGAGCTGCAGCTAGGCCGCGGTGAAACAGTGGCCGACACGGCGCGCGTGCTCTCCCGCTATGTGCACGGCATCACTGCTCGCGTCTATTCTCACAACACAGTGGTTCAGCTCGCCCAACACGCCTCTGTACCTGTGGTCAACGCCCTCTCCGACTGGGAGCATCCGCTGCAGATTCTGGCCGATCTGCAGACCATGCGCCAGCGCTTTTGCAAGCTGGAGGGACTGCGCGTTGCTTGGGTGGGCGACGGAAACAACGTCTGCAACTCGCTTATCCTGGCCTCGGCCATTTTGGGAATGGAGATCACTGTGGCTTCGCCCCTGGGCTACCAGCCAAAGCCGCAGATCATCGAGCAGGCGAAGAGGCTAGAAGGTCGGCCAAGCATAGTTGAGGAGCCGACGGAAGCAGCCAGAGGCGCGGATGTCCTGGTCACGGACACCTGGGTCTCCATGGGAGATGAGGCCGAGGAGGCAGAGCGCCTCCGGGTATTCGGAAAGTACCAGGTAAATGCCGAGCTAATGGGCCTGGCGGCCGATGGCGCCATCGCATTGCACTGTCTGCCTGCCCACCGGGGACAGGAGATCACGGACGAGGTGATGGACGGGCCGCAGAGCGCTGTCTTCGATGAAGCGGAGAACAGGATGCACACCAGCAAGGCGGTCATGGCCTGGCTGATGGGTGAGAAGAGGAGCGGGGACTGAGCATTTCCATGATCCCTTTAACAGTAGAAAGAGCCGGCAGATACAAAGATAAGCTTGATACGGTTTTTAAGAGAACCGGACAGGTGCAGGAATGGCTGGAGGAGACCTCGCCCGAGGATTTTTTAGAGGATGATAAGACGAAGCTGGCATCCTACAAGGCCTTTCAAGAGGCGGTGGAGGCCTGCCTGGATCTAGTGGCAATGATGTGCAAGGATTTGGGCATCAAGTCTCAGGATGATTACAGCAACCTGGAGAGGCTGGAGGCTCTCGCGACCAGCTCAAGAGAGGTCCTCATAGAGGCCAACGGCCTTCGCAATCATCTGGTCCACAGGTATAATCGGAGAGACGATCTTCTTGCTCTGCAAAGCATGAAGGATCTTCTTGACGGGATCATGAACTTCGGCGAAGAGGTGGAGAATTGGCTGGAGAAGACGTTGCCGCCAGCGTGAAGAGAAAGCTGCAGTTTCTGCGAGACCCTTTCTGGGAGGAGCGGGTTTTAGGAGTGCTGCTCTATGGCTCTCAGGTTCGGGGCGAGGCCGGGCCGAGAAGCGACATAGACCTGTGCGTCGTCGCCCCGCAGGTCGCAGGCCGGCCAGCGCTGTGGAGGAAATTCATCTCTATTCTTCGTGATGACCGGTATGATGTGCACATCTTTGAGATACTGCCCATGCACATCAAAATGGCAGTGATTGAAGAGGGAGTGGTGCTGCACTCCAGAGACGTACTGGAGCTTTACGAGTACTTTTATCCCTTCAGGCGAGAATGGGAGGACCAAAAGCACAGGCATACGCTTGCGCCGGAGGAGATGAGATCCTTGATTGCAGCAGCGAGGAGGGAGCGAGGCCTGCGGCAAATCCTGAAGGGATCGCAAAGTTCTAGTAGAGCATAGTTCTTTTATGTGGCCGAGCCCTAAAAGGGTGCAGGCAGAAGCGCGGGGGTTGCCAAGTGGTTAAAGGCGCAGGGCTTAGGACCCTGTCACGAAGGTGTTCGCGGGTTCGACTCCCGTCCCCCGCACTTAATCAATCATAATTTATTACATTCCCGCTATGGATCGGCTATTTATAGAAATCGACTATTTGAGATATCTGCATCTAAAAGGTAAAATAAATATTACATGAGCAAGATATAAAACGTGATATCAATGAGAATTCTACTTGATTCTAAGATCTTTGAAGAGAAACATAATGATTGCGTTATCTCAGATAATCTGAAAGAACTTAGAAGAATCTTAGAAGACGCAGGTATACAGCTTGATCCTCGGACGTTATCGATAGAGGTCCTGATTGACATTGCTGATTCATACGATTTTATCATAACTGAAAATAGAGATATTCATAAAGTATCTAACGAATTGGATATAATAGATAAAATACTTTTAGTAGATGAAGCATTACAGATTTTTAGGGGATATCTAACCAGAGATACTATAACGGCACCTCCTGCCCTGAAGAGTGTACTTGTTGGTAATTTAGACTACTACGATCCAATATTCGATAGCTTAAAAGAAGAATATGATCCAGAATTTGAAAGCTGGTTTAAGAAAATATCAGACGAGGGAAGAAATAGCTGGGTATATTATAGAACCGATGAAAGCATTGGTGCACTTCTTATATACAAATTCGAAGACGAATCTATCGATAATTCGAAGCCGTCTCTGCCCAAGAAAAAAAGGCTAAAAATTGCCACTCTAAAAGTAACCCATATTGGCTATAAAATTGGAGAACTATTCATCAAAATGGCGATAGATATCTCAGTAAGAAATGGCATAAATGAAATTTATTTAACTCATTTCACAAAATCTCATGATAGATTAGTTGAATTGATCTCAGAATATGGATTTAATAAAATTGCCATAAAAGATGATGGCCAAGATATTTTTGTAAAAAGGCTAACTGCCAAGGGATACGAAAAACAAAACGATCATTCTCCAATAGAGATCTCAAGAATATTTTATCCCAGCTTTTATGATGGCAATGACGTAAAAAAATTCATTGTGCCTATTCTTCCAGTCTATCATAACAAGCTATTCACAGATTTCCCTAAGAGGCAGACTACTTTATTGGAGCATTCAGGTGATTTTATTGTAGAGGGAAATACCATAAAAAAGGCATACATCTCTCATTCGAATATCAAAATAATAGGTCCTGGTGACTTGATACTATTCTATCGGTCGGAAGATTTGCAGGCGATAACTTCAATAGGCGTAGTAGAGTCGATTTACACAGGCATAAGTGATGCAGAGAGCGTGCTCCGACTTGCAGGAAAAAGAACAGTTTTTTCCAAACAAGAAATTGATAAGCTCGTTCAAGAAGGCCCCGTATCTGTTTTTCTTTTTAGACATCATATTCATCTGTCAAAACCGCTAGGATTAATGGAGTTATTAGATGGCAGCATACTTAAGGGCGCCCCACAATCGGCTATGAAGCTGATTCATGAAAAATATATCAAAATAAAAGAAATCGGTGATATCGATGGACGTTTTACTATCCATTAAGCCAAGATTTGTGGAGGCCATTATAGATGGGCGAAAAAAATATGAATTCCGTAAAAATAAATTCGCTAAAACAGATATAAATTGCGCATATATTTACTCAACATCCCCAATTAAAAAAATTATTGGCGTTTTCAAAATAAATAATATAATTGAAGACCGCCCGAGCGCTCTATGGGAGCAACTAAAGGATCATGCAGGGATCTCTGAAGTCGAATTTTTTGATTATTTTAGGAATAAAAAGGTGGGATTTGCTTTGGAGATAAAAGAAGTAGAGAGATTTGAAAATCCGTTGGACCCAAAAGTCATAATACCAGATTTTGTCCCACCCCAATCATTTTGCTATATGAAATTTCGAATTGGAAATGACGATCGTGATTGAGGAAAAAAGTCAATATCTAAAACATTAGGTCAATTGCTCATCCCGTTTTACTGCCTTGCACCCTCGTCCCATTATTGCAGCGGCGGACCTCCCCTGCTATATGCCGTCGAATCCAGGACAGCCAGCCAGTCGAAATCGGTGAAGCTTTGCGGAGTTAGTGGGAAGTAGGTCGGATTCTTCATGCTGCCCGAGCGAGCCGGAAGAGCTCTGATTGCTGCGGTTGGAAGCCCCTGGCCCTTGTGAATTGGAATAAGCCGCGCCGGCCCCGGCCCGGCAGTCAGGCGCGCCTCAAGAGTTCCGGCTTCAGGCCGGCCTATGCCATTGGCAACAGAGACGCCCACGCCCGTTCCGATGACGGCATAGCGCGATCCGAACATCTCATTGAGGTGTGATCTCGCCGGCCACCATGTGTATAGGTCAGTGCCAAACTGCCATTGTGCCTTTCCGCGCTTCAAATGGCTGTTGTGAGCAAAAGCCAGCACCTTCCCCCGACCACGCTCACGGGTGACCATTTGCGCCAGATCATCCGCCATCATCAGGTCGCGAATACCGAGAAGTCCGGAAACCCGTTCGCCCGACGAGCGCGCCAGCGCCGCATGATAGTTGAGCAATTGCCGTGCTACCCTTGCATCCTGCACGGCTTCCAGATAGCGGCGCTCATTGCTCTTCGCCACCAATTCGGGACGGGCGCAGGCGCAGCTGCAAAATGAGTTCCTCCGCCTCAATCCTCTGCGCAGTTGCGGCTGGAGAGCAGCCTACCGACTTCGCCGGATCCATCATTGCAGCAGGATTCTCCCAATCGGCGTCCTGGCCAAGATACTCTTCAATGCGCTGTCTACGGCCCTGGGCGCTGGCACTATCAATCGAAGCCAGGTAATCGAGAACAAAATGCAGGTCCTGTCTAGGACTATCGCTGCCAGCCATTTCCGTCGGACTATCGAAGCCGTAGAACTGGAGTTTGACGCAGTGCGTTGGATTGGCATTCAACGCCCTCATCCACTCCACGAGTTCTCGATTCGCGTCGAGCCGGCCAAAGCCGTGGCTAAACCCGGCATCCCAATACAAGCCATGCTTGATAAGTGAAACCTCTTGTTTTCATAAAAAATAATCAGGATATTCGAGACAATTGGGGATTTTAAACAAGTAACAGAGAAGTTTTATGAATTTTTATGATAAATTATGAACTTTTCTTAAACAGATTTAAATAGTACATATAGCAATTGCGCAACTATATCCGAATCGCACTGATGGGACCCAAGTTGAGGACATTCTCTTTAAAAAACCCACACATGGTTCGAAAATTTAACATGTAAATAAAGCAATAGCATTAAAAACGCTTGATGGAGAATAAACCTTGTTTAATACTGAACGAAAAAATGAAAAGGGAGAGGTTGAGGTAGCAATCTGCCCCCTATGCGGTTTACAGGTAGAATTTATAGGTGCTCCGATGGTCAGGTGTTATTCCACAGGAGATACGTACGAGCTAGAAGAAATTATATGGACCCTGAAATCAGAGGTTCCAAAAGAGACCGAATACGACGTTGAGAACATAAGAGGAAATAACAAATTGCAGGATTTCTTGCCTAACGCGTATCCGCAGGAAGATGAGATCGAAGCATGAAGTCTTGTTTGATGCAACTCTTTTTCACAAACCAGGTCAAACAGCGCATTATGCTGCTGTGAGGTATTCGAATAGATAAATCGCTACGGCATTTACCCTTTTGCATATTTCAGCAGAATTCGACAGAAATTCGTTTGCTGGAAAACACGGCACAATATCGGTTAAATTCCTTTGGAAAGGCATATTCTTAGTTATTCCATGCCCCGGGCAATGAAATGGAGAATGCTGGATAGAAGACAAATTCTCCCCAATCGGCACAGATTCCTAAAGAAAGACCTAGCGGCTCCCTTTCCACCCAAGCATTGAAGACCGCAGACCAGGGCATCGATCTGGCGGTCGATAGCCCTGATCTGGCGCGAGAGATGCTTTGCCTTAGGAATTTACATATCCTGGAGTCGCACCTCCAGTCATTCCCGGCAGGCTCTTTCCTAAATGCAGATATTTGTAATACCATTTCCTTTCGGAAGGCCTGAAAACGCCTATGTCATTGTTCCATCCATCTCGATCGAAGTCACCGGCGATGGGGAGATCCCCCGGCCAACCGTAGATAAAATCATGATCAGTATTCCCATTAGCATTAAAATCAAAGAACCACTGTTTCACTGAAGGCCGGAACACCCCGATATCGTTATTATAATCACCGGAACCTTCGAAATCAGCCGCATTGGGAATTGGCAAATCTCCTGACCAGCCCCAATGTGCTATTTCTTTATCCGTATTCCCGGTGGCATCAAAATCAAGATACCACTTGGTTTCAGATGGCCTGAATACGCCAACATCGTCATAATAGCCATCGCTATCAAAATCTCCTGCTAAAGGAAGATCGTCTTGAAGGCCCCACGGTTTTATGACTTTATTGGTATCTCCGTTTGCATCGTAGTCAAAGTACCAGCCCCGGTCTGATGGCCTGAATACGGCTACATCATCCGCACAGCCATCGCTATCAAAGTCGCCTGCGATAGGCAGATCTCCCCGATTGCCCCAGGGTCCCATCTTTCTATCGGTGGTTCCATCCCTGAAATAGTCAAAGTACCAATTGCGCTCTGTTGGCCTGAACACAGCTACATCATCTTTTACCCAATCTCCATTGAAGTCACCCGCTATGGGGAGGTCACCTCTGAATGCCCAAGGACCTACAACATCATCTGATTGGCCCATAGATCCTCCCAGATATAATAGGACGGATACAATAAAACAGATACTAATAGTAATAATCCATCTCATCGTCTATTCCTCACGACTAGATTTAAGGGATCCATAGCATATCAATATGACAGATCTGTCCAAAAGTATTCTATAAATTCGTAAATCTTGATAACAAAGAAAAGGCTGATAACCCAGACTTGTGAACTGATAGACATGAAATCGGATGAAAGAGAACTGGATCGGTTTGCCTTTCTGGAAAAGACAGCTAAGGACCTGGGCGCAATCGATGCCAAGGCCATTTCCGCTTCCCAGGTATTTGTGGAAAACAGGATTCCATTAAAATGCAGAACCGGCTGCATCGGCTACGGCAAAAAGCTGACCTGCTCGCCCTTTGTGCCCACTGCAGACGAATTCAGAAAGATATTGTCCGAGTACAGGTACGCATTGCTGGTGAAATTCAGCTCTCCTGCCAATACTGAGCCGGACATCATCTGCTCTATCTACAAGTACTGGCTCGATCCGGATGCACCTCCTGAGAAGAAAGAGAAGGCAGATACCTTCTGGAAAGAATACCTGGGCGAGAACAAGCGGATACTTCTAGCCATGCTGGAGCTGGAGAAGACTGCGTTCAATGCCGGCTATACACTGGCATTGGCACTGACGAACGGCTCCTGCCGCCTGTGCGAGAACTGCAATGTAGAAAAAGGCGTATGTGTTCATCCTACCATGGCCAGGATTCCGGAGCACGCTGTGGGAGTCAATATGAAAAAGACAGCAGAGGAGGCCGGCATGGCCATAAAGTTCCCCGTTTCGGGAAATCCTACGCCCATGGCGTTGCTTCTGATCGATTGATCGATTGAAGGAAGTTGAATGAAGAGATGATCTTCGAATAATTCACATCGACCTGTGAAGCCAAGAAATGAATGGCGAAAATATGCGGAGAGGCTCATGCTTTCCTGCACAAAAAAAATTTACCAGCGCCCGCAATTCTCAACAGAAAGGCCGTATCTCGCCGAGCCCGGCCTTTTCTGCCTCATCAAAGTCTATGCAGGCGAGAAAAATTATGATCCATTACATTTGAACCGTGGACAGACTATTATTGAATTGAAATAGATTCCAATAGGACGCAGGAGAATGTATTTAAATTAATAAACATTATATACGTAATGGAGGGTAAATCTATGGTTGATATAAAGGACATCCCTGCAGAAGTGAGGTGGGAAATTGCAGCCAAATCTGCTACAGCTATGCCTTGGGCCTATGGCATGGCCTTCCAAGATCTGATAGATGAAAAAAGGCTCCATGAGATAGACCAGCATATTTGGAATGAAGGTGGCAAAGAGGCAAAAAAATTGGCTGACCAGCTAAATTTGCCTGCCAATAATGCCAAGGAGGTAAATAATACCTGGGGCATAGTCAGCAAAATACTCTACGGGCCTGAGTTTAGAGAGGACGTCATCGAAGAGAATGAAAACAGAGTTGTAACTAGGATAACAGGCTGCCCATTCTTGAATAGAGCAAGAGAAATGGAAATTGACCCCAAGGATGGTTTCGGATCATGCCAAGCATACAGCAAATCTATAGTGGAAAATCTTAATACCAAATATACCCAGAGATTTGTCAATGGCATGTGCCTCGGTGCTCCCTACTGCGAGAATATAATTGAAATAAAGAAATAGCGTAAATTCATTTTTTAAGATCTAAAATTCAATAGATGACCTTCACTCCAAAAAAATAGCCAGAAAACAATATGATCAAGTCTCAGGCGGGCCAACGCCGATCCACAGCGCCCTTTGGAGGAGCCGATCACCAAGGTGTCGGCCTGACCCAGCCCAAAGCTCGACTATAAGGTGGGCTCGAAGGCGGCACCAGCGCTGGAATCTTACACAACGTCCGTTCTAAGGGAACCCGCCACTTTGGGGCCTCGTGCTCGTCTCTGCTCAGCTTTGTGCCGCGCCCTTGGCTTAAGCGAGGACTTCGGATCCAAAGGCTGACCAACGACATGCTGCGCCCGTTACGGCGTGCATTTATCGGTCGTTTGATCCTCAGCCCATCCGATGCTTTCCGGATGCTGCCCTGAGCCAGCACCTCTCAGGCCAACAGAGCTTCGACGGCGCATCTACGGTGGGACACGTCACTCGAATTCTTTAGCCTTAAGAGCTAAGCCAGTAAGCTTGTCCTCGTTTTCACAGCTTAAGACGCGGCAAATTGCTTATATAATCGTTATAGATACTAGTAGTTGGCGGTCGAGATAATCTGGATGGCCTCGATGCCGCTTCGGCTAGAGTTGCCTGAACCTTCCCGGATCAGCAACACGACATCAGAACCTAAACTCCGCGAATACTTTCGCAGGAACAAGCTTCTCAAGAGTTTCACACTGGCATTCAATCGCATCACTCTCATCAACCATGCCTGCAATGTACTTGGTGATTACGTCTCTTGATGGCATAAGCCGTGAATATCTGCACCCATTGAACCAACGGGAGCTACGAGCATTAGAGACGGCATTTGGAAACTTTTCGATGTTGTTCCTGGCGAAGTTGGAAGTCATCATGCGCCCAAGTCTCCTGATTGCCCGCAGGTTTCAACCTCTTTGAGCTAACGAGTTCGGATTTATTTGTAAATAAAAAATAAAGTTAATCAAATACAGTAAAATGTTCTCGACTATGTTCCTTATCATCCTCCATCGCCCTCGTCTTCACCTCCACCATTTTCTGCAACCCATCCGCATCAAGTGCCGCTAGCTCCCATACCCTTGCTTTTAAGGCAAGTGGATAGATTTTAACACTCTTACCTCCCCGACGGATGGACTTAGACTTGATGTCCAGCTTGGAAAGGGCTTTTCCCAACTGCCTGCTATCCATGCCCAATTCTTTCGATACTTGCTCCGACGTGGGTTCGCGGTTCGCTTCGAACTCGGAAAGAATAAAGTCCAATGCCCACTTTGCTGTTTCTAGAGATAAGGTCGGGGCTTTAGCCTTGCGAGCTTCTGTGGTCTTCTCTGGCGGAGCGCTTGTATTATTCGTTGTTTGCTCTTGTGGCGCAGAATCTCCTATTGTTGTGCCTTTAAAGGCATTCCAACGTGCTTCTGCATCTCGCAATGAGTACACCATTGCCCTACCACGCCTTTCTACAACGATCTTATTCTCGCGAGCTAACCAACCTAGAGCACCATAGACCTCTTCGCGACTCAATGAAGTGGATTTCACAAGATTTCCAATGGTGCTTGGACCATTCAGATTGAGGGCTTCCCAAACGATGCCAGCATTCACGCCAAATATCGATTCAACTGTTGTTTCCGTCATAATACTAAAAAATCTACAATTCCCCTATAAGAATATACCCAAATACCATCTTCTTCCAAGCGATGAGTCCATGAATAATTATATCCAATTATGGATAATGTTAAATTCCTTTAATGCAAATGGTATTTTGTGAAATCATATGAGATATAGAAAAATCTTGCCTTATATAACAGTGCTCACCTTTTGTCTGATGATCAGTGTTGCATGCGGACAGGAATGGCTTGAGGGAGGATACGTCAGAAGCTATAGCGGTGATATCGCTCAATACTTCACAGATCCGATATTTTCCCCGAACCAACGCCTGAATTGGGAGAGGACATATTACCCATACTTTGGCGCAGAATTTTTTAGGAATTATGCTTATCCCTATCAACTTAGGAACGGCACATATCCAGGACCTTATGGAGTATACCCATTCTATCAAATGCCTTACTATTCCGACTTTAGATTGAATTCTTTAGCTGGAATGACGTGGGAGCCATTCCAGAAGAACTGGTCTGAAACTATGGATTATGCACAAACAAAATCATCTTTTAGGGTGCATCCAATACCAAGCCCTACAAATTCAGCCATCCAATTTCCTGCTCCTATAACTCCAATATATACAACCACGCAGCCTCCTGCTGCAACTACAGGAAATACACCAGTTTCAATAGTATCCCAAGGCATGAGGGGATACCAGATATTCCTGGATGGAAAATACATAGGCACGGAGGGGGCCAGTGGAGATCCGCTTGATGGAAGGTTCAGCTTCAATGTTATTGGCAACCAGAACCACGATATACGGGTCTACGATGGTCGGTTCAATTACCCGAAATCAATGTTCTTCGAGAGGGGAGTTCAGAAGATAATCTACGTGGAGCCGGGAACGGCGGTCTATATCTAGATCGCCACATATTCTTTAGACTTGAGAAATAGAAAGGGATAGAGCCTCCAGGGGAATAGGGCGTAGTTATTCTGTCGGCTCCAATTAATACTGGTATTTTTTGCTATTTAAATTTAATTAAATTATCTAAATCTAATTATGTGGTGAGAATAGTCGTCATAATAATAGCAATGATAAAAATGTTTGGAATGATTTGCCTAATTATCGGTCAGATGATAGATTATAAATGCATACTATGTCAAATATTGGCAAATTTATATTATCATCTAGCAAAATCTATTTATAATTACTACGATTAATAACATTAGTATGAATGGACTAAATGTTACCATTTTGGATATATTAAAAGCAGCATCCATGCAGATTTCTATTTGGCAATGGGAGAAGCACATGATTAGCAAATATGGTTTAGATTGGAGATATAGGGATTCTTGGCAAACAAATTAATACCTTCAGACACATTACATATTAATCGTGATGTATTCTAGAGGGAAACCATGATCAATTTGTTCAAGAAGGATGCAAGCAGCACGGCAAAGGTGAAAAAGAATAAAGAAAAGCAAGA
>DATLBD010000100.1:0-24454 GCA_035527135.1 Methanothrix sp. | reverse complement strand
GTCTTTTCAGTATGGACTGCAATCCTCTTATGGGAAATGGATAATCCACCATCTAACGGTAATTCAAAATCAAGAACCATGGGCGAGATGATTGATCAAGTAAAAATGCAGGCTGCTGGCGAAACATTTGAATATATTATTACCTATTTTAATCTGCCCGTACCAGACGGAGGATTGCTTTATATACTTAAAAGTTTGGGATTGAAAATATGAGGGTTAAAATAATAGAAATAATAAAAATTAAGGAGAAACTTGGAAAGTACAGTAAATGATCTTCAATTAGCGAACGGATTTCATTCCATACACATTGAATATCCGTGAATATTAGCGATTTGTATTCTATTGTAATATATTCTTTCCAAAATTGGGCAATGAGGTCATTTGAAATAAGGGCCTTTTGAATGGCTAGCAGTTTATCATCCGATAGAATTTTTTTAACTTCGTCCGAAAAGTCATGAATCTCTTTTTTAAAAGAAACGTATGTTGCATCGAAGTAATATCGATATGCCTTAATTAGCGAATTTTCTAAAATGCATTGTCCACAGAACGGACATACATCATCTGTCATATACGCTAATCCAGTCTGAATCCAGTTCTCAACACCCTGATCCGAGCATTTATTGAAGTGCTGATGTGTGATTCTTTCAGCGTCTTGAGATATATCATCGAGGGTCTTAGATAGCATCAACTCAAGATGGTCTCTTGGCATTTCAGGAATCGATAAACAATCCAATCCATCTTTTTCACTTATATCTTTTGCCTTTTTTAGGGCTTCGACTATCTTTTCTTTAGCAATAATTTCGTCATCAATACTTGCGGATGAATTGGTGTCACATACCAATCCTGTAAATGTGGAAACATCTATACGTGTTCCTAATATGTTTCGTTGTATTTCTCTTTCACAATTTAAAATCAAACTATCAATAGATTTTAAAACCTTAGTGCAATGGTTAATGATATTTACATTTTTAACTCCATCTTGTCCTATGACGAATTGATGAAGATTCCTTCTAAGTTCGATATCTATAGCGTCTCCGGAATATACATTGTTGCTAATAAAGTAACTGTCGAAAATTTCCAAATCTGAATAAGTCTTGTCCCATTTTCCATCTTTAAATGTCGTATAGCTTGAAGGTTCTAATAACAACCGTATTTCTGGTTGATTGCCGGAATCTACAGTTCTACGTTCCAAGATTAAACTTGGCTCACCAGAACATAAAGAACGCAGAATGACTGAAAGTGTACTCTTTCCTCTTCCATTTTCCCCATAAATAATATTAAATCTTTTAAGCTCAACGGCTTGAAAATTATCAAATAAACCAACAGATTTTATAGATATTATCTTTTTAATCATATTTTCCCTCAGCCACAGCCGGAAATGTGGCATGCAGTTTACTAGAATTCATGATGAAATGCGACCTTATATAAATTTCGAATGCATTCAGCAAAACTCAAATTCCTAAAAATGTGGCGAGATCAGATCATTCATCTACCCTAGTTAAGATCGCATTACTCTTCATGATAATAACTTAAAGCACGCCCTCGATTACTGGTTGTAGGTGAAGCTTACTGAAAATCATTGCGCGAACCGGATGCATGGGATCCATTTTGGCAGTAGACATCCATTGCGTTACATGCTAGCGCTTTTCAATAGTTCACGTACGCGACCCGATTACTCACAAAGTGAGAATAGAGGATTTCGAAAAACCCCTCGAAACCCCAATATTGGCGTCTTCCCTATTTAAATGGTATTTAAAGGAGGCCGCCCAGATGAAGGTTAATCGAAATTCTCAATAGTCTCATACAAGGGATACCTATGGTTCTCTGAATTTTGGTGATCTATTCTTATCTTTTCACAATCCCTCCGCACAAATCCGATATCCTCCGCCTTCTTCTCAAATAGCTCCTTATAACCCCGCCCCCACTGCTATCCTTGGAGGTGAGGCGGCGAAGACTACCCACAGACAAGAAGCACTTCATTTCAAGGGCTCATTCCTAGAAGTTGGGGGCCTCCCCCCAACTTTCTGGCATGGCGGCGGAGCCAGTGCAAGAAAACAGCAGCTCCCCTGACTTAAATCTAAAACTTAAATCCGAAAAATTAAATAAAATTAATCCAGGTGAAATATGAGGCAAATAGCCATCTACGGCAAAGGCGGCATTGGCAAGTCGACCACCACCCAGAATCTCACTGCAGCTCTGTCTACCATGGGAAAGAAGATCATGCAGATAGGCTGCGATCCAAAGGCAGATTCTGTGAAGATGCTCATACACGGCAAAAGGCAGCCTACCGTTCTTGACACTTTGAGAAAAGAAGGCGAGGTAGAACTGGAAGATGTACTGAAGGTTGGCTTTGGCGGCATAAGATGCGTTGAGTCCGGCGGTCCCGAACCCGGTGTGGGCTGCGCTGGCCGCGGCATAATAACCTCCATTGGGCTACTGGAGAACCTGGGCGCATACACGGACGACCTGGACTATGTCTTCTACGACGTCTTAGGCGACGTGGTCTGCGGCGGATTTGCCATGCCCATCAGAGAAGGCAAAGCCCAGGAGATCTACATCGTGGCCTCAGGAGAGATGATGGCCCTTTATGCAGCCAACAACATCTGCAAGGGCATCCAGAAGTTCGCCGAATCAGGCGGAACGCGCCTGGGCGGCATCATCTGCAACTCCCGCGCCGTCGATCGAGAAAAGGAATTGGTATCGGCCTTTGCCGAGAAGATCGGCAGCCAGATGATCCAGTTCGTGCCCAGAGACAACGTCGTCCACCAGTCCGAGATTCACAAGCAGACCGTCATCGAGTATGCCCCAAACTCCGATCAGGCCAAAGGCCTACATGGCGCTGGCCAAGGCCGTGGATGAAAACAAGATGTTCGTGATCCCCCAGCCCATGGAGTATGAAGAGTTGGAGAAGGTCATGATGCAGTGGGGTGTAATGGAATGAAAATGATCCGTGCCGTCATCAGGCCAGAGGCCGTGGACAAGGTCGCCGATAGCTTGGAGTCAGGCGGCTTTACTGCTCTCACCCGTATCGAGGTCTTCGGCAGAGGCAAGCAGAAGGGCATCAAGGTAGGCAATGTGGTCTATGACAATTTGCCAAAGACCTTGCTCATGTTGGTGGTGGGCGATGACGATCAGGAGAAGGCCGTCCAGATAATTGAAGAAAGCGCCAGAACCGGAAACATCGGCGACGGCAAGATCTTCATCACCTCAGTCGAGGAGGCCTACACTATCCGAACCGGCGAGAGAGGGCTCTAGAATGAAAGAAGTCATGGCCATCATCCAGATGAACAAGATGGAGAGCACCAAAGACGCTCTGGACGTCATCGGTATTCCCTCCATCACGGTCTACAAGGCCACTGGGCGGGGAAAGCAGCGTGCCTGCAGATCCCCCATCCCTCCCAGCTCGAGCAATCGGATCAAAAGAGCATGAAGTACGTCCCCAAGAGAATGATTTCGATTATGGTGGAAGATGAATTTGTTCCGGCTGTGGTGGCAATTATCACTATAATCAACCGCACCGGCAACTTCGGCGATGGCAGGATCTTCGTCTGTCCCGTGGAAGAATCTATCCGGATAAGAACCGGCGAGAGAGGGAGCGTGGCCATAACATGAGCGGAGTCGAGAGAACCTTGGAGAAAGTAATGGAAAGAGCGGGCGAGAGTGCAAAAGAACCGATAACCGTTGCCCACAGCAAGCAGGTTGTAGAGGGAATGCTGCAAGACTTTCCCAAAAAGGCGAGCAATGTGAGAAGCAAGCACGTGGTCGTCAAAGATTCCTGCGAGATCGATCAGAAGATCGAGGCCAACAGCCGCACCGTTCCCGGCATCCTCAGCAACCGGGGCTGCTGCTACGCCGACTCCAAAGGTGTGGTCTTCGGCCCCATCAAGGATATCTTGCATATCACCCACGGCCCCATCGGCTGTGCCTACTTCACCTGGGGCAGCCGCCGCAATCTCATGAAGGCGGAAGAAGGTAAGGACTGCTTCGCCGGCTACTGCCTCTCCACCGACGTCAAGGAGACGGATATCGTCTTTGGGGCGGAGAAGAAGCTGGCTTCAGCCATCCGGGAAGCTTACTCTATCTTCAAGCCCGAGTGCATATCGGTCTTCTGTACCTGCCCCATCGGGCTCATCGGCGACGATATCGAGTCCGTCTGCCGCAAAGCCGAGGCGGACCTGAAGATCAAGGTCATCCCCGTGCGCTGCGAGGGTTACCGCGGCGTCAGCCAATCGGCAGGCCACCACATCGCCTCCAACTCCCTGATGGAGCACCTGGTGGGCACAGAGGAGCTGAAGGACCCCGGACCCTTCGACGTCAACGTCTTCGGTGAGTACAACATCGGCGGAGACTACTGGGTGGTCAAGGATCTGCTGGAGAAGGTCGGCTACCGCGTTGTCAGCTGCTTCACCGGCGACGGTTCCTTCCACGATATCGCCAAAGCCCACCGGGCCAAGCTGAACATACTGCTCTGCCATCGCTCCATTAACTACACTAACCGCATGATGGAGGAGAAGTACGGCGTCCCCTGGCTGAAGGTCAATTACCTGGGCGTGGAAGACACCATCAAGACCTTGCGGGATATGGCCGCCTTCTTCGACGACCCCGATCTAACTAAAAGAACCGAGGCCGTGATTGCTGAGGAGATGGCCCAAGTCCAGCCGATCATCGATATGTATCGGCAAAGGCTGGCCGGAAAGAGGGTAATGATCCTGGTTGGAGGATCACGTGCTCATCATTTCAGGAATATGTCCGAGACCCTGGGCATGGACGTGGTCGTGGCAGGCTACGAGTTCGCCCACCGGGACGACTACGAGGGCAGACGGGTCCTCTCCAGCATCGTTCATACCGGACAGTCTAAAGTTCTGACCGATATCCACTACGAACGTGATCCCAACGTGGTTTCGCCCTACGACGACGTGGCGATCCAGAAGAAGAAGGAAAACATTCCAAGACTCATGGACTATGAGGGCCTGCTGCCCCATATGAAAGAGGGCCAGATCATGATCGATGACTACAGCCATCATGAGTGCGAGCGCCTGGTGAAAGATCTGGGAATAGATATCTTCTGTTCCGGAATCAAAGACAAGTATGTCTTCCAGAAGATGCACATTCCCTCCCGGCAGATGCACTCCTATGACTACAGCGGCCCTTACACCGGCTTTGAGGGCTTTATTCAGTTCGCCAAGGACATCGACATGTCCGTGAACAGCCCCACCTGGAAATTCATAAACCCACCCTGGAGGCAGGAGACAAATGCTTGATTATACCCCCAAAGAGATAGCGCAGCGGGAAACACTGGTCATAAACCCGGCCAAGATCTGTCAGCCCATTGGAGCTATCCTGGCTTACAAAGGCATCCACAACTGCATGCCTATAACTCATGGCTCGCAGGGCTGCTCATCATACCTGCGCATGATGCTGGCCCGTCATTACCGCGAGCCCACGCTGGCGGCAACCTCTTCCTTCACCGAGGACTCCGTGGTCTTCGGCAGCAGAGAAAACCTCAAGGAGGCCGTGGACAACGTCATCAATGTCTACCATCCTGATGTGCTGGCCATCAACACCACCTGCTCCTCGGAAACCATAGGCGACGATGTAAACAGCTTCATGGAAGAGATCAAAGAAGAGGAGTTCTACGATCCAAAGGTGCGCGTTGTTATTGCCAGTACGCCAAGCTATGTCGGCTCGCACATCACAGGCTATGATAATGCCGTTAAGGCCATAGTGCAGAGCTTCGCTCGAAAAAGCAAGCCCAACGGCAAATTGAATATCATCCCTGGCTTCGTGGATCCGGGAGATATCCGTGAGATCAAGAGAATGCTGACGATCATGGGCGTCCCTCATATCATATTTCCCGATACGACCGATGTCTTCGATGCGCCCCTCTCGCCTGATTCAGGAGGCCTGTACCCGCCGGGCGGAACCAGTATCCCAGATCTGATAGATACCGGCAACTCTCGCGCCACTATTGCCCTGGGCAGAACAGCTGGAGCCTCGGGTGCTGTGGTCTTGAAAGGCAAGTTCGGCATACCTGCAGTCGTCGGCCCCATGCCCATAGGCATTCGTAATACCGATACCTTCGTGATGAGCGTCTCCAGCCTCATGGGCATCCCCATACCCGCAGAGATCGAGGATGAACGAGGCCGACTGGTGGACATGATGACCGATGCTCATCCTCACTTTCATGCTAAGAGCCTGGCTATCTTCGGAGATCCAGATATAGTCATAGGCTTGCTCAGTTTAGCTGTGGAACTGGGTATGAACCCAGTCTTTGCTTTGACCGGCACGCCTGACAAAAAGTTTGCAGAAGAGGTGCATAAAGTAGCCCCGAGCTGTGAGGCCATTATCGGAGACACCTTCCTCTTGCATCAGAAGATCAAGAACCATCCTGTGGATATGCTCATCGGCAACAGCTTCGGCAAGCTGATCGCCCGGGCCGAAGACATACCTCTGGTGAGAGTAGGCTTCCCCATCACCGATCGCGCTAATTTGCACTACTTCCCGATCATCGGTTATGCGGGTGCTGCAAGACTGGTGGAGATGATCGGCAACACATTCCTGGAAAGACGGGATCGGGACGCTGATGATTCGCACTTTGAGATGATTCTCTAAGCGCCTTGAGAATGATGCTCTGAAAGTTTTGGTTAAGCGAACGTAACGAAATAAAAACAGATAAGAGAAAACGAAAACCGCCGAGGAAAAAATGATTGTCAAGATCTTTGAAGGCAGGGAGGGGCACATCCAGCAGAAAGGCGACGGCCTCCCCCTGGCCTGCAATAGCGATAGCCTGGCCGGAGCCGTGAGCCAGAGAGCCTGCGTCTACTCCGGAGCAAGAGTGGTGCTCAATCCCATCACTGACGCTCTGCATCTGGTGCATGGCCCCATAGGCTGCGCCAGCTACACCTGGGACATCCGGGGCAGTACCTCCTCCGGCCCCGATCTCTACCGCAATAGCTTCTCTACAGACATGAAGGAACTGGATGTGGTCTTTGGCGGCGAGAAGAAGCTGGCGGCAGCCCTACGGGAGCTGGCGGACCGGTATCATCCGCCGGCCATCTTTGTCTATTCCACCTGTATTGTAGGTATTATCGGAGATGATTTGCAGTCTGTGTGCAGAAAAGCGAGCGCGGAGCTGGGCATTCCCGTCCTGCCCGTAAAGTCTGAGGGATTTCGGGGAAACAAGAACGAAGGCTACAAAGCAGCCTGCAACGCTCTCAGCGAGCTTATCGGAACCCGGGATTATACACCGAGGCAGCCTTCCATCAACCTGCTGGGTGAATATAATGTGGCGGACGACCTGCAGTTCGTCAAGCCCTTCTTCCAGGAGATGGGAATGGAGGTCGTAGCTACGCTGACGGGCGACGCTCGCGTGGCCGAGATTCAGAGGGCTCATACGGCTCAGCTTAATCTGGTGCAGTGTAGCGGATCCATGACTTATCTAGCCAAGAAAATGGAAGAAAAATATGGCATTCCATACAGACGAATAAGCTTCTTTGGCCTGGAGGATATGTCAACTGCTCTACGCACGGCTGCACAGTTTTTCGACTCGGCAGAGCCAAAGCAGAAGGCAGAAGAGATAATCCTTCGGGAAACGGCCCGGGTAGCGCCCCAGATCGAAGCTTATCGAGCGAAAGTTGCCGGAAAGAAAGCTGCCATTTACATGGGCGGCGCAGCCAAGGCCGTCTCCCTGGTGCGGGCCTTCCAGGAACTGGGAATGGAGGTCGTAGTAATAGGAACGCAAACAGGAAATCGAGACGACTATCAGAAGATCGCGTACATTGTAAAAGAAGGTACAGTAATCATCGATGATGCCAATCCCCTGGAGCTGAAGGAGCTTCTCATCAAGCAGGACGCGGACCTATTGGTGGCGGGCGTAAAAGAGCGTTTTCTGGCCTACAAAATGGGAATCGCTTTCTGTGACTTCAATCACGACCGAACCATGAACTTCGAAGGCTTTGAGGGAATGCTAAACTTCGCCCGAGAAGTCTGCATTACCATCAATAGCCCGGTATGGCAGCTTCCGGTAAAAAGGCCATGCTGGGTCAGCAAAGGATCGCAATTAGCATCTGTGCCAGGAGTGAATGATGATATCCAAGAGCCTTGCCACAGTTAACCCCTGCTCTATGTGCATGCCCATGGGCAGTGTATTGGTCTTCCGGGGAATCGAGGGCTGCATGCCACTTTTCCATGGCTCTCAAGGATGCAGCACCTACATGCGTCTCTACCTGGCGCATCACTTCCGCGAGCCGGTGGACATTGCTTCCACTGCTCTGAGCGAGAAGGGTGCGGTCTACGGTGGAGCTGCCAATCTTATGCAGGGCCTGAAGAATGTTATAAAAGGCTACAACCCAAAGGTGATAGGCATTGCCACCACCTGCCTGGCTGAGACCATCGGGGATGATGTGCCTCAAATAGTTCGTGAGTTCCAGGCACAGGAATCCCTGGCTAAAGATGTAATCATCATCTCCGTTTCGACGCCCAGCTACGCTGCCTCTCATGAAGTTGGATATCGGGTTGCTCTGAAGGGCCTGGTCCAGACCATGGCCAAGAAATCTGAGCCCAACGGACGGATCAACATACTGGTGGGATCCATAATCTCGCCGGCGGATGTTCGCTTTCTGCGTCGGCTCTTCGATGACTGGGGCCTGGGATATATCTTGATGCCGGACATTTCCGAAACCTTTGATGCTGCCATCAGCCAGGATCTGCCTTCCATATCAAGGGGCGGAACGCCTCTTGATGACATCCGGGATACAGCCAACTCAAAAGCGACACTGACCATAGGCGGATGGGTGCAAGAGCCGGGAGCAGGAGACTATTTAGAAAAAGAGTTCGAAGTTCCTCATATTGCTCTGCCTCTGCCCATAAGTTTAGAATTCACCGATCGTCTAGCTGCAAATCTGGAAGAGCTGACCGGGCTGCCCATGCCCGATAGCTATGAACGGGAGAGAGGCCGATTGCTGGATACCATGGTCGATGCTCATAAGCTTCTGGCTGATGTTAAGACCGCCGTCTACGGAGATACGGAGATGGTTTTGGGCATAACTCGCATCATGGCGGAGCTGGGCATGAGGCCGCAGATAGTGGCCACGGGAGCTGCCAATCCAGCATTTGCTGAAAAAGCAGCAGAGCTTGCACCCGGAGCTAAGGTTATGATGGGAGCTGATTTCTCACAGATCGCGGCGGAAGCCTCGAGCCGGGATATCGAGCTGATGGTAGGTCCCTTTACTGGAAGAATGGTTGCCAAGAAGGAGAAGGTGCCGCTCCTACGGGTGGGACTGCCCAATCATGATCGTTATGGAGCTTCTCACCAGTTGTTCCTGGGATATGAGGGCTCGATGCATTTGGTGGAAGGTATGGCCAATGCCTTGCTTGAAGGCAGAGAGAGAGAGGCGGCATGAGCGGAGAATGCAAGTTGGAGCAGTTTCAGAATAAAGAGTACATAAGACTTGAAACCGTAAAGAGGAATGGACAGATCGTCCCGACGCCGGTGTGGTTCGTGGTAGAGGATGGCACTCTCTTCGTTCGGTCCTATGCCAATAGCGGCAAGGTCAAACGCATGCGTAACGATCCTCATGTCCGCACTGCTCCCTCGGATGCCGTGGGAAAGCCTCACGAGGCCACCATTGAAGGCACTGCCATTCGGGCTAACGGCGATGTGGAGATCAAGATCAGTCAGCTGCTCTACCGCAAATACGGTTTGATGAAGATGTCCTTTGACCTGTGGGGTGCCATCAAGCAGCTCGACTGGGCAGTCTTCGCTATCCAGATCTAAGCGGATGGAAATTTCGTTTGGCCGAGCGCAAGGGTTAATAAGTTTTACATAGATGCTTGCTTATTGGGAAAAGGTTAGCACTTATGCTTACGTAACCCGGATATGAGCATAAGATAATCGATAATCATGGAGGAAGAACACCAATGATCAAGAAACATGTATTAGTAGCATTGATTGCAGCCCTGTTTTTGGCCTCGGCCTCGTATGCTGGATTTGCAGAAGAGCCAGAAGAGCTTACCATCTTCACTGCCGCGTCACTGACGGGCGCTTTTAGCGAGATTGGACCGTTGTATGAAAAGATGGCAAATATAGACGTGGCTTTCAACTTCGACGGCTCCCAAAACTTGCGTACCCAAATTCAGAACGGAGCTTACGCAGACGTCTTCGCTTCTGCCAATATGAAGCAAATGGATGCTCTGAAACGGGATCAGCTCATGAACAATAGCAGCATCATCATCTTTGCTGAGAATAAGATATCGTTGATCGTTCCCAAAGACAACCCTGCCAAGATTAGAAACCTCACCGACCTGGCCAAGCCCGGCCTCAAGATCATTATGGGCACGAAAGATGTGCCTGTTGGCGACTATGCCTTACAGATCATAAACCGGCTGGGAAATGATTCTGCTTATGGACCGGATTATAAAGCGCGGGTCATGGCTAACATCATCTCTCAGGAGACCACTGTCAACTATGTGGTGACTAAAGTCGCCTTAGGGGAAGCGGATGTGGGCTTTGCCTATGTCTCCGATGTCACAAAGGATCTGGCATCCAAGGTTGATAAGATCGACATCCCAGATGAGTACAACGTCATCGGAAAATACCCCATTGGAGTCCTGAAGGACAGCAAGTATCCTGCAAAAAGCCAGGATTTCATAAATTTGGTGACATCTGAGCAGGGAAAGGCCATCTTAGAAAAATATGGATTCTCAGCTGTGCATAGCTCACCTGCAGAGGCCGCAGGCAATTCTGCGGCTGCCAAGGCTGCAGCCTGATCCGGAAAGTCCCTCGAAAGTCTCTCTAAGGAGCCAGGGGAAAAAGACCCTGGCTTCTATTTGCCGGAGCTTTATGCATACGGTTCAAACGGTTCATGCATACGGTTAAAGCATATTATGGTATCGTGGTTGAACACAATTTCTACAAAGAGGACCATGGCATCCAATGAAGCGGAAATAATCCATCGGGGCGAGTTTTCAAACCGAGAGCATGAAATCCTCAGCATTTCTGACCGCGTGAAGGATATCTCCTTAAAAACTGGCGTGGCAGCCTTGCTGGTTCTGACCATGGCCTTCATAGCCTTGCCGGTGATTGCGCTCTTCTTGAAGAGCCCCCTGGATAAGACTCTCGGATCACTGTACGATCCGATGGTGTTGGATGCTCTCAGGCTATCACTTATGACCTCGACCTTGACTACAATCGTCGTGGTTATTATGGGCACACCCATTGCCTACGTCAGCGCTCGCTTCAACTATTTCGGCAAAGAGCTGGCCGATTCCCTAATCGACCTGCCTGTTATCATGCCACCCGCCGTGGCTGGCATTGCCCTGCTCGTAGCCTTTGGAAGAATGGGAATAGTAGGCCATTACCTTAACGCATTTGGAATCAGCATCGCCTTCACCACTCTGGCCGTGATCATGGCTCAGGTCTTCGTCTCCTCGCCCTTTTATATACGCCAGGCCAGGACGAGCTTCGAAGATGTGGACCTGGCCTTTGAGAATGCCGCCCGGACTTTAGGTGCTTCCCGGGTTTACACATTCTTCTATGTGATCCTGCCCATAGCCATGAACGGCCTCATCTCGGGAGCTATCATGGCCTTTGCTCGCTCTTTAGGAGAATTTGGAGCCACCATCATGTTTGCCGGAAACTTCCAGGGCCGCACGCAGACCATGCCTCTGGCCATTTATACCGCCATGCAAGGAGATCTGGATGTCTCTCTTTGTTTGGCTATAATCCTGGTTGCCATCTCCTTTATGGTCATCTTTGTGGTGAAGAAACTGACCAGGAGGATGTATAAAAATGTTAGAAATTAATGTCAAGAAGAGGCTTAGAGATTTCGATTTACAGGTGAAGCTGGACGTCGAAAGAGACAAGACGCTTATGCTGGTGGGAGATAACGGCTGCGGAAAGACCACTCTGCTTAACCTGTTGGCGGGGCTCGATAATCCCGATAAAGGAAGGATTGCGCTGGACGGTAGAGCGCTTTATGATTCTGAATACGGGATAAACGTCCCTCCTGAGTCCAGAGGCATAGGATACGTCTTTCAAAGCTACGCTCTTTTTCCCCACATGAGCATCTATGACAATGTGGCCTTTGGACTGCGCACCCGGAGGATGCCGGCGGACGAGATCAAAGATCTGGTAAGAGAGCATCTGGAAGCCGCTGGGCTGTGGGATATCAGGAAGGCAAAGGCGGCACTTGTCTCGGGTGGCCAGAAGCAGAGGACGGCACTGGCGAGAGCGCTCATCATCGAGCCTCGCCTGCTTTTGCTGGATGAGCCGCTTTCCGCTCTGGATGTTAGGAAGCAAGCGGCTATGAGAAAAGAGCTACGCGAGACAATTCGAGCTTGCGGCGTTCCCTGCATAATAGTCACCCATGACTTGAGAGATGTGGCCTGCATAGGAGATCAGGCCTGCCTTCTGGAGCGGGGAAAGCTCTCCTTGCATGGTGGCACAGAGGAGATCCTTTGCTGGGGCACAGACATGGATGCAAGAGGCGAGAAAGAGCCAATTCAAATCTAAATTTAATCTATATAAATAAATCAGAATTAAGCTTAACAAAGCGGAAAGCGTTCGGAGCGATTGAGGCCGAGATGGAAAAAATGGATATGCTACAAGAGTCCAGAAGGCGATTTATTGCCGAACTGGAGACGCGCCACGGTACCAAATATAAGGATTTGAAGGCTGAAATAGTAGTAAGCAGCCCTCTTAGTAGCCAGGAGGCGATAGGAAATCCTGACAGGGATGACTTCCCCATTTTGCGGGGGAAGGAGGTGCTGGTGCAGGCTGTCTACAGGGGCACTGCCGGGCAAGCGTTCTCGGCAGATCACGGCAGTTTTCGAGGAAGCCTGAAAGACGTTCTCGCTCTGCCTTTGGAGAGCATCTTCGAGAGAGCTATAATGGTTGCCACCATGAATGCCGTGCTCCGCAATTTCGGACTGACAGGAGGAACTGTGCACTGCAAAAATGCCGGCCCGAAGGAGTGCGCCCTTTTAACAGAGGCCTGGACTGCAGAGCAGGGTATCGATAAGGTTGGGATGGTGGGCCTGCAGCCTGCGCTTCTTGAAGCTGTGGTGAAAGCTTTGGGCCCGGAGAGGGTTATGGTCTCCGACCTGGCAGAAGCAGGGCAGACGCGCTGCAGCATAAAGGTTCTGGACGGACTGGACTCCACCCAGATATTCGAGCAATGCCCGCTCATCTTAATAACAGGATCGACGCTGGTAAACGGAACCATTGACAGCCTTATGGAAACGGCCAGGCAGCATGGAAATCGGGTGGTCTTTTTCGGCACAACTATAGCGGGAGCTGCGTACCTCTTGGGTCTGGAGAGATGGTGTCCCTGTTCGACGTAAAGAGATAGAAAGGCCGGGTAAGAATAGCCAGCTTTCTGAATGGCTGGTCCGGGTCGGATTGGGCGGGACCGTAGGCTGCGGAGCGCGTGTGGGCCGGTATCTGCCACCTGTTGGCCGGGTGGGGTGAATAGGCTGCAATAGCCCGATTCCTGATGGCTGTTTTTAGCCCTCGATCGGAAGTCGCCCGGAAAGGGGAGGGCAAAACGAGAGGGCCATGAACAGTAGATCTGCCAAGGGAGGATCGCCCTTGGTCTGCAATCCATTTATGTTCGATCGAATGGCATGAAGCATGTCGATCTCGCCATTACAACTTTGATGTATGCTGCTAATAAAAGTTATAGCTAATCTGCTGAGAGCCACTCATCACGAGAGATCTTGCAGTGCGAAAGTAACTATGGCAAAGGACTCCGCTTTCATCCCGTTGCGACTGCGGTCGCAACTCCCGCCAACTTCGCTGAGTTAGCGAGATCGGCCTAAAGACGGGGGACTGCCAGCGGTTTCGACTTCTCGTCGAAACTCTCGCTGGCCCGCGGTCAGCGATATCTGTTCTCCACGATCCTACAATTAAGATTCTACCTGAATGAGACCTCGTTACAACTACAAGGCAAATAGCAAACTACTTAAAAATAGAACCCCCACATATTACCGAAAGCAGTTGCAATAATTAAACGATCGAAGGAGAAACATGACTGAAGGAGAACCCATCAGGCTGAAGGTTTCCGAAGCCAATCAGGGCGATGTAGGAAAAGGCATAGTCAGGGTTGGCGAGGATTTCCTGGAGAAAATAGGCGCACGTCCCTTAGATGTAGTGGAGCTGGTGGGCTCAAGGCCCACTGCCGCCTTGGCTGTCAGTGCCTATTCCCAGGATCAGGGCATAGACATGATCAGAATGGACGGCCTGATCAGATCCAATGCCGGAACGAGCATAGGCCAGTATGTGGAGGTCAAAAAGGCGGTTTGGGGCGAGGCCAAGCATGTAACGCTAGCCCCTGTCACGCAAGGGATGCAGATCTTTGCTCCCGGAGACGTCCTCACTAAGGTCTTCAACGGTCGGCCTCTGACAAGGGGAGATATCATCTCCACCACCAGCGTCCGAAAACCGCCCACCGACTCCATGGGCCGGGAGACCATGTTTGAAGAGATATTCCGTGGCTTTTTAGGGGCTCAAGCCTTTGGCCTGGGTGAGATCAAGCTGCGAGTGGTTTCCACCAGCCCAGGAGGAATTGTCAAGATCACGGAAGGGACCGACATTGAGCTTTTGCCTCAGGCCGCGGAGACTCCGGAGCGCTCCGTGCCTTCTGTTGTTTACGAAGATATTGGCGGCCTAAAGCCGGTGATAACCAAGGTTCGGGAGATGATTGAGCTTCCCCTCAAGCATCCCGAGCTCTTTGACCGCCTGGGGATTGATCCGCCCAAGGGCGTTCTCTTGCACGGGCCACCCGGCACAGGAAAGACCATGCTCGCCAAGGCTGTGGCCAATGAAAGCGACGCCTACTTCATAAGTATCAACGGCCCGGAGATCATGTCCAAGTACTACGGAGAGAGCGAGAAGGCGCTGCGGGATTTGTTCGAAGAGGCGGAGAAGAACACCCCGGCCATCATCTTCTTAGATGAACTGGACTCCATTGCCCCCAAGCGCGGCGACGTCACGGGAGAAGTAGAGAGGCGCGTCGTGGCTCAACTCTTATCCCTCATGGACGGCCTGAAAGAGCGGAAGAACGTAATAGTAATTGGCTCCACCAACCGGCCCGAAGCACTGGATATGGCTCTTCGCCGGCCAGGCAGATTTGACAGGGAAATCGAACTTGGCGTTCCCGATATGGAAGGGCGCATGGAGATCTTCCAGATCCACACGCGCGGCATGCCACTGCATGAGGATGTGGTCCTGGAGGACTTTGCCAAGAGGACCTACGGCTTTGTGGGCGCGGATATCTCGGCAGTTGGCCGGGAGGCGGCCATGAATGCTCTGCGCCGCATCCTTCCCGAGATCGATCTGGAAGAGACGACCATTCCCAAGGAGATCTTGGACCGGCTCATTGTGCAAAAGGACGACTTTGAGGCAGCCTTACGAGAGGTTTCCCCATCAGCCATGCGGGAGATTTTGGTTGAGGTTCCCAATGTGAGCTGGGAGGACATTGGCGGTCTGGAAGCTGTCAAGCAGCTTCTCGTTGAGGCGGTGGAGTGGCCTCTGAGAAATGCAGAGAGCTTCCGCCGCCTGGGCATTGAGGCTCCGAAAGGAATCCTGCTTTACGGGCCACCGGGCACGGGAAAGACCATGCTGGCCAAGGCTGTGGCCAATGAGAGCGAG
This sequence comes from Methanothrix sp., assembly GCA_035527135.1. Classification (GTDB taxonomy): domain Archaea; phylum Halobacteriota; class Methanosarcinia; order Methanotrichales; family Methanotrichaceae; genus Methanothrix. The sequence goes on along the minus strand of DATLBD010000100.1, from coordinate 8,805 downwards.
GCCAACTTCATCACTGTCAAAGGATCTGCGCTCCTCTCCAAGTGGTACGGAGAGAGCGAGAAGAAAGTGGAAGAGATCTTCAGAAAAGCGAGACAGGTGGCGCCGGCCATCATCTTCCTGGACGAGCTGGATGCGCTGGTGCCCATGCGCGGGGGAGGCGCAGGAGGCGAGCCGCATGTCACCGAGCGCGTAGTAAACCAGCTCTTAAGCGAGATGGACGGCCTGGAGGAGCTGCGCGGTGTGGTGGTAATTGGGGCTACCAACCGACCGGATATCATCGACCCGGCCCTGCTACGGCCGGGACGCTTTGATGAGTTGATCCTGGCTCCTGTGCCGGATAAGGAGGCCCGCCGGAAGATCTTCGAGGTACACCTGAAAAAAGCGCCTCTGGCGGACGATATCAATATCGACGAGCTTATCGGCCAGACCGACCAGTATACGGGAGCGGACATTGCTGCTGTGGTGCGCAAGGCGGGACGCCTGGCTCTGCGGGAGGATATGGCAGCAGAGAAGATCAGCCAGAAGCATTTCCTGGCAGCTTTGCAGGACATCGGGCCGTCGGTCACTCCGGATACTATGAAGTATTATTCCAAATTGGGAACGGAGCTTCGCAAGAAGGCCTCCCGAGAAGTAGAGCGCGGGGATATGTACGCCTGAGGGGAGCCTCTCCCCTGCATAATTTTTTGAAATTCAGCATGAAATCAAGGCTGAAATGAAGACTTTTTTTTGCAATTGGTTGATTAAAGACAAACGAAAAAGATCATGAAGTCTATCATGTAGCCTATCATGAAGCATAATGCCTGGATTATTCTGAGAATATGACTATGGCTGGGCTATGGCTGAGCCTGCAAAATAACTAATCAGCAGGCTGCTGCTGGCTTATGCAGTGCAACGTCCCGAGGCCATGCACCATCTCCCGGCAATTGATGCCGACGACCTTGCGGTCCGGGAAGGCCTCCTGAATTATCTTCAGCGCCTTTTTGTCGTTCTTGTGCCCGAAGACCGGCACCATGACCACCTCATTTCCGATGTAGAAGTTGGCATAGCTCGCCGGAAGTCGCCGCTCTGCACCCACGAGCCCGGGCATGGGCAGCTTGATCACCGTGAGCGGGCTGCCGTCCTGGTCCGTCTCCTGGCAGAGTAGCTCGTAGTTGCGCTTCAGGGGCAAGAAGTTTTCATCCTCAGGATCGTCCTCAAAGGCGCATAGAACCGTAGTCGTGTTCACGAACCGTGCGATGTCGTCCACGTGCCCGTCCGTGTCGTCTCCGACGATGCCCTCCAAGAGCCAGATGACCTTGCTGGCGCCCAAATACTCTCGGAGATAGCTCTCGATCTCCTCTTTATTCAGGGAGGGGTTTCGGTTCCGGTTGAGCAGGCACTGCTCCGTAGTGAGCACCGTGCCCCGACCGTTAACATCGATTGAGCCGCCCTCCATGACGATGCCGGGCAAGAAGCACTCCATCAACAGGTCATCGTTGATGAGACAGGCAATCCTTGTGTCTGCCATCAGCTCCGGGTACTTCTCACCCCAGGCATTGAAGATCCAGTTTACGGCAGCGACTCTTTTTCCCGCCACTTTCTCCCGATTCACCACAAAAGTGGGGCCGTAGTCCCTAAACCAGACATCCGCATAGCTCATGATGTGGAAGCGAACACGGTGCAGATCGACCTTTTCTTCCTTGAGCGTGTCCACGACCACATTTTGCATAATCTCGTCTCTGACCAGCAGGTTGACCGTCTCGCTCTGGTGAATGGCTTTTATGATGGCCACGTAGGCTCTTTCCACCTTATCAATCTCAGGGAAACTGTCCAGGTCGTAGGGCCAGGACAGCCAGATGGCCTCATGTTTTTCCCATTCGGCTGGCATGTGGTAGCCGAGCGCGAGAGGCGTGTCCTGTAGACAGAGCCCCTCTTTCGCCTTCTTATCCGGCTTTTCCTCCTCCCGCACCATCTCGATGATGGGCCAGTAGACATCCGGCCGGCGGTTTCGGAAAAAGCCCCAATCCTGTCGCACCGCCTCGTTTTGGCCTAGGTCCAGCTCCACCACCAGCACCTCTTCTGCGCTGCTGCTAGCCCTGGCCAGTATTTTGCCAAAGCAGTCGCAGACAAATGAACTTCCCCAGAAGACCAAGTCCTCTTCCCGGCCCACCCTGTTTACTGCAGCCACATAGACGCTGCTCGCGATGGCGTGGCTTCTTTGCACCGTCTCCCAGGCATCATGCCAGTCGCCCTCCACCGGGTTCTCCTCGCCTTTTATCCAGCCGATGGCCGTGGGATAGAAAATGATCTCTGCTCCGCCCAGAGCGGCAACGCGCGCCGCCTCAGGGAACCACTGGTCGTAGCAGATGAGCGCTGCAAATTTTGCATAGCGGGTATCGTAAACCCTGATATCATCTCCAGGGGAAAAATAGCTCTTCTCGTAAAAGAGAAGATCGTGGGGAATATGCACCTTACGATAGGTGGGAAGAAGACTGCCGTCCGCGTCAATCACGGCCACTGAATTGTAGTAGCCAGCCTCATCCTTCTCGAAGACGGGCACTATTATCACTATGGAAAGCTCTTCGGCCAGCGCGGAAAAGGCCTCTGTAGACAAGCCGGGAATGGTCTCGGCTAAAGCTCGGGCATCTTTGCCATCCCACTGAGGAAAGTAGCGCGTGCGGAAAAGCTCCTGCAGGCAGACTATCTTCGCGCCCCTGGATGCTGCCTCTTTTACCTTTTCCATAGTTCGTTTCAGGTTGAGATCGAGATCCTCAGAGACAGTGGTTTGAATCAATCCGATTGCAACTTTTCTATCTGGCATGCGCTTCCCCTCAAATTAAATGCGCTGCTTGCTTAACTATTTGGCGGGTTTTTGGCTTTTCAAAGAGGTTTTCGCCCGGCCATTATGGCCACGCAAAGGTACTGCCAGAGAACAGATACATTCTCAAAGCCAGCCATCTTCCACCACCCTTCTTTCTCAGTCTTGCTGCAATAGTAGTGCGTCTCCTTCTCGTCCCTTAGCCGGGCCACGAAGTCGGACAGCTCCGGATCAATTGCCTTCCTCCGCATCTCCATCTCCTCAAAGAACCACTGCTGCATATCGCTTCCCTCCTCGGTGTAGCCCTCCGCTACCAGGAGCCAGCCGCTTGGCTTGAGAAGCTGGAAGCATTTTGCTATGGCCACTTTGTAGCGATCAAAGGGCAGGTGCTCTAAAACCAGAGTGGAGATAATAGCGTCATATCCCTCACCAACCAGGCCATCCAGACCCTCCTGCCAATTGCCACTCGCAAGATCCGCCACTCTGCAGCCCAGGATCGCATCCGGGTGGGCGCGAGAGATCTTCTCCGCGGCCACCTTCACCATCTGATCCGAGCCGTCGATTAGATAGAATCTGGCGGATGGTATTTTCTGGAGCACAGCTAGAGCGGCATTACCCGTTCCACAGCCCAGATCGATGAGCTTTGGTCTTTGCGGCAGATATCGCCGGCAAGCCTCGGCCGCCAGGTCAAGCATCTCCTGGTAGCCGGGAACCACGGCGGACTGATAGAGGTCATAGGCCTGGGCGTGTCTGTCGTAGCAGGAGATGGTTAGGTCCTCGTTCATCGTCCTTTAATCTGGTATTATCATTATTTAATTTCACGCTGATTTCGCAATCCTTTTATTTTCAATCTCAAATTCAAAGAAACAGCCAATAAACCAGCACGTTCAGCAAAGTCAAGGGAACCCCCACCCGAGCAAACTCCAGGAAGGTCAGGGTCTCGCCGCTCTTCTCTGCGTTCTGAATGATTATCACGTTGCTCGCCGCACCCAAGATGAAGAGGTTTCCGGCGATGGTGCTTCCCGCTGCCAGGGCCATGAGGGCCTCAGGGGAGGGATTGACCAGCAGCGGCTGGCAGAGAGCCACAAAGGGCACATTGGAGACAAGCTGGCTAATCAGCACGCTCAAAGCCAGAATAGTGGGAATAGAGGCCAGGTCGGCCTGCGATCCAGCCAGAAGAGACTGAAAGATCCCCGACCTCCAGACGCTATCCATGAGGACGAACATGGCGGCAAAGAAGATCAGAGTGCACCAGTCGATTTTCCTTAGGACCTCATATCTTCGGCTACTGAAAAGAAGGATGGGAAGAGCTGAGATAAGGGCAATGTAGGTCAGCCGAAATTCGCCGCCCTCGCCCAGGACAACTGCTCCGATCTTGGCCAGGATCAATGCGAAGAGCAAAATAAGGGATAACCGGGAGAGACGGGCTAAAGCGGGGTCCAAGATCTCTTCCCGGCAGATCTGCAGCCTTCTGCTTTGAAACTGCCCCTTGTAGAAAAGTCTGAGCAGTAGATAGGCCAGCAGCAGGTTGGCAATTGTGGGCAGCAGCAGATACTGCAAGAAGACCAGAAACGGATTGGACAGCTTTGCGTTGACAGCGATGAGCAGATTCTGCGGGTTGCCAATTGGGCTCATGACGCTGCCTATGGTTATGGCAAAGGCCAGCGTTAGGAGCAGAAGCTTAGGGGCTATCTTTAGCGTACGGGCAAAGTAGAGCATGAGCGGCGTTCCTATGATGGCCAAAGTGTCATTCATGAGCAGAGCCGAGAGAAAGCCCATAGCAAACAGGATGAGAAGCAGAAGTTGATCCAGGTTCCTGGCTTTGCCGAAGATGCGATTGAAGAGAAAGAGAAGATAACCGCTCTCTTGCATAGACTCGCCGATCACGAACATTGCTCCCAGAAATATCATCACATCCAGGTTTATGGCGCGAATGGCGTCTGATGGCGAGATCTGGCCCGTGAAGAGAACCACTAAGGCGCCTAGCAGCATGATCTGCCAGATGGCAAGGCTATTTTTGCCCACCTGCCTGACGGCTATGAGCACCAGAACCGCAGCCAAAGCCAGGGCAGAAATATTTGCCTCTTTTAGCATTTCGAGTATCTCTAGCATCACAAGACCCGGAAATCCCGGTAATCCATTTTGCGGCTCCAGCATGCCGGAGCGAGCATCTCCATTTTAGGGCCTGATGATATAGTTTTCCGTTTTCCTGATATGTGCAAATGCCTGAGATGTACGGCCTGGAGGCCACAAAGGCAATACGGAATAGATGGCAAAACGGGCCAAGGATGCTGGCCGCCCGCCAGGAACCGTAGCCAAAGGATTTCTAGGAGAATGCACATTATGGAAAGAATACAGTGAGGCACAAAATGCAGATAACAGATCATGTTCACGCCTTGAAAATCCCTTTTCAGATAACTGATCCGTCCGGCCATAAAATTCCCCGATTCGTTTACGTCTTTCTCATTTACGGGGAAAGGATTTGCCTTATCGATAGCGGCGTTGCCTCCTCTGAGAAGGTCATCTTGGATTACCTGAACGCGACAGGCAGAAGCCCGCAGGAGATATGCACACTAGTCCTTACCCATGCTCACCCCGATCACATCGGAGCAGCAGCAGCCATTAAGAGCATATCCGGCTGCACTGTCGCCGCCCATGCTGCAGAGAGACCATGGATAGAGGACGTAGGCCTGCAGGCAAAGGAGCGCCCCGTTCCCGGCTTTCACTCCCTGGTAGGAGGATCTGTCCTGGTAGACCGAACATTGCAAGAGGGAGATGTCTTGCATCTGGGCGGCGACCTAACCCTGCAGGTGCTACACACGCCAGGCCACTCTCCCGGCTCCCTTTCCCTGTGGCTGGCCGAAGACGGCGTTCTATTTTCTGCAGATGCCGTTCCCATTGCAGGAGATATGCCCATCTATCAGGACATCCTGGCATCGGCCTGCTCCATTCAAAAGCTTGCCTGCATCCCGGAAATCAAGTTCCTTTTGGCGGCCTGGGATGAGCCGCGATCGGCAAGCGAAGCCTATCGCATCATGGATGAGGGTCTGCAAAACCTGAAATGCATCCATAGTGCCGTCCTCTTGGTGGCTGGGGCAAATCCGGGGCACAGGGTCCCATTCAGCTATGCCGGCGAGTTCTGATTGAGCTAGGCCTGCCCCCGATCATGGCTAATCCACTGGTGGCTGCATCTTTTCAGGCCAGCTTGAAGGCAGGAGATAAGCAGAATCTCCTCAAGATCTAATCCGGGAAAGATGCCTGCCTGAGGGCTAGGCGGCACTGACTCCCGAGAGGCCGAGTTATCAGAATATCTTGGTGCCAGCCTTCGGCATCATCGCGTATGACCAAATTCAATCTCAATTATATTATTTCCAAATCCAGTTTTTTTCCTTGACTCTGCAAGATTGCGCCGCCTCGCAGAAAATAATTTAAATGATCTGGTCAACTAGAATTTGTGACCGTCTTTAGAGCTTATGATGTTCGAGGTGTCTACGGCACCGATCTCACAGAGGAGCTGGCTCGGCGCGTTGGTGAGTCTTTCGGATCTTTTGCCGAAGGGGGCATGGTCTCTTTAGGAAGGGATACGAGAATCAGCGGCCCGTCTCTTGAGAAAGCTTTTCTAGATGGCGTTCTGACTACCGGCTGCCAGGTGCAGAGCTTCGGAATCATTCCCATTGCCATTCTAAGCTACATCACCTGGACGGAGAAGCTGAAGGCAGCAGCTTACATTTCTGCCTCTCATAATCCACCGGAGTACAATGGTGTGCGATTCAGAACAGGCGACGGATACGGTCTGCTCTACCAGGAGTCGTCCATTATGAAATTCTATCGTGAAGGCGGCTTTCTCTCTGGAAAGGGAAGTGTAGAGGATCATTCCCCCGCAGTTGCCATAGACAAATATCGCAGCTATGTGGCAGAGAAGCTGCACTTAGAGCGCCCACTCAAAGTCGTCCTGGACATGGGCAATGGCTCGGCCTGTACTATGGCTTCTTTTTACCGCAATCTGGGCTTTGACTGCACCGTAATCAACGGCACCATGGACGGCCAATTTCCCGGTCGTGGCCCGGCTCCCAATGAAGAGTCCTTGCAGCCTGCCTGCCAAGAAGTACTGAAAAATCAGGCGGATTTTGGGGTGGGCTTTGATCCTGATGCAGACCGCGGTATCATAATCGACGACCTGGGACGGGTGCTGCCGCCAGAGAAGGTGGCCATTATCATCGCCCGGAGAAGGTACAAGAGCGGCGATCTGGTCATCTCCGGCTTTGACTGCTCCATGATGCTGGAGCGCGAACTGCAAAAAGACGGCATCAGGGTACAACGGGAAAGAGTGGGCGATGTATTCGTGGCCAACCGGGTAAAGAATGAAGATGCAGTCTTAGGCGTTGAGCGCAGCGGCCACTTCTTCCTTCCGGAGTTTCAGTACTCTGATGACCCCTTCGCCATGAGCCTGGCCATTGCCGAGATCATCTCAAAAGGTGAGAAGCTCTCCGTTCTCGCGGATGAGATCCACGACTATCCCTACAAGCAAATAAGCATCCGCCTAAATGAGGATCCCTCAGGAGTTATGCTCAAGCTAAAGGATGCTCTCGCCTCCATGGAGCCGGACACCCTGGACGGTCTGAAGATCACCACCGAAAGCTACAGCATTCTCATCCGACCCAGCAATACCGAGCCCATTTTGAGGCTTTACATCGAAACCGCGGCAGGTAACATGACTGAGCTGGAGGAGCGCTATGAGAAGATCATCCGCCAGGCCATGAAGGCATGAACCATTCCAGACAAAAGGTTATTTGGGAGCTCAAACCAGCTTAGCCTTTTTTGATAAGCAAGCTATTTAATGCGCCTCATCCTTTTAACTGATAACCATGGCCAAAGCTGATCTTCAAGTGAGATACAAAGATGTCTGCGTTCTCATTCCCACCCTCAATGAAGAAGAGTCCATCGAGCTGGTGATCCAGGAATTCAAAGGATTGGGCTTCGAGAATATCCTGGTGGCGGACGGCCACAGTTCCGATGGCACTGTGGCCAAAGCTAAAGCCGCAGGAGCACGCGTTTTTATCCAATCTGGTTCCGGCAAGGGCCGGGCTCTAAAAGAGGTCTTCGAAGAGATCGAGGAAGAGTATATTCTTCTCATCGATGGGGACGGCACCTACCTTCCAACCGAAGCCCTTCGCGTCCTGGAGCCGGTTTTGATGGGAAAGGCCGACCACGTGGTCGGCAATCGGCTGGGCAATGTGCAGGGAGGGGCCCTAAAGCGGCTGAACATGTTCGGCAATAAGATGATAAACTTCTTCTTCGCCACCATCTATCGCGTTCAATTAACCGACATTCTCTCAGGCTATCGTGCCTTCACCTCGGAAAGCATTCGCCGGCTGGACCTGACCATGGCCGGCTTTGAGATCGAATCGGAAATTACTATTGAGGGCGTAAAGAAGGGCCTGCGCATCATCGAGGTCCCCATTACCTACAGGCCCCGGTCTGCTGGCACCAAGACCAAGCTGCATCCTTTCAGAGACGGCCTTAAGATCATTCTCACCATCTTCCGCATGGCCAAGACCGAAAATCCCATGTTCTACTTTGGCCTTATCGGCTCATTCTTTGGCCTGGCCGGCTTTCTTATCGGCATGTACGTTGTCCGAGACTGGCTTAACTGGCGCATTGAGCATATCCCCCTCACCATCCTGACGGCCATCCTGATTATCGTCGGCTTCCAGCTATTTCTGATCGGCATGCAGGGAGATATGATGGCATCTATGCACCGGGAGATGATCAGAGAGATGAATCGAAAGAGGAAATGACTATTCAGAGATGAATTTCGGGAAAGGATTTGTGCAGAAACGAATTGCAGTGCTTTGGACAAATAAAAATAAATTGTAACTATTCAGCCATACCCGCGGAATCATTAAGAATTCAGGCCGCAATCAAAGTTTTCAAGGGATGAATGGATTTCCTTCAAAGGCTCCTTGAATAGCGTCGATAACTGAAATCGAATTCTTTTTAACCGTAGA
>DATLBD010000099.1:0-12114 GCA_035527135.1 Methanothrix sp. | reverse complement strand
TTCCTTTCGCTCAGAAGGTGGCCCATCTTACTGCCGTGGAGCCGGCGGAGGGCATGTGCAGCGTGATGAGAGAGAAGATGGCCGAGTCTGAGGTAAAAAACATCACCATAGTGCAGAAGCGCTGGGAGGATGTGGATGTGGAAAGGGATCTGCAGCCGCCTTACGATGTGGTGATTGCCTCCTTCTCTTTAGGCATGCAAGACATCAGATCAGCTATTGAGAAGATGGTGCAAGCATCATCAAAGTACGTTTATCTCTATCACTTTGCCGGACCAACTTCCTGGGACCGGCAGTGGCAGGATCTGTGGCCGAAGCTGCATGGCCGGGCTTACCTGCCGGGCCCAAAGTGTGATGTGCTCTACAATGTGCTCTACCAGATGGGCATCTATCCGCACATCAGGACCTTCCGGCTGGTGCACAATCAGCGGTACTCGACACTAGAAGAGGCCATGCACACTCTCGCTCCCCAGGCCCAGGTGGAGACGGAGGAGCAGAAGGCGATATTGCGAGAGTACCTTCAGGGCGTCATGCGAGAGGAGAATGGGGCGCTGGTGCTGCCGGCCTCGTCGCTACGGGTGAAGGTGTGGTGGGAGAAGGACCAAGGTCAATAGAGAACCGGCCATCTTTGTGAGTGCCCTGGATGCAGAGGCTCGACTAAAGCAATTCCATCAGCAGGCTGCATATGTTTCGTCAAGCTTAGTGAAAATGCTTACCTTAAGCGTATTGCAGTCTTTCAATCTAACCCATTTTTTTTTAATTACTTGAAAATGCTTGATTTATCATATATTTTATTTATTATTAAATAACAAGTGTTAAACAGAAATAGTAATTGGTTCTTTTATCATACTAATATCAGAAAAGTTCTTAAAATAGGCGTTCCTATCTACTGAAAATAGGAGAAACTAATATGAAAGGAACAATTGACATTTGCTGTACCCGGGGGCTCCTCTCATGAGCCGCCTCCCCATGCTCGGCTTTGCCGCCGCCAGCCTGCTGCTCCTCGTCCTCTGCAGCGGCTCTGCGGGCGCGGCTGACACAGTAGACGAGCTCACCATCGCTGATGCCATAGGCGACTGGGGCTTTCCCTCGCCCTACGGCCACTACTCGCGCGGCCCCGGCTACATCCGCATGAGCCTGATCTTCGACACCCTCGTCTGGAAGGATGAAAACGGTTTTGTGCCTGCTCTGGCGGAGAGCTGGGAGTACCTTGCCGATGAGAAGGCCTATGTCTTCCACCTTCGCGAGGGCGTGACCTGGAACGACGGTCAGCCCTTCAGCGCCCAGGATGTCGCGTTTACCGTGCAGTACATTAAGGACCATCCTTATCAGTGGGTCGACTCGAGCATCATAGAGGAGGCCATGGCCAGTGACGATAACACCGTCAAGATTACCCTCAAGAAGGATTATGCGCCTTTCTTGGACCAGGTGGCAGGCACCTTGCCCATCATGCCCGAGCATGTCTATGAGGATGTGAGCGATCCGGCCGGCTTCAAGGACGACGCAGCTCTAACCGGCACCGGCCCCTTCAAGTTGGTCAACTATGACAAGACGCAGGGGACTTACCTCTACGAGGCCAATGAAAACTACTACCAGGGAGCACCTAATGTCAAGCAGATCAAGTTCGTGAAAATCAGCCTGGAGATGTCTGCTGCCGCCTTAAAGAAGGGCGATGTGGACGCAGCGACTGTGCCGGGTGAGACCGTCAAGGATCTGAAAAAGGAAGACTTTTCCGTAGTGGAGGCCTCTCACGACTGGGTGGCCAAGATCATGGTCAACCACAGAAAAGCGCCTTTCTCTGATGCTAAGTTCCGGCAGGCTCTTTACTATGCCATTGACCGCCAGGATCTGGTGGATACGGGCCTGAGGGGCTATGGCCTGGCAGGCAGCCCTGGCCTTTACGCCCCCGATAACCAGTGGTACAATGCCAACCAGGGGCAGTATCCTTTCGATCCGGCCAAGGCCGGCCAGCTTTTAGAGGAGCTGGGATACGAGAAGAAAGAAGGCAGCCAGTATTATACAAAAGCCAGCGAGCCCGAGGAGATCGAGCTTTTAGCTACAGCCACCACAGAGCGGCAGGGAGAGCTGATTGCAAAGCAGCTTGACGCTGCCGGCTTCAAGGTAAATTTGCGCAGCGTCGACCCCAAGACTCTTGACAGCCTTGTTGGTGCCTGGAAGTTTGATCTGGCTTTGAGCGGCCATGGCGGTCTGGGCGGCGATCCGGCCATTCTAAACAAAGTTGTCCTGGATCAAAAGAGCTTCAACAGTGCCCGCTACGACGAGGACAAACAGCTTAATGATGTCCTTAATGAGCAGATCGATGAGATGGACCTTTCTCAGAGAAAGGATCTGGTCGATCAGGCTCAGGAACTCATAGCGCAGGATCTTCCTGCCCTGCCCCTCTACTACACGGACTCCTACTGGGCGTCCAACGACAAGGTTAGTTACTACTACACCTATGGCGGCGTGGGAAGTGGAGTTCCAATAGCCTTGAACAAGATGATCTTCGTTTGAGGATAAGACATCGACTGCGGCGGATGGGCCGCAGCCCTCTTTTTTATAATTCGGTCGCTAATTTTTCTTGCCATTCATGCGAAAGAGTCTTAAATGATCGACTTAAATGCTATTTTATTATTACCTTATCTGATTGAAGAATCAATATTATAACTAAACGCGATGGCGATGATGATATTGGCAGAAGAAATACGTTCCATAGCCCTTTGCCCCATTGGAGTAATCCATACTCCCTACGCCAGGCGGGAAGATATCCCCCGTCAGGGAAGGCTCTCTTCGGAGCTATGCGAGATAGAGGTCTTTCCCGAGTTTGCGCCCGCACTCAAGGACATCGAGCAGTGCACGCACCTCTTCGTCATCTTCTGGCTGCATCTGGCAAATAGGAGCCGTCTGACGGCAACTCCTCCACTCGATGGCAAAGAGCATGGCGTATTTGCCACCCGCTCCCCAAACCGCCCTAATCCTCTGGCCCTGGACGTAGTAGAGCTGCAAGAGGTCAAGGGAAATCGGCTGAAGGTGAAAGGCATGGACGCCCTGGACGGCTCCATCTTGCTGGACATCAAGCCCTACTCGGCAGGAATCGACTCCTTCTCTCAGGCCAGGATCGCCTGGCAGAAAGATGGCGGTCATAAGGGAGATTGAGCTCTGGGTGAAACATAAGAAGAGAATCGAGGCGTGGTAAAGAACAATCGTGCAATTAAGGAGTGAAAAAGTGAATAGTGCAAAAGCTGAATGCGGCATCTTGGAACAGAAGCGAGAGCATAGCTTTTGGAAGATATTGGGGAAAAATCTCTTTCCTGCCAGTCTTCAGAGCTATCTCATCGCCTTAGGCGCTATTTTCTCTCTCAACTTCATTCTTCCCCGGCTCATGCCCGGCGATCCGTTGCATGCCATCTATGGTGATGAAGCCCTGGTGGCCATGACCGACGAGATGGAGGCCCATTTGATCCGACAATTTTCCCTGGATAAGTCCTGGTGGGATCAAATGCTGGCCTATATCATGGGCCTTTTGCAGGGCGACCTCGGTTTTTCCTACTACTACCGAGAACAGGTTTCTCAGGTTATAATGGGCGCTTTGCCCTGGACTCTTCTCCTCGCCGGCCTAGCCCTGGTTATAGCCACCGCAATCGGCATCATCCTGGGAATAGAATCCGGCTTTTGTCGCGGCTCCTCCCTGGACCGGGGCCTGGTTGCCTCTCTCATGTTCCTGGGCGGCTTTCCCGATTTTTTCATCGGCATCCTGCTGCTTCTCATCTTTGCCGTGAGCCTGGATGTACTGCCCCTCTCCGGGGCGGCCTCTCCTTACGCCGGATATGAAGGCCTGGCTTATATTTTCGATGTTCTAAAGCATCTGGCTCTTCCTCTGGCCTCCATGGTCCTGGTGCAGCTGGGCGGCATCTTTCTTTTGACCAGAAACACCATGGTCACGCTTCTGGGAGAGTCTTTCATCCTCACCGCCCGGGCCAAAGGCTGCCCCGAGAGTTGCATAAAATATTCTCATGCCGGCAGAAACTCTCTTCTGCCTGTGACCACTGCCACCGGCATGCACATCCCTCATCTGATCACAGGCGCTCTCTTCATCGAGATCGTCTTCTCTTATCCCGGCATAGGCTCGCTTCTCAATACCGCCATTGCTGCCCGTGACTATCCACTCATTCAGGGAATACTTCTCATAGTTACCGTGACCGTTCTTTCCGCCAACTTTCTCGTCGATCTTCTCTACATGAGGCTTGATCCGAGGGTGAGATATGCACGTTGATCCTATAGGAGAGATCTCTCATGATCCGCTGGCAAGAATCGGACTGCTCATGCTGGCAATAATCACGCTTATGGCCATCTTTGCTCCCCTGCTCTCCAGCTATTCGCCGCATGACTATACCGGCGAAATCTTCAGCCCACCTGGCATGGATCATTTGCTGGGAACCGATTCCATGGGCCAGGACATCTGGGTGAGGCTTCTTTATGGGGCCCGGACCTCACTGGTGGTTGCCGGGGCGGTAGCTCTCCTCTCCTCCTCATTAAGCGTGCTTGTCGGAGCTACGGCTGCGCTTGCCGGCGGCCTTTATGAGCGCTTTTGCATGAGAATCGTGGACGCTATGATTTCTCTTCCAACCATCATCGTGATGATTCTGGTGGCGGCATACCTTCGGCCCAGCCTGCCTCTCTTAATACTGCTCATATCTGCCTTCACCTGGCCGGGTGGTGCCAGGATCGTCCGCTCCCAGGTTCTTTCTTTAAAGGAGAGGATGCACATCAATGCCGCCCGCACCTTTGGCGCCGGCTGGAGGCACATTGTTTCCACCCACATAATACCGGACCTCTCTCCCATTATCTCTGCCCTGATGATGCAGGATGCGAGAAGGGCGGTCTTTATGGAGGCCGGGCTGGCATTTCTGGGCGTGTCCGACCCCATGGTTATCAGCTGGGGAAAAATGATGCATCAGGCCCTGGCTTTCACTTATCTGGATGTCTGGCAGTGGTGGCTGGTTCCTACCGGCCTGGCCCTCTCGGCAACACTGATCGGCATCAGCTTTCTCTCCTGCAGCCTGGAGACTGCCATGAACCCAAGGCTGAAAAAAGACCATGCGAGGGACAATGTGAGGTATGGATAATGCTCTCTATCAGGGACCTCAAGGTATCTTTCGGCAAGACGCAGATATTAAGTGGAGTTGACCTCGATCTTGAATGTGGGGAATGCCTTGCCCTTGTAGGAGAGTCGGGCGCCGGAAAGACCACATTGGGACTCTCCATCATGGGATTGGCTAAAGGATCCTCAACAGGGGAGATCTCTTTTCAGGAAAAGAACCTCCTGGCGCTCTCAGAGGACGAACTCAGGCAACTAAGGGGTCGAGAGATGGCCATGGTCTTTCAGAATGTAGAGGATGCGCTCGACCCCGTGCAGCGAATACAGGATCAGATTGCAGAAGCGATAACGGTTCACCGTAGCATCAGTACCAAAAATGCGATGGACATGGCTCTAAAGCATCTGCTCTCTGTGGGTCTAAACGAGGAGAAAGCCAGGCTGTATCCCCATCAGCTCAGCGGAGGAGAAAGGCAAAGGGTGCTCATCTCCATGGCCCTCGTTAATGATCCAGATCTGCTGATCCTCGATGAGCCTACGGCATCTCTTGACGCGCTCACCAAGGCGGATATCATAAGGTTATTTCGATCTGCTATTCTGGGAAGAATCTGCATCGTCATTACGCATGACATCTCCCTGGCGGCAGCTCTCGCTGATAGGATGGCCGTCCTTTATGCCGGCCGGATCGCAGAGATGGGAAGAGCTGAGGATTTGATAAGAGATCCACGTCATCCCTATACCCGAGGCCTGATTCGCTCCTATCCGGATATGACCACAACCAAAGACCTGCAGGGCATACCGGGGCGATTGGCGCATGGCCTTTCAGGTTGTCCATTTCACGAGCGCTGCACACAGAGGATTGATATTTGCAGCAAAATAATGCCACCGCAAATAGAGAAGGACGGACGGCTCATTGCCTGCCACAGGGGCGGCATTGTGCCTCTTCTCGAGATCATAAGTCTCAGCCACGCTTTTGAAGCCAATTATGTGCTACGGGATGTGAATCTCACTCTTTATGAAGGCGAGACGCTGGCCCTGGTGGGAGAGAGCGGCTCGGGCAAGAGCACTCTGTCAAAGGCAATCATTGGCCTTCACGAGCCTGGCAGGGGGCAGATCATCTTAGAGGGTAGCAGAGTGATCAAGAGGGACGCTGCTTTTTACAGCCGGGTGCAGATGATATTCCAGAATCCTAAGGAGTCGGTCAGCCATCGCATGAATGTGCTGGATGCGGTGCTCGAGCCCCTACAAGTGCAGAGGAAGGGCAGTCATGAGGCGAGGCTTAGAAGGGCAAAAGAGGTCTTGGACCTTGTCGAGCTGCCGATTGATGATGATTTCCTTAAAAAGTACCCGCATCAACTAAGCGGTGGCGAGGTGCAGCGTGTGGCCATTGCCAGGGCTTTATCCCTTGGTCCGAAGCTGCTGATTGCCGATGAGCCCACCTCGGCTCTGGACCCCAGCGTGCAGGCCAAGATTTTGAAGCTCCTCATGAATCTGCAGGAGAAGATGGGCCTGTCCATCCTCTTTGTTACTCACGACATTGCTCTGGCCAGGAAGGTAAGCGATCGCATGGCTGTGATGCACAAAGGCCGGATCGTAGAAGAGGGTGCAACAAATGAGATTCTTATCCATCCCCAGCATCCCTACACCAGAAGGCTTGTGGATTGTGCTTTTGGAAGATATGGAATGGAAAATGCCGAAATTGAGATGATGGTAGAACCTGGACCTGTCGCTCTGGAAAAATACTGCTAATCGACACTGAACGTTACTACGATTTTTCTTCAAAACGAATGCGCTGCAAATTAGCCAAGATTATATATACGAATAATATCATTATTAACAATTAACACATGACAAATTATGAATTTAAAGCAATCAGAATTCAATTTTCTGATTGTCATTAAGAATCTAAATAACGGCTTAGGCAGATAAATAGGTGTATCCATGAATAATTTGGATGGCATGCCTCGAACAATATACATTTGGATAAAACACATTCTGATATATCTTGTTTTATTAATCTTATTGGCAATAATCGTGATTAGGCTTGGTCCGCATATAGAGAATATGCCATTGTTTGTCATTTCCTCGCTTGAAGCTATCGCAGGATGGCTCTCCAGCAGATTGAATTGGGTAATTGCGGGATTAATTGCAGCACTTTTGATTTTATGGAAAATGAGAGAGCCTGATGGATTATTTATACGACCATATTTTTTGGCGTTCAAATTTGCCGAAATTGTTGGAATGTTTTGCAGGCGGTTAAAAACAGGTTTTATACCGCCACTCATAAGGCTTGTGTTCACGGCATTGATTGTTTCGCTATTCATAATAGTGCTTGAAGTATCGATTGGGGGACTGAATAATGGAGAAGGATTTAATGAAACTCCGCTAAAAGCGGGCGACAATACTTCATTACCAGGCCTTCTTCAAGCCAATATACTTATTCCTAATGTCAGTTTATCATCCCAGAATGGGGCCGTAATGGTCCAGGTTTTTCCAGATGTTGTCGGCATTACCTCAGAAGGGCATAGCAATAATACTATCTATGAAATTCCATTACCTTTAAGAGTTGCAGGATTTTTTGTAGAAAAGCTATTTTCTGAATGGGCTATTATACTAATATTATGGCTTTTCTGGGAATTTTTTGTGATGTTATGGTTAAGGCGTAATCAGATTGTGATAGAGGATTTTACGGATCACAGGAATGATAAAGATAATGCCGTAGTTAAGGGTCTATCTGAACTCCTTGCCGTTCATTTGTCAGACATAAGCAACCTTTATACTGAAATAAACGAGATGACATCAATTCAGACAACAACTGGGGCAGGAGAACCGATAAGTACAACGACACTGAATGCAGGAGATCTCAGCGAGGTGGTTAAAAATCCCCTGACCATAGAATCAAAAATCAATCTCGGTCTTTTTGAAATTCCGATTGGTTTTCTACTTTCTTTAATCGATCGCATATTCCAGGGCCCAAAGATAATAGGCTGCTTGCAGTGCGTTCTTAATGAGAATGAAAAAGAGGAAATAGTAATCTCTGCAAAGATGGTAAAGGGACTGCAACCCTATAGCTGGAGAGTCTCCAGAAAATTACCGACATCATTGTCCGCAAAGGAATGTGTCTCTGAGAACAGGCTGGCAAATGATCAGTCAGGGCAAACTGTTACCAAAGAAGGCTTATCCTCAGAAAAGAAAGAAAAAGAAGATGCTAAAATCGATAGCAATGCAGAGATAGATACACTCGGCAGACTCTGTGAGGAGATGGTCAGCGAGCTTGCTTATCGCATATTTACTGACATCCAATTCAATGTATCCGGCAGAGAGCTTATCCGCTGGAAGGCGACGAGAAAATTCAGTGAAGGCTTGGGTGCATATAGGGATCACTTGAGGATTCCGAGAGATAAAAGGATCAAGCTTCTTGAATCTGAGAAAAGATTTATTGAATCTTTAACAGAAGATGAGAAACTCCATCTGGCATACTATAACTTAGGCGTAGTTTATACAATGCTGGAACGGCCTGAATCGGCAGAAAAAGCCTTTATGATGTATATTGAAAGAGCTCCCGATTCATTAAGTAATGGAGTACCCTATTATGCCAGAGCTAAGAGCCTTTTTGCGATAAATAGACAAAAAGAAGAAAATCTCTGGCAAATTATTGAGAATCTAGGATATATGAGGGACTCTGAGAATATAAAGAATCCTAATTATAAAGACATAATTAAATTTTGCAGCAGTGTAAGTTTCAATGAAATAAAAGCGCGCGAATTAAACTATTATATTCAACAGATCAAAGAAGATCTGACCGGAGAAAGCAATAAGTTAGTCTCTCTTCTGCGAAATGCTGGAATAGTTATATTAAAAGATGAATTATTTAATGTCGAAAAAGATGAACTTCTCTATGAAATAAATGAAGTATGTAACGCGATTAAGGATAAAGATTATTTTAAAAATAGGATAAAAACATTAATAGAAAGCTGTTACAAGATGATTTATCTAATTGAAGAAAAAATTGAACTGGATAAAGATAAAACAATATCGATCAATATAGACTTGCTGGAGAAATTTGTTGGATCTATTAAATCTATTTGTGATCTTTATCCGAATTTTATCAAACTATGCAATGAAGCAGTGACTAGTCCGGTTGTTGCGGAGGATCCAAGGCATGTTGCCCAGACAATTGCTGAAAAATACGATGAGGTTATCAGTATATGCGAACAATTGATTAGGATTGATAATATGTTAACTGTATCTCTTAAAAAACAGATACAATATAATAAGAAAGTAATTCTTAATATAAAAGGAATTTTTGATATAATTTATGATGACCTCCACTTTATAAATATAGTAAAATCGATGCAAGATGACAATATCAAGAAAATTGATGAATTAGTTAAAAGAATTAACGTTATTTATCCCGGATTTAAATATACTAAAAATTATGATGATTTAACGAATCTCAATATTAAGACCAAAGAAATAGTTCCTTGTGTTATTAAATTATTTGCAGAAATTTTAGATCGCCCCGTCCAGGCAAGGAGAGCAATCAAAATGGCTAATAATATAGCAGGAAAATATAATGAAATAATAACTATTTGCAATCAAATAGCTGAAGCTAGACCTAGTCATGTTGTTCTCGCTAAAGCTTATTTTTTAAGAGGACTATCTCATAAATTTAAACATGACGAGAAATCGACTGAGTGTCACAAGATGGCGGCGACTAATTCACTAAAGGCATTAGTTGAAGCAAAATTGTCCGGAGAGAAATTAGAAGATGCAAAAGAGATAACTGCCACTTGTCTATCTGAACTTGCTTCATCTCAAATGGGAAAAAGAGATTCCTCAGTGGAATTGCTTCTCAGCAAGGCGAAAAGCATTTCAAGAAATAATTTAAATATATATAATCTATCTTCTAGATTCTATGAAACTCAGTTACGTTTTGAAGATGCGATATATGAATTGGAAAAGGCCCTTACTCTAAGTCCGACAAACGTCGATTGCCTCTCATATCTTGCATTGGTATATGCTAACGCCTATGAAGCTTATCTGAATGATAGGGGCTGCTATTCAAGATACAGTAATGCAAATGAGAAAGCTCTAGGCCTATGTGAAATGTCTTTGGATTTCTTCGCATATCCTTCATATGAAACATATTTTGAGAAAGCAAAAGAAATATCAGGCCACGATAAGAGCCTTCGCAGGCTTGAGAATGTTTGTATGAGATTAAATGAAAAAGAAATGACGCAGTCTATTAAACGTCTCTTTGAGAAGATGAAGCACATAACTTATCTTGAAAAAAAACGGACAGAAGGTGCGGATGCCATTATATCGCTAAAAAATGATTTGGAGGATTTCGTTGAAAGAAATACTAGTGGGAAGAATAAGAAGGAATGGTGGAGATATGCTCAAATCCTCCTATGTCTCCACGATCTATGCATTGGCT
Source organism: Methanothrix sp. (assembly GCA_035527135.1). Lineage (GTDB taxonomy): Archaea > Halobacteriota > Methanosarcinia > Methanotrichales > Methanotrichaceae > Methanothrix. Next base: position 1,582 of record DATLBD010000099.1, on the reverse strand, counting down.
ATCAGCCTGAAGAAATAGAAAAATTAAACGATAAATATGAACTAACTATCAGGGAGCTCGAATCTGACCTTCTGGATCTTGATACATCAGGCAATGAAAGAGAATATGCAGATACCGTTCTCCTTCTCGGCGAACTATTTATTCGCCGGAAGGACCTGGATAGGGCAAAAATTATAAAATATTTCAAGCAATCGATAGAAAGACTGGAGATAAAGCAATCTCAAAAAATAGGACATCATGTATTTTGGACCAAATTAAGTCAGATCCAAAGCAATCTCTCATTGTATGAATCTCTTCAAAGTGCAGAGAACGGTGTAAAACTTGATTCCTTCAGTCTTAGAACATGGAACCGCTTGGGCTGCGTTTTAGATGATATGAATGATTTTGACAACGCCAAGATGGCTTTAGAACATGGCTACTCACTCTATCCGGATAATGCGATTATATGCTATAATATGGGGGTAATATATTATAATCATGCTTTTTCTAGTGCGAATTATCAAAAGATGGAAGAATCTTTGAGATATTTTATTAAGTTCTTTAATAATGCAATAAATTTATTTGAAAGTAATCGGCCGGACTTTAAGTTCCAAGCATATTTCTTGCTAGGTCAAGCACATCATATATTAAAAGAGTATGAGAGTGCAATATTGAATTACTCCATCGCTAAAAGTCTCATGAATATAGATCACCTTAAATTTGAAAATATCATAATATGTTCAGAACTTGCCCTTTCATATCTTATGAGTAAAGCTTACGAAAAATGTGAAAAAGAGTGTTTTAATACTATAAAAGAAATCAATAATGTAATTAAAGATCACTCTGAGAGTTTGAATCCCAACAAAAAATTCAACACATCATTGGATAGACGTAGATCCTTGGCTCAATTAAAAGCAGATGCACGCCTAATGATTGCATTATCTTATTTAGAGAGAGACTGTTGCCCAAATGATGCTTTAAGACTTGCTTCGAGCGTAGAAAAAAGTCTGATAAAAGATAAAGATAAAGAATTAGCTAAAAATGAAAGATTATCGAAGGATGAAGAGAGAGAATATATTGCCATTTGCAGAGACATTAAGGGCTACGCTATCTACAAAAATAATGAATATGATAACGCCATATTAGACTTTAATTTTTCAATAAAGATGAAACCACATCCGCGGACATATCTTCATTTGGCTCTCGCTTATGAAGGCAAATTAAGGATGGCCAAAGATCGGGCTTACAAGCAGTATCTCATTGAGAGTATAAAGCGTTGCTGCAGGCATGTGGAGGAGCTTGATAGAATGATGGAGTATTCAGAGCCTAGAAAAGAGCTGCTTCAACGCTTGGCTGAGAACTCAGATGATATGGAGAAAGGTGATAGCTCAAAAAAAGCTACATTATGTGAATGATAGTTATGCTTGATATCATTATCGAGGGAATAAAAGAGCAGCTCTTCTATGCCCTTCTCGCCCCAAAGACCTTTTTTAGCAGGCCGCCTGCTTTCTTTTCTCTGGTGGGCTTGCTCGCCACACTTCCCGCTGGATTTGCCGGCGCCGTGCCTGATTTTTTTCCTGTACCCCGAGAAGTCCGCGCCCCG
>DATLBD010000098.1:0-24220 GCA_035527135.1 Methanothrix sp. | reverse complement strand
CGCACCGAGGCGGAGAAGCTCTTTGGCTTTGAACTGTACCAGGGAGGCGTGCCGCCTGGAAATCAGATTCGCGTGGTGCGGGTGGGCACAGATATCGAGGCCTGTGCGGGAACGCACGTTACCAACACGGGCATGATCGGGGCTATCAAGATCCTGCGCTCCGAGCGTATTCAGGACGGTGTGGAGAGAATCGAGTTTGCTGCAGGTGAGGCTGCCGTGCGGGCCGGGCAGGAACGCGATGACCTGCTCTCTGGGGCAGCAGACGTCTTGCGCGTGCCGAACGAACAGCTTCCCAAGACTGCCTCGCGCTTCTTTGAGGAGTGGAAGGGCCAGCAGAAGGAGATCGAGCGGCTGAAGGAAGACTTGGCCAAGGCGCGGCTCAAGACCCTAATCGCAGAGGCTCAAACCATCGATGGCCTAAAGATCGTGGTGCAGAAGATGGGCAGTGCCGACATCGATGAGCTACTCAAGGCGGCGGCCCTTTTGGCGGAGCAGGACTGCGTTACACTGCTCGGCAGTGAGACGGGCAAACTCGTGGCGGCTGTAGGTAAGTCTGGCCTGGAGAAGGGAGTCAAGGCGGGGAGCATCATCCGCGCCGCGGCCAAGCTTCTAGGCGGAGGCGGAGGAGGCAAGCCGGAACTGGCCCAGGGCGGAGGGCCGAACGTCGAGAAGCTGGACGAGGCCTTGCAGGCGGGAAGGGAGGCGATGAGGGCAGGGGCGTAATGCCTTACCCTCTATCTAATTTTATTGGGCTTAGTTTTCCCACGCTACAGATCAATCCGAGCCACTACTACGTGAAGAGTTTGTAGCTGAGACCCTCTAGGCAATAGCTGAGTTGGACTCGGGGCCTGGGAGAGACCTATTCCCGCAAGAAGGAATTTCTGAATGATTAGAGCGCCAGTAGATTCTTATGTTGGACTCATGACAAGAATCTCGAACCCAATCGCATATTTCATATCCTTTGAAGCCCGAATAGAATCTTGATATGTTTGCTGAATACATCCAGGCGGCCCTGGAAAAGGCACAGTACAAAGTCATTGATAATGGCGACGAGCCTTATTTTGTAGATGTTCCCGAATTGGATGGAGTTTGGGCGACAGGCCGCACTATTGAGGATGCTCGCCGTAATTTCATCGAGGCCCTTGAGGATTGGATCGCAGCCCACCTGCTATGGAATTTGGCACTTCCATCGATTGGCGGTCATACCATAAGCGTCTCGAAGGAGCCGATAGCTGTTGCCTAGGCTTTCACCTGTATCACGATCGGAACTTATTCGGCGGCTGAAAGAGCTTGGATTCGCAGGTCCGTTTCCAGGCAAAAAGCATCAGCACATGAAAAGAGGGGCTACATTGGCCATCATTCCAAATCCTCATGGCGGAGATATAAGCGTTGATCTACTGGCTGAGATCTTGAGGAAGGCTCAGATCAGTCGAGATGAATGGTTTTCGGTAGCCTGAAGAGCATGCGCCACTGGTAGGGCGTCAAAGCCAACTTTTGCTTCAATACCTCTCCAGGTCCTCTCAGGGTCCCCTCAAGGATGATGAATTCGGAGACATGCGTGAACATTCTCATGGCACGCCTGATCCGCAGAGCTTGCCGAGAGGGCCTCCTGTGGAGAGGGACGTTGCCTTATCTGCATTCTAGTCTAATCAGAGCCCGATATCGCAAATATTGAATTTTAAGGCTAAATCAAAGAAACAAAACTTTAATAACATAATTTATCTTTAAAGGAACGTTCCTGTACCTTCAATGGCTTTCAGTTCAGTATTTCGGACGTTCAAGAATCGTTCGTTCGGTTACATCTTTTTCTATCGTTCCTGACAGGGTGATGATCAGCGAATGTCGCAAGCGATCGAATCGCAAGACATTCTCGAAGAAAAAATTTGCGAGGTACAAAGATATGAAGACAAAGATTGCATTAGCAGTAATGGCACTGGCAATGGTCTGCCTTTCTATGGCACCAGCCATGGCCACCCCATGGGATTCGAACAGTAAAGATAGGTGCGATGACTCCTTCCAGAGAGGTGGTTTTAATGGTCCCCATAACTGGATGCTTCTGGTAGATGATGCTACAAGGGAAAATTTCGATAATATGACCTTAAACCAGATCAAGGAGCTGCGTGAAGAGAAGATGTCTGAGCTTAACAATATGACCTTGGCTCAGATTGACGAGCTGCAGCAAAAGCAGATGGACAAGCTGAACAACATGACGCTGGCCCAGATCAAGGAAATGAAAATGGACTGGATGGGCGAGATGGGGTCGGGCATGATGGACCATGGAATGATGGGTGAGGGTATGAACGGCCAGGGCCCGATGGACCAGGTAATGAACAGAGGCCAGGCGGAAAACGGACGCGGGTTCGGCAACCAGCAGTGAGATAGAAGATAGGCAATAGCGATTGCCAAGTATTGCAGCCTGAAGAAAAGATGAGGGTGGCTTGCCAGCCGGGCATAGCCATCTACCAACATCTAATTTTTGACAACCTTGAATTGAAGATGTACGGTGTGGGGGAAGATGACAGACAATGCCGAACAATGGCAAGCAACGCTGGAGAGCTTTGAAAAAGGCCTCCTGCTGAACCTTAAAAGAATGGCCGGACACGAGCATCGCGATTTAATGCTTGTATTTTCGATAAGTTTAAGCTTTGGGATGCTTTTGGTCTTCTCAGCTGCTGGCTAGAAGCAAAGTATACTTACTTCTTATGCAAACGTTTATTCCTACAGGTATACTCGGATGGAAAAGATTGGCAATTAAATAATGTTCACAATTTCATAAATCGAGTTTATATTATAATAGGTCGAACTTGGCAAAAAAAAGAGGATAAAAAATCATGCGTATAAAAACCAAGTTGCTTTTACCGGCTCTGGCGATCGTGGCCATGCTGCCCGAAGTCTCGGCCAACATCGCAGTAGCAAATAGATAGAATCACTATCCATCAGGATCATTTTCTCTTTTTCTTCTCACCTGGACAACCTATATCAATTCTCATGGCCTCAAACATTGCCATGCGCATTTGCGAGCAACAGTATGGCGATCACATCGGCCGGTACAGAAATGTCCTCTACCTCTGCCACAGGAACGCCGATCCTGACGCCATCGGAAGCAGCTTTGCCCTGAGCCGGGCCTTCGGGGGCACAATCGGCGCCGTGGATGATCTGAGTCGCACGGGCGCTTCCCTGGCCGAGATCATCGGAGCTCGCGTCCTGATAAATCCAGGAGTTGAAGACTACGATCTGGTGGTGGTAGTAGACACCTCGGTCCGGAGGCAACTGGGCGACAGGCTGCCGGCCAGCTACGCTCTGGTGGACCACCATCTGGATGAAGGACTGCTGGAGGATGCTATCTTCTACATACAAAGGCCCGCCAAGTCTACGGCCGAGATCGTCTGGAAGATTCTAAAAGAGAACTGCAAGAAGGTCGACCGAAAGGTGGCCCTGGGCCTTCTGGCAGGCATGATCTCCGATACCGGTCGCTTCAAGCGCGCTACACCCGACACCTTCCACGCGGCAGCTGAGCTTTTGCAGGAAGGAGGCTTTGCCTATGAAGATGTACAGGAGTCTCTTTCTGTGCCGGCGAGCATCTCACAGAGAATTGCTGTCCTCAAGGCTGCCTCTCGGGCCCAGATCGTGCGCCAGGGAGACTGGCTTGTCGCCTGCACAGTTGTCAATTCATTCGAGGGCTCCGCGGCAATGGCGCTGGTGGATTTAGGTGCAGACGTGGCCTTCGTAGCAGGACGGCATGGGAAGGAGGGCCGGGTCCGGGTCAGCGCCAGGTCAAGTCGAAAGGCTGCCCGGAGGGGCTTGAACCTGGCAGAGCTTTTGGGTGAGGTGGGCAAAGCCCATGGGGGCGATGGGGGCGGCCATAAGTCGGCTGCCGCTCTGGAGGCAGTAGGCGATCCGTCCGCCATCCTTAATGCATGCCGAAAAAAAGCGACAGAGAGCCTGCCCTGATGGCTTGAAACCTGTCGATGCAGGCACAAATCCTGCGTTTCTGGGTCAGTCTGGATCTGCCTAAATCTGTCCTGGGTCTTTCCGGATCAGCTCTTGCGCGCCCGAAGAGCCGCCTTCTTCAGGGCTTCAATGCCGGGCAATGGCTCGCCCGAGAGATAGGTGATGGACGCGCCGCCTCCCATGCTCACATGAGAGAATTTGGATTCAAGGTCCAGCTGCTCAATGGCTGCCACGCTATGCCCTCCGCCTGCAATGGAATAGTTCGACTCAGTAGCAGCCTTCAAGAGCTCAGATGTGCCCAGCCGGAATTTCTCCTGCTCGAAGACCCCTGTCGGCCCATTGAGAACGGTAACCTTAGCCTCCTTCATGTACTTAGAATAGGTGACAATGGTCTCCAGGCCAATGTCGGCTATGGGCAGATCTGTGGGGAGCTTGTCCACGGCAACTTCCACCCGCTCGCCATTCTGGTTCAAAGCTACATCCAGGGGCAGTAAGATCTTGCCCGGATAATCTTGCAAAAGCTTTGCCGCAATGGGAATTTGGTCCAGATACTCCTGATCCTCCACAAACTTGCGATTGGCCTCGCCCACGTCAATGCCTGCCGCCATCATGAAGACAGTGGCTACGACGCCGGAGGTCAGGATCTTATCGGCACCGCCGCGACTCAAAACATTTTGAGTGACTTTGATGGAATCGTCCGCCTTCGTACCACCCAAAGAGAAGACGGTTGGGTGCTCATTGCCCTTCAAAGCCTTATCCAGTGCCGTGATCTCCTTGTCCATGAGAAGGCCGGCATAGCTAGGCAGCACCTCGGTAAAGCCCACCACGGAGCAGTGTGAGCGATGGGAGACGGCAAAAGCATCATTTATGAAAAGATCAAATAACGGTGCCAGCTTTCTCACCATGTGGCTTTTAGCATGATCGGCAGGGCTTCGGTTCATGTTCTCTTCAGCATAAAAGCGGGTATTTTCCAGAAGAAGAACCTCTCCCTTCGTCATAGATTTTATGGCGTTCTGGGCATGAGATCCGAAGATGTCATCAATGTAGGTGACATCTCGGCGCAAGAGCCGGGTTGCCTGGCGGGCATGAGCCTCTAAGGTGGTATAATCCTTTTTTCCGGCCCGGCTCTGATGTGCCATGAGAACCACCTGGCAGTCCTCCAGAGCGCGCAGAGTATCTAAGTGGCTTTTTAGGCGCTTATCATCCAGGATATTTCCGTTGGGGTCCATGGGAGAGTTGAAGTCCACTCTTACCAGGACCCTTTTATTATCAAGTATGACGTCATCCATTGTGAGATAATCCTTCAACTCGGTTCCTCCCGGTGTGGTTAGGGGTTTGCACAAGGAATATATAGTCATTGCTAATTTGGGCGGGCCTGTCAATTATAAGATTGTAAATAACCCAATTATCATCTATCGAGACGAGATCATAGGAAAAGAGCCGCATCTTCCCGTTATTGAGGCACGCGAGCTTCTATTTTTTTGTGGAAGCCAATTTTCGAGCTGTCAAGTTCTGATCTGCCAAGTTCAGTGAAGAAGCATCCGTCTCAGCATTCCTGGCAAGAGGTCGCTTCGACTCAGTCAGATGTGCGGTATTTTCGGGCTGCTTTCTCACCATTTTCTTTAACCTCATCTTCTGGGCGGGTGGCGGCAAAATTGTGGTGGAGCCGCTAAATGGCCGCTGCCCCTGCATCGCTCTTCAATAACGTCTTTCGCTTCCGGGACAATTCTCTACATCAGCGCCATGATTTTCGCAACCAAAACGCAGGTGGCTGCTCTTGGCCCTCTTCCTGGTAACCTTATGCTCAACCATGATCCATTAACCAAAAGGCTATCCTAAGCCCTTTCGCCATCAGAAGCAATTATTCTTCCTTTCGTGGTCAATGACCCATGGAAATATCCTTATTGGACTGATCACGACAAACGTCGAGAAAAGTCCTTATATGGGTTCGCCAAAAGCACCTAAGAGATACCGCAAAAGGAAAAACATCGTAGATCGATCACAGAGTGATAAGATGCAGAAGGCAATCCTCATTATGATCATAACGGCAGCACTTCTCTATGTTGGCGCTGCCGGCGGAGCGGAATATGGAAAAGAGCGTCCCGTAGCCATCTTGGTGGGCTCGGAGCAGATGCAGCCTGCCATAGGTGGGCATATTGTAGCCTGGTCGGATAACAGGAGTGGAAACTTCGACATATTCATGTATGACCTGGAGACCGGCCTGGAAAAATGGGTATGTATTAATCCATTTTTCCAGATCAATCCGGCTGTATCCGGCGAGCGCATAGTCTGGCAGGACATGCGCGCCGGCAACGGGGACATCTACATGTACGATGCCGTCAACCGCACGGAATCAGCAGTGACTGCAGCCGAAGGCAATCAAACCCAACCCGACATCAGCGGAGAGAGAGTGGTCTGGGCCGATGACCGCGACGGCACCTATAATATTCGTCTCTACGACCTGCTGGCAAAGAAGGAGAGCATCGTTTCCACCGCGAAGGGTGAGCAGATTGAGCCCAAGATCAATGGAGATAAAATAGTCTGGATGGATAAGCGCTCTGGCGATTTTGATGTTTACCTGTACGATATTGCCAGCGGTAGAGAGTCAGCAGTCTCCACAGGGCCAAAAGATCAGTCGTTTCCTTCCGTTAACGACAACATCGTGGTATGGGCTGATAATCGTACCGGCGAGTCCGACATCGCCTTTATGGATATTGCCACTCAGAAGACGACTACGCTTACAAAGCCAGGCATGCAGACCGATCCCAGGATTTTTGGCGACTTCATTGCCTACCTCAACAACCGCACCGATATCAATATTTACAATATCAAGAGCGGCGCAGATTTCAGCCTGTCTCCCGGAACCATAAAAATGGAACCTGCCATCAGCGATCGTGGCGTCGTCTGGACGGAGTACCGGCAAGGTCCGAGCGATCCGGATATTCGGATGTACGACTTTAAGGTTTTAGCCGATGTAACCATAACCAATGGGCCTTTCAACCATACCAATCCCTCCATCTCTGGGGATAGCATCGTCTGGACGGACAACCGGAATGGATACTTCAACGTTTATCTGTTCAATATCACAACTGACAAGGAACAAAACATCACTAATAGCGATTTTGATCACAGCAGTCCAGATATTAGCGGCGAAAACGTGATCTGGACGGATAAGAGCAAGGGAAACCTCAACATCTTCCTCTACAACCTGCATACGAAGAAGACGACACAGGTCACCAATGGGTCATCCGACAACCGCTACGCAATGATCGATGGCAATAATATCATCTGGATTGATAAACGTTCAGGCGACGAGGAGATTTATCTTTATGATATCGCTAAAGGAAAGGAGAGGCAAATCACTACCGTAAAGTCTCTGAAACTTTCGCCTGTGATAAACGGCGACAAAATCGTTTGGATCGATTCTCGCAGTGGCGAAGATAAATGGGATGTTTATCTCTACAACTTGACCTCTGGAGAGGAGACCGCAATCTGTACTAATCCTGCCAGGCAGGCTCAACCCTGGGTCTGGGGCAATACGGTGGTCTGGGCCGAGGGCAGAAATAAAAACTGGGACATTTACACCTATGACCTTTCCACGAAAACAGAAAAGGCCGTAACAATCAACTCCGCCAACCAGGGCTATCCGACGATATACAACAACTACGTAGCCTGGCTGGATGTTAGAGGAGGAGATTCGGATATTTATCTCTATGATCTGGAAAAGGGTGTGGAAATACCATTGGCCATACTTCCTCTACAGCAGACGCCCAATGACGGCAAGGGCGATCCGGATCAAGTAAAGCCATATCTCTCATCCAAGATCATATGGGACAACAAGATTGTATGGATGGATAACAGCAATGGCTTTTCCCAGATCAAGATGAGGTACGTCAACTCCGATCCGTTGCTGCTGCTCTCTACCGATTTTCCCAACACCAACGGCAGCCTGCTGGTATGGAGCGACAACCGAAGAGGCAACTGGAATATCTACGGCTTTGATTTCTTCACGCGAGCGGAAAAGCCCATTTCCAAAGGAGATTGGGATCAGCTCTATCCCAAAGCCTCTGACAATAAAGTAGTCTGGGCGGACTACAGAAATAAGGACGCGGACGTCTACATGAAGGATCTGACCACTGGCATCGAATCGGCCGTGGCGACGGGCAAGGGCGATCAGACCTGGCCGTCCATCTCCGGAGATAAGGTCGTCTGGATGGACAACTCCAGTGGCAACTGGGACGTCTTCATGCAAGATCTGGCGAATGGCGAGAGCGTTGCCGTCTACAAGGGACCTGGCCAGCAGATGTATCCCATCATCAGCGGCAATCTGGTCGTCTGGCAGGACAACCGAAACGGCAACTTTGATGTTTATGTCAAAGACCTTTTGACCGAAAACGAGACCAAGCTCACGGGAGAAGGTGACCAGCTCTACCCTGACATATCAGGAAACACCATCGCCTGGGAGGACGCCAAGAGCAAAGATATCGCCTATTACTTCTGGGACAAAAAGTGGGGTAAGACCTATCCCCGGCCGGGAGAGCAGACGAATCCAGTAGTATCGGGAAAATACATCTCGTATGTTGACGGAACCGATCCTAACACATCCATACGCAAGCTGGACCTCTCCAACTGGAAGGATGAGCTGGTGCAGGCGGGGCCGGGTCAGGCCAAGCCCAGCATGGACGAAAAGCTGGTCTGGCTCAATACCTATAGCGGCAGACCGAGGACTGTGCCCGTGACCGCTGGTCAGACAAGCATCATATGCAAAGCACCAGGCGACCAGAGCCACCCTGTCGTGGGCGGCAACGACCAGGTGGGATACTATGTGGCCTGGATGGATAATCGCACCGGAAATCCAGATATCTATGTTTACAGCCTGGCTCAGGAACTAGAGCTGCCCATAGCGGCAGGCCCGTATGAGGATATGTATCCGGATATCGAAGGAAGCATCATCGCCTGGACGTCCAGAAATCCCTTAAACCAGTATAAAATCGAGGATTACTGGTCCATCCGAACTTTTGACATATCGACTGTCAATTCCACAGAGCTGGTCTATGGTTTAGAGAATGCCACACAAATTTCCCTCAGTGAAGACTACATGGCCTATTTAAGAAAGAATTACTTCGGCTGGATGGTCTATGTAAGACCGCTCTATAAGAAGGAGGTCACTCCCGACTATCCGCCCAATGGCATCAATCCGCGGGCGGGAGGAGATATCGTAGTCTACCAGGACAATAAGAAGGGCAGTTGGGATATATGGATGTGGAAGCAAGGGAAAAGCCCTGTGGCACTGGCAAGCGATGCCAGCGATCAGATCAACGCAGCCACGGACGGACATAGTGTGGTCTGGCAGGACAATCGGAACGGCAATTGGGACATCTATGCCTACGACCTGAACACCAGCAAGGAGACACAGATAACCGAGGACCTGGCGGATCAGACTAATCCCGATATCGAGAATGGTGTTGTTGTCTGGCAGGATAACAGAAACAGCAATTGGGATATTTATGTCTACGACCGTAACGTGCAAAAAGAGAAGCCTATCTGTACGGATGTCGGGGACCAGACCCAGCCGCGCATAAAGACGGGACGAATCGTCTGGGTCGATGATCGTAGTGGAGACCGAGACATCTATCTTTACGAAAACTATATGCCATAAGAGGCAAAGGGGCAGGCCGCCCGCCCGCCTGCCTGTCCTGCCGTTTTTTCTCCAAGAGAACTTTTTAGACAGAGATCGCAGTCTACCGGGGCAAAGTTTATTTATTCTCACTGCATTAGCCTCGCACTTAAGAACATTTGGGGCAATTCATGGAGCTTGAAAATCTTCGATTTGGTACGGAACTGCTTAAGCGCGGTTTCGCAAAGATGCAGAAGGGAGGCGTCATTATGGACGTCACCACTCCTGAGCAGGCCATATTAGCAGAAGAGGCGGGTGCCGTGGCCGTAATGGCCCTGCATGCCGTGCCTGCAGACATCAGAAAAATGGGCGGCGTGGCCAGGATGGCCGATCCTGCCGTCATAGAGGCGATCATCGGGGCTGTGACCATTCCCGTCATGGCCAAGGCCAGGATCGGCCACTTTGTTGAGGCCCAGATTTTAGAGACACTGGGTGTAGATATGGTGGACGAGTCTGAGGTGCTCACTCCAGCGGACGAATTTCACATTGAAAAGACAAAGTTTACCATCCCGTTCGTCTGCGGCGCTCGAAACCTGGGCGAAGCCTGCCGGCGCATCAAGGAAGGTGCGGCCATGATTAGGACCAAGGGCGAAGCGGGAACGGGGGATGTAAGCCAGGCAGTGTTGCACATGAGGATGATTCAGGGCCAGATCAGAACCCTGAAGGGCATGGACGATTTGCAGCTCATGAAGGTGGCGCGGGAGATTGAAGCGGACTTGGATCTGGTCAAAGAATGCGCCCGCATGCAGCGCATACCTGTGGTCAACTTTGCCGCGGGCGGAGTGGCGACCCCTGCCGATGCGGCCCTGATGATGCAGCTTGGGGCGGATGGAGTCTTCGTGGGCTCAGGCATATTCAAGTCCGAGAACCCAACGGCGATGGCTCAGGCCATCGTTGAGGCGGTACATCATTATGATGACGCGGCGCGTTTGGCCAAAGTATCCAAGGGCCTGGGCGCGGCCATGAAAGGGCTGGATGCTGCAACTATTCCCGAAGCGGAAGTCTTGCAGACCAGGGGCTGGTAAGTGGCCAGGATTGGAGTATTGGCCCTGCAAGGTGACGTCTCGGAGCATGTCTTAGCCTTAGAGAGGGCCGCAGCAGGAAAAGCCCAGTTAGTGGAGGTCAGAAAGCCCGGTCAGATAGAAGAGTGCCAGGCCCTGGTGCTGCCGGGCGGAGAGAGCACAACCATCTGTCGCCAGTTAGAGAGTTCTGGTCTTACCGAGGAGCTGAAGGCGGCGGCCTTATCCGGCAAGCCCATCCTTGCTACATGTGCCGGGCTGGTTCTCATCTCCCAGGAGGTGGAGGGCGACAGTCGCGTGAGGCCCTTAGGTCTCATGGACATTAAGATCAGCCGAAACGCTTTCGGGCCGCAGAGGGAGTCCTTTGAGGCGGACTTGCAAATAAAAGGGCTGGACCGGCCTTACCGGGCGATCTTCATCCGCGCTCCGGCCATCTGCGAGGTGGGCCGCGAGGTAGAGGTACTGGCGCGGGTGGGCGAGGCTATCGTGGCGGCACGCCAGAAGAATCTGCTGGCATTAGCCTTTCATCCCGAACTGACAGAAGACACAAGGATTCATCAGATATTCCTGAAGATGCTGGAGGCATGAGATGTTCTCGGAGAAGGATCTGGTAGCCAGAAGCGTAGAGGATATGGCCCATGAGGTCGAGGAGCTTTTGGCCGATGCCAAGCGCATGAAAGAAGAGCATGATGCAGCTATGCAAAAAGAGACTGAGCTGCGATCAAAGTCCGTGGAGAGCAGGCCAAATGATACAGCAGAGGCAGAGCGCCTCTGGCAGGAGGCGGAACTGCTACGAGATGAGGCCAAGGAGAATTTGCGGCTTTCTATGGAAAAGAGGCTTCGTGCGGCCGAGGTGCAGCATCGCATCGAGATCCACGATCAGATCGAGTCCATAGACAATAGCGACGAGGTCTGGAGGAAAGCAGCGCGAGCGGGAAGGAGCTAAAAAGAGATAGGCTCTTTTCCCTGACTCCGGGTCTTTGTCATCAAGGCCTCATTTTTTTATTTTTATTTCTGTCCTGCATCCTCGAACTTGATGTCCTTCTGGGTTTGGAAGGAGCCTGTGTACTTCTGATCGGCCTTGATCTTCTTGTAGAACTTGGCATACTTGGTCTGAATGTTCCAGGTTCCATCGAATGCCTGGTCTGTCTTGAAGGACAGGGTATTGTTAGCAAAATTATTGCTGCTGACGCTGGAGGTTTCGCTCTTGTCCACGTGGCTTAAGTTGAACCTCTCTGTGACTGAGGCACCCATGCCGCCCTGGAAGTTGGGAGAGGCCACGGTCTTATGGCCCTTTAGATTGCCGCCGGTAAAGACCAGATCCTTCTTCTCTATGAAGTTATCCACCGATCCCGAGCGATCGATGCAGCGCAGCGTCTCAAGGCTGATGGAGCCATTGCCCATTATCTTTTCATTGAATTGCATCGTCGATCCCATGATGGTGTCCTTGATGGAGACCTCGCCTCTGCCTTTTACGGATGAGGACTCAATGAAAAGCATGCCGTTTCCAGAGGCGGGTGCGATGACTGTCCTGGTGTTTTGGGCAGAATTAACAGTACTCCAGTGAATCAAATAAGGCCCGCCTTCGGCAGTGCTCAATCCGTCAGTTATCCATACGGAAAGAGGCATATAGGTCCCTGCACCCCTGCCGGGAATGGTGCCGCTCCAGTATCCGTCTTCGAGACTGCCTGATTCCAGGCCGAGGGCGCAGTCATAGACCCGATCCACGCCGAGCATATCCTGCTTGGTGAGGGGCATGTCGGACAGGCCGTATTTCACTAAGGCGGACTTTATTCCGTCTGGGCTTTGCAGATGCACAGTTACCTTGACCGGCTCATTGGCGGCGGGCTGAGAGGGCAGCGCATTGACGTCCAGAATGGTTATGGCTCCGTGCTCCGAGCCTTTCACTCCCGCAATGGACAGCTCGTAATTTTTGGACTCGGGCAGGCTATCTTTTCCCTCTGGAGCAAACTCCTGGGCAGCATGCGATTGGGACTCATTCTTGCCATCATCTAGTCCCAGAAGCTTTTCCACATAGTGCAGGAGGTTGGCAATACCATCCAGTACCGCGTTGTTTTGCCTTGTCGCCGAGCTGTCCACATTTTGGGCCATAGTTCTCGAGACCTCTTTGGTCGCCTCCTCTTGGGCAGGCAGGTTGAACGGCAGGCTGATATTGCCGCAGCTGATGTTAGCCGAAGCCATCTTCACAGCAGACGACTGTAAGGGGCGAGATGCTTCGCCCTCGGGGGACTGCAGAACCTGCTTGGGAGAGCTGAGAAGCTTCAGGCTCAAGCTGAAAGTGCCCCGCACAGACCTCTTGTCCTGGGTGAAGCCTTCAGCGATTATTGTGTCATCGACCGCTTCGCTGACTATCTTTTCTGCAGAGATGGTCATCTGGCGCTTGGGTGAAAGATAATCGATATTGCCCAGGGGCCCCAGCTTTTTGCTGATGACAAATATGCTGTAGAGAGGTACGCTGCCGGTGTTAGCCACGGTGCAGGTGAGCTTGCTCTTCTCTCCCGGCATTATCGCTGGCGGCGAAGAGCTGGCAAATATCTTGAGAGCAGCAACTACTCCATTTACCTTCACAGTGGCTCCGTCCGACAGAGTGCGGCCACGCGAGTCTTTTCCCAAGGCCTCAAATTGAATTGTGCAATTGTCGGATATCACAGTTCGAGAATCTATCACTCTGAACTCACCAGGCTGCAGCACGCCGAGGGACGCCAGCGTGGAGCCGTTCAAAGTAAGGACCACATCCTCCAGGCGATCGTCTCCGGAATTGGTGACAAGGACATTGATTAGGGCCACCTCATTCGGACAGACTTCAACCTCAGAGGGCATGGCCTTCAAGGTGATCCCGGGCAAAATGGAGCTAAAAAGCACGCCTGCCGTGCTGGATGTCTCAAAACCGTTGCCGTCAAAGCCCGTTGCCGTAACGTTTATCCAGGTGGTCGAGTTCTTGGTGTAAATCGCCGCCATCCTTATCGATTTGCCAGGGGCCAGTTCTTTTAGAATGCGTCTATTTCCGTCTCCCTCGAGGGTAATATTCTGCAAGAGTTCCTCTCCGGTGTTGCTCAAGACCCAGGTCACCTCAGCAGGCTCTCCTGGATAAATCCTGACCTCAGCAGGATCGCCCTGTATCAAGAGCGAGGAGTTAAGCACCTGAAGGCCAAGCTTCTCGCTGGCGTAGACCTCTGCACCTGCCGGATCACGGGCAATAACCATAACGACATCCTGTATGCTCTGAGATACGGCCATCTCTTTTTGCAGCATCTGAAAAGCGCCTGCAGGAAGAAGAGCTATCCGGCCGATCTCCCCCAAACTATCACGGACAAGTAATTCGGTGAGGTTTTCGGTCCCCTTATTTTCAATGCGAATTTGCAGGGATACTCTGTCACCACGATGCACCTGCTGGGGGGCAGTAACCTCGAGCTTGATGGACGGAGTGATTTTCCAGATGTCGATAGATGTGTTGTTGGTATAGATCCTACCCTTGGCATCCAATGCCTGCACTCCGGCTGATAGCCTGGTATTATTCTCAATCTGCAGGGCTCCATCCAGATAGAGCTCCTTATCAGAAGTGAGATACTTTGTGGAGGCCACCTTTCCGGCGCAAGAGATGCGAATGTCGGACAGCTCAGCTGCACCCGCGTTTTTCGCTATGCATCTATAGCCTACGACCTCCCCTACTCTGCCTTCCGACTTATTGGCAGTTATGGTCAGCAGGAGAGGGGACGTTGCAGGATTCTTCTCAGCAAGAGGCTCAATGGGAGAAGGAGCCGCGACTGCGGCACCTGTTGCCCCTGAAAAAGTGGGTGCAAGGGCAGGAGCAGCTTTGGTGCTCAGCACCTCTTCCCTGGAAATGGGGCCAGAGGGAGCCTCGCTTGTAGTTGGCGAGATGTATTGAACGCGAGCCAAGACCTCTTCCTCGGAAGGATCGAGGGCTGATACCTGCAAATCATTCGGGGAGCCGCTGACGGCCAGCACCTTCTTCTCGCCGGAAACAAGCTCAGAGAGTATGCCAAGGGATTTTCCCTCGCCGACAATCTGCACATGATGAAGCTCTAATGGGCCTGTGTTCTCCAGGTAAACCTGAGACATTTCGGGAAGCACATGGACGGTGGCCAAAAGAGAGCCCCTCTTGGAGGCGGCATATTGTACTGGCTCTGGTGTATTGCTATTTGATGCATTGCTATTTTCTATCTCTGCCGCGAAAATTCCGCCTACGAGATTGCGGTTCGTTTCGTTTTCTGAACTGGGATTGCCTAGTAAGGAGGAAGGACTTGATTTCAATTCAAGACGGGATAACAGATCCGGAGAAGATGCTTGGGGAGAGCTGCAATCAGGCGTATGCGGAAATAGATAGAAGAGAGATGGAACTAGAATAACTAGAAACACGGCTACGCCCAGGAGTGCCGGACTTACTTTGTTGTCAAGCCCCCCCCGAGGTAGTCTACGCTTAAAGCTACCTCTTCTCATGCAACTACTCCCTTTCTACCCCTGCTAAACTATCCCTTGCCAGGATCGCGATACACGACCCAAGCAGAATTATATAAGACTAAATCCCTTCGCTGGCTTTTTTATATTTCTATCTATAAATGCGTTTCGGATGTTTAGATGAAAAAGGCATCGCATGCATAATTATGGTTTTATAGCTCAAAAGATATACTTGACCGTATGGACCCATTCCTGAGCTTTCTGGCAGCCGTAATTTTCGTCAGTCTGGTCATACCAAGGTTGGGGCCGTTCTTAAGTTTGGTCATCTCCGCTATCGCATTTGGCCTCCTGGTGGGCATGGGCCAGGAGCTGCTCGGATATGTGGCCACGGGCCTATCCCGGATCTTTTCCTCCCTGGCGATAGTAGTATTCAGCGGTGCCTTGCTGGCTGAGTATCTGCGCAGGACGGAAAGCCTCGATCGAATCGTTGCCGACCTGGGTGGATTGGCCAGTAAAAGTCAACTCGTCTCCGGAGCGGCCGGGTACCTCATCTCGCTGCCTGTGATGTGCAGCATCACTGCCTACATGATCTTGGAGCCGGTGGTAAGCGGCCTGGCCGGAAAAGGCAGTGTGGGCGGCAAAAGGGCCCTTTTCATGACGGCTGCCTGCTCCATAATCTCTTTCAACCTCATCTATCCCTCCCCAGTCATGATCACGCTCACATCTGGTCTGCAGGTAGCACCCTACGATCTGCTCGTGCGCTGCATTCCCATTTCTCTCGTTTTGTTTGCCCTGGCCTACTTCCTTATGAAGCACATTTTTCCAGCGAACGCAGAATCAAGAGAGATAAGAGTCCCTGCTAGAATGAGCCGATCTCGTGCCTGGGCCCCTCTGCTTGTACCAATAGCCCTGATCCTTCTGGGTAGCCTGCAGGAAAAGGTGTGGATTTTAGCAGATCCTGGCATAGCACTGCTCTTGGGAGCAATGCTCTGTTTGGCATTGGAGAGAAAGAAGATGAAGGAGCTGATTCATGTGGCCTCGAGAAGATCCGGCGTGATATTGTTGGACCTATGTGGAGCGGGAGCTTTCGGCTATGTGGTGGCACAAAGCGGCCTATCTCAGGAGATATACGATCTGGGCCAGTTTCTGCCCGCTCTGCTCTTGCCTTTTCTGGTATCTGCCGCTTTGCAGCTTGCCCAGGGATCAAGAGTGGTAACGGCAGCGATATCCTCTCAGATCCTGGCCGGCTATCCGCTGCCAGCAGTGACTTTAGCTCTGCTTATTGCGGCAGGAGCTTTCATGTTCTCGTATGTCACCGATCCATATTTCTGGCTGATCAAAAGCTCCACAGGGGCGAGCATGAAACAGACGGCTCTAGGGTATACTCTGCCCCTCAGCCTGTTGGGCTTGGCCGCCTTTGCACTAGCTGCGATATCGTCGATATTATAATTGGATTGGATCATCTATGCGTTTGACATGATTGGCGGAAAGTCTGAAATGAAAGCAGCTACAGAGGGGGTCTGCATTTCCTAGGGAGAAGGTGCAAGGCATGAAATAATGAAGTAATGTAATTAGGAGGGAGGCAAAAGTCCTGGACCATAGGAGGGAAAGAAATGATTCGTCGACCTTTGCCAATCTAACTATACGTCAATCGCCGTATTTAAAGATTTCGTTCACCTTCTATTTTTGGGTAGCCTACCTTTACTTAGTTGGCAAATCTTTCGCGGATCGCATGGCTGGCACGAGAGGAGTTGATTGCATTCGATTGGCCCTCCATAAGTGCCATCTAGGCAGACAAGGTCTTTTGCTGCGGTTTTCATGTTCAACAACTCATTATCGGTGGCCTACCTCAAGTTATAACCTTAACTCCGCTGATCAGGGAATAGGCTTATTGAGATCATGCCGCTCGCTATCAAAAGCTTATCTAACAATATTCGTTACAATGGGGAATAGGTAATATCTGAAATCAATCGCTATAGACTCGTGGCCGACTGAATATTCCCCAATTTAGCGGAGTTAAGGTTATAAATCCAATCTTCCCAAGCGCTAGATGCTTCGAGCATCTCTTCATTTTTGGAAGTCAAATGGCGACGGCGCACCCCGCGGCAGAGCTGTGGTATTATGATAAAATAAATCAGAAGCCCATCCGTGTTAGATGTAGAGTATCTACAAGATATCAATAATAATATAGTATTCATATCCTCATTAAATTTCTTTAAATATTTAAATAATGTTTTGGGCGAGGATCAATTTAAATCAAATCCAATAACTCATAAAATCTTTATAATTTATCAAAAAATAATAATTAAGTATTTAATTAAATGAAAAGTTTATATATTATGTGAATACATTATTACTTTTTAGACAATATATCGATGTGGAGGTAAAACAAATGCAGCCAGTTACTGAAGAAGAGCTAAAACAGATTATTCAAGAAGCAAAGCAAGCAGGAAAGGACGTCTCTGGACTTGAGAAAACTTTGGGAACTAGAGGGGAGATAAAATCGCCCCCCATGGGGGAGAAAATTAAAATAAAGCCGACTAGGGGAGATAAAGGGGTTGTAACGATCGAGTCCACTGGACCAGCCAGTGAAGATGATTTTCTTTAAAGTTATATCTGAGGGGGTTATAAGATGATTGATATAAATTTAGTAGATCAAGCGGGTGTTCTTTCACAAGCAGATTTCAATCGGTTGAAGACTTTCGTAATCGACAAATGCCTTTGTACTTCAGAGGAACTGGCCAAATTAGAGCGCGTGATTGTAAGAGATGACGGAAATAGCGGCTATTCTGGATATTAGTCCGGAAAATACACCCGAATTGGAGCTAACGTAAAAGATGTCACCGCAGTAATAGTGATAAATTCTTATTACCTTAAGACCGTAGAGCAGATGGAAAGAACCTTGGCACATGAGTTCGGGCACCATTGGACACTTTCGTATTTTATGGAGCGCCAAGAGATGATAGGGTGGTTCGAGGAGAAGGCTCCATGGCTATACTACAGGATTAGGGGTCTCGATCCCAATAAATATGCTAAGGACTATTCAATGGGTTGGGGAAATTGCGATAAAGAGGTACTAGCCGAGGACTTTAAGTCCAGGATGTCTCCTTATAATGGAGAACATCGCATGAAGAATGAAATAGGAAATCCAACGACTGAAGTAGCCGACTATATAAAATCTCTTGGCAAACCGTATTGGTTATAGCTACTGTCAATCTTTTTTCATTAATTTACCTATAAAATGTTCGAATTAAAATCTGAAGTTGAACTCAGATGTCTAACGGAGGAGATAAAATGAAACATGAAGCTAAATGGACCTTTATGGTCTATATGGCAGGCGATAACAACTTATCAGATGCAGGAGAGTTGGATCTTCAGGAGATGATGAAAGTAGGCTCGAACCCTGATATCAATGTCGTCGTCGAGTTTGATAATGCAGGGGAGCTTGGTACTAATCGTTATCTTATTCAAAAGGATAGTGAAATAGTCCCAGTAGAGTCGCTAGGTGAGACAGATAGCGGAGATCCTGAAGTTCTTAACGATTTCGTTTCCTGGGCATATGACATGTATCCTGCTGGACGCTATGCTCTAATCTTATGGAATCATGGTGGAGGATGGGAGCCAATGGAGATGGATAAAATTGCTCGGAGTATGCAAGCAAGAAGCTACAATTCTCGAGAAGCCGGATCGTTATTAGCCTCCCAAATGAAGAAGGCCCTCTTCAGCACATCAGTGCAAAAAATTCTTAGCCAGAGCTCATCTTATGAAAGGGCTATCTGTTCCGATGACGGATCGGGCCATTCGCTTGATACCATTGAGCTTGGCAAGGTCCTCTCCAAGACGAAAGACACACTAGGAAAATCGCTGGATATTCTTGGCATGGATGCCTGCCTCATGAGCAACCTGGAAGTTGCATACCAGGCAGCACCCTACGTCAATTATATCATTGCTTCAGAGGAAGAGGAGCCCAATGAAGGTTGGCCTTACGAATCCGTGCTGAAGATTCTAGTAGACCTGCCCGATATAGAGATACCGGATTTCTCTTCGCAATTGGTCAAAGGATATATCGACTATTACAAAAATGTTGGCCAAACGGGAGTCACGCAGTCAGCTTTTAATCTATCCAAGGTTAAGGAAGCTTCCATGACTTTGGATGTATTGGGCGGAATGTTGATAGACCACATGCCCGATGCTGCCACAGAGATCTGGAAAGCTCAAAGAAAGTCTGTGAAGTTCTTCCGCAATACCCTATGGGATATTAACCATTTCCTAAAGGAGCTCTCTGAGGTGACCTCAAGCAATGAGGTTAAAGATGCAACAAAGCAGGCTAAAGCAGCATTTATGGCAGGGCCAAATAAGTTTGTGATATCCGAATCCCACTTTGGATCGTGGTTTGATTACTGCTGTGGCGCCTCGATTTATCTCATGCCCCCGCCAGGAAACATCTCGAAGTACTACGGGGATTTGGACTTCTCGAAGGAAATCAAAAATTGGCCTTTAATGCTACAGAAATATCATGAATCTCCATAACGACACACATGTTTGTTCTTAAAGCCTTGCTGTTTTTGAAATCTGCAAGGCATCTCATCATTTTATAGTCAAGCACCCAACGATTCATACTAATTGTATCTGTTGATGAGGCTTCGCAGGCGGATTGTTAGCACAAATCTTTAGGTTCTTGACTATAAACAGAAATTTATGTGAGCGCGGCAGAGATTCTCGTATTTTTTGGCAAAACATAACGTGATTGTTCTACCAGTCTTACTTTGTCGATTGAATCATTTATGAGCTTCATAACGTGGAACTTGTCAAAAGGCATTGATGCACAGGGGAAAATATTTCTATGGCACTGGCATTCCAGATTTGGGATTTTCGCATCTGTGATTGCGCATTTAAGATTTCGCCAGATCAAAGACCCAGCGGCAGACGGCTGGGGCAACATTGCCGCAGCGACGAGCTTGCATAACCTCCAGGCCCAGATCTTCATAGCTCTTTTTGAGCAGCTCGATCTGGTGGCGTTTCTTGAAGGTATAAAAGTGCAAGCTTCCTTTGGATTTCACCAGGGGCAATACGGTTTCTATTATCCCGTCTGCTCCGTATGGTGCAGGAATTATTGCCCTGTGAAAATCCTTCTTGAGCAGTTTAGCCATTTGAAAGGCATCTGCGTTTAGTATCGCGACCATCTTATCCACTCGATTCAGCCGGGCGTTCTCCGCCAGATAAAGGCATGCTTCGCGACTTTTCTCCAGGGCGACAACATGAGCGCCTCGAGCTGCCAGGGGAATCGCAAAGGGTCCCACGCCCGAGAAAGGAACCAGCACCTCCTCACCGGCCATGACCTTTGCTGCCACTCGCATCCTCTCGTGAGCAAGATGGCTATTAAAGAAGACACGTGTCACGTCCAGACGATATAAAAAGCCGAATTCCCGATGCACCGTGTTGGTATTGCTAGAGCCTGCCAAAATCTCGAAGTCTGCCGCCCTTCTCTCACCCTGCAGCTTGGTTGTCTTATTCAGCACAGTATGAATGCTCTTGCCGGAAGAGAGCACGGCCCCAGCAATCTCCTTCTTGTAGCGCTCAAGCTCCGGAGCGAGGGAAATTATGGCGATATTCCCGATGACATGAAAGTGATCCGAGAGTCTGCCCAGGTACTCTTGTGGCACTACTCCTTGCAGCTTCTCCGTGAGGCGCATTGTCTTATTTCCGTTAGGCTTTGCTCTATCATTCCAATGGGCCCTGATCTACCCATTTTCTCTGGTAGTTTTGTGGTTTCCTGATTTTTTTGCCAGCGGCAAATCTCCTCTGGGATCAAGTCAGAAGCTTTCCGGAGTGAATTGGTTTTGCAGGCATATTCTCTTTATCCTCGTGGGGAATACCTGCATATCCATCAGCGGGAAGGTACTTCTCACCGACATGGGCTGGGCGTGAATTATCGATGTTTTTGGCTCAGGATAAACGCTAAAGAGGCCATCATCTATTTAAAATCCGTTTTCAAGGAACAAGAGGTTGATGGAAATGAGCTATCTGGAAGAAATTCGCCGGAAAGGAAGGGATGCCAACCCCTTCTTCCAGTTGATGGGAATTGAGCTGGGCACTTACGGCAACGGCGAAGCAGAGCTTTTCATGCCGGTGCGGCCCGACATGCACAACGGCGTGGGATGGCTGCAAGGGGGCCTTTTTACCGCTCTTTGCGATGAAGGCCATGGCCCTGGCCCTTTTCACCGTCCTGGAGGAGGGAGTAGGCATCGCTACCATATCGGAGAGCACCTCATTTTTGCAGGGCGTCAGGAGCGGAAGAATCAGGGCCACGGGAAAGGTTGTCAAAAGAGGCAGAAGCATAGCTTTTATGGGGGGGCATGTCCAGTCCGAGGACGGCACAACTCTCACCGAGACGAGGGCCTCCTTTGCCATTATGCCCAACCGGCAGAAAGACTGAGTGATCCTGGGTGGACCAATAAATGAGCACGTATTTAGCTAAAGCTTGGCCGGTTTGAATCCGGTCATGCCGTGCCCCCCAAGCTGCAGCTTTCTCACTATCTCGCCTGCTGCGTAAGCGTCCTCCGCCTGGGCTAAAACCCTTGCTTTTCTGAGAAGAGTTCTCTTTCCGCAGGGGCAGGTTCTGGTCTTGGCGTCCTTCGGGGCGTAGAGGTGGCGACCACAACTACACCGGAAGACGACGAACATCTAAAAGATAAGGGATTTTACTCGGCAGGCAGCAGTACGGCATTGACGACGCCATCCTGGCCAGGCCGGTTGGTTATGCGGGCTTCTCCAATCTCCGTCTTGATGACGGCACCCTTGGTGAGGATGTTCCTTCTCATGTAGTGCAAATTGGCCTTATTGTCCTTGACCGTCTCAATCTTGACGATCTTAGACGTGCCAGTCACTGGATCGGCTATTGTGGCCATATCGCCCCGCAGCATGCGCATCTTTTGGTTTCCACCTTTGGTCTCGATCTTCTTTACTCTGACCGCGGCAATAGTGGTATCGCTCTGCTCTCTGCCGATCTCATACTTTCTCTTGCCCCTGGCTGGAATCAATTTTCCTCCGGTGGGCTTCCTTCCAATTTTGCCTTGCCAACGCATATTATAATTCCTCAGATCGCAAATCCTCTTTGGTGCGCGGTATTTAATGGTTGTGGTGCTTTGATCCCGGTGTGTAGTCCCGGTTCCTATCTCAATACTTTTCGGACTATTTCCGTCTCATTTCAACCGTTTGGCCATGTAAGGCCCACATAGCTCGTATCCCAGCCGCCGGTAGTAGCCTCTCGCTCCGATGCCGCTGGTAATCTCTAGAGACGTGTAACCAGCCTCTTTGGCCAGGGCCTCGGCTGCATCTAGCAGTTTCTCCCCAAAGCCGCGGTGCTGCCATCCCTCTTTTCTGCTGCCGATGGGGAGCATGGGCCCGTAGACGTGCAGCTCCCTCACCCTGGCCCGGGCTGACAGTCGCAGTCGCAAGAATCCCACCAGGGTATCATCCTGCCCCTGGAAGGAGAGAAAATGCTCCACTCCACCACAGGCCTCATAAGTCTCCTGCAATAGTTGCACATCCCCCTCGCGTACCTGGCGTAGACCCACTTCCCGACAGCGGATGCAGCGGCAACGTCCGCCCTGCATAGCCAGATGCTGCTGGGCAAGTTGGCGCAGATTGGATTTCTTAACACCCGCTACGATGAGCTGCGCAGGAATGTCTCGCTGCACACGCTGCAGCCGAACGTATGAGGGCAGAATTTCCTTTATGCGAGATACCAGCTTTGCGGCCTCTTCATCGCCCAGAGGGGAGTACTCGCCGTTGCAGTACTGCCGGTAAAGTTCGGTTCCCTCCACCACCAGCGTAGGGTAGATCTTGAGATAGTCCGGGCGAAAGCGGCTGTCCGAGAAGAGCTCTTGGAAGACCTCCAGATCTACCTGCAGAGAGGAGCCGGGTAGCCCCGGCATCATATGAAAGCCCACCTTCAGGCCCGCCTCCCGCAGAGAGCGATTGGCACAGACGGTATCCATCGCCGTGTGGCCGCGTTTCATATTCTCTAAGAGATCATCGCGAGTGCTCTGCACGCCAAGCTCCACTTTGGTGGCCCCCAGGCTGAGCATCTGGGCGATCTCTTGCGGGCCGCAATAGTCCGGCCGGGTCTCGAAGGTGGTGCCGATGTTTCTAACCGATGCCGTCTCATTGGCCGTGGCCACATCGGCAAAGGACTGCCATGCTGTTGCGGGCGCTTTTGCACCCGGATAATCATTCATGGCCTGCAGACAGCGTTTGACAAACCAGTGCTGATAGCCCAACGGTCGCGCCGTGATCGTTCCACCCATGATGATCAGCTCCGACTTGTCCAGAGGATGGCCAATCTCCTCCAGTTGTGCCAGCCTGGCCGTCACCTGGCGGTAGGGATCATAGTCGTGCTGAGCCGCGCGCAGCGCCGCCGGCTCGCGACCGGTGTAGCTTTGCGGAGAGACAGAGAAAATTCCGCCCGGACAGGGAACGCAGGTGCCGTGCGGGCATCGGGCGGGAGAGGTCATGGCCGCGATGACGGCCACGCCAGAGAGAGTTCGAGTGGGCTTTCGCACCAACATCCCGAGCCGCTCGCGCTCATCGGGGGGAGCGAAGCCAAGGATATCGGCATTACTGGGCAGAGAAGAGAGGGCCAGCCTCGATGAGGCGTCCTTCTTATACGACTCCAGATCCGTCTGCGTCTTGATTTCGCCCGCTAGTATGGCATCAATTATGCGTCTTAGCTCAAAGCCAAGTGCTTTGTCGTCCCGGCATGCTAAAAGCGCCTCATTCATCACAATTGGGCTCGATTTTCCCTTCTGCCTTCGCCTGCAGATACTGTTGCTCAATCTGCGGGACAAGATTGCAGCGCAGCAGGCCGGAGATGAACATACCTGCGATCAAAACATGCTCTTTGGGCATTTCTTTTAGCGCCTCCTTGAGCTTTGCCACCGCTTCCTCCTCGCTGCCCGTCTGCGGATCGAAAAGCAGCTTCTTAATCTGATCGCCGATCTTCATTGACTCCTCAGACGGGATGTCGAAGAAGCCGCGCACTATTTCCAGGACCAGGGATTCCTCATTTGGTTCGAACATGGGTGAGTCTAGATTGGACATGATGAAATAGGTTTGGTAAATTAGGTTTGGCAAC
>DATLBD010000097.1:0-3891 GCA_035527135.1 Methanothrix sp. | reverse complement strand
CTGTCCACCACCTCGGTATCGATGACAAGGGTCTGCACCCCCAGCTGTTTGCTCTGCTCTGAGATCTCCATCAGCTCTTCTCTGATCTTACCACCCATCCCCACATTGGCCCTTCCATCGGATATGAGGACCATCATAGTTTTGGTCTCTTCGTCCTTTTTAAGCTCGCTATGCAAAAGTTGCAATCCACGGGAGAGGCCAGCACATAGCGGCGTCTTGCCGCCCGTGGGAAGGGCCTGCAGTCGGCTCAAGGCCAGATCCACGCTGGTGCAGGGGGATAAGATGACCTCTGCCTCAGTTCCCTTGAAGGCCACCATGCCAATTTTGTCTCTCTTCTGATAAGAGTCCATGAGCATGGAGAGAACTGCCCCTTTAGCACTCTGCATCCTTTGCAGGGCCCCCATGGAGCCGCTGGCATCCACCACGAAGAGCACTACGGCCGAGGTCTTACCCACTCGCTCCTTTTCTCGAATATCCTCACCCTTAACAATAATGGCATTGCTGCCGGATCTGACCTTCTGGTAAGGTGCCGCCGCTCGAATCGTGGCATCAATGGCAATATCCTTGCCGGTCCTGGGCATCCTCTGGCGAAGATACCGGCCCCGGCTATGCAGTGCGAGGGTATTCATTCTTCTGCCGCGGGTCTTTTTGCGAGCAATTCGATCTCGCTTGCGGGGCATGTCTATCCGGCGCAAGTCTACGGGCGAGCCTACCTCGAAAACCTGGCTCCCCGGCTTTGCTGCCCGGCATTGGCCAGAGGACTGCTGCTCATCGGGCAACTGGGAATTCAGCGCATTCTCTTTCTGCGGCTCTTGTTTATTTGGTTGCTTTTGGCCCTGGTGCTGCTGCTGTGGAGGTTGCGGTTCCTGCTGCTGTTGCGGCTCCTTTTGTTCACGCTGATGCTTTTCCAGGGACTCTTCCAGTTTTTCTTTGTTCAAGGTGGGCGGCTCAAAGGGCCTGCTCCTCATCCTGTGTGCCAAAGCTAGCTGCATAGCCAACTTTGCGTCCTCCTGGTTGACCTTTGTGCGTCCCTTAAAGGCGGCAATGGTCTTGGCTGTCCTGGTGATGACAATCTCGGCCCGGTGTGTCTTTACACCCAGGTCGATACAGGTCGATGCAATGGTTCTCAAGAGATCATCGCTCATGGTCACATCTCGCAGGATCTTTCTGGCAGCGGAGATCTTGCTCATGAGTTCCTCTTGCATGGCATAGAAGCGCAGGGCAAAGCCCTCAGGGTCCAAGTCAAAGCTCTCTGCATTCTTTGCAATCTGCATTCTCTGATCCACATCAGCAATTCCGACAACGCTCACCTGAAGCCCGAAACGGTCTAAAAGCTGAGGCCGAATCTCTCCCTCCTCCGGATTCATGGTGCCCACCAAAATGAATTTAGAAGGATGAGCCACGGATACGCCCTCGCGTTCAACTATATTCACCCCCATGGCTGCGGAGTCGAGGAGGACATCAGCCACGTGATCATCCAGGAGATTGACCTCGTCTATGTAGAGGATACCCCGATTGGCCGCAGCCAAGATTCCTGGTTCCAGGGCTTTGATGCCCTCCTTGATGGCCCTCTCCACATTCAAAGAGCCTACGACACGATCCTCCGTCGCCCCCAGAGGCAGGTCTATCACGGCAGTCTTGCGAGTTGTCTCTTTTATCCGGCCTGTGTCACTCTTCTCAAAGCACAGATCACACATCTCCTCCGGATTTGCAGGATCGCAGCTAAAGGGACAGTCTTCCACCACAGCGATACTCTCCAGCAGATCAGCGAGAGCACGCACTGCGGTTGACTTGGCAGTGCCTTTGTCGCCCCGAATGAGGACGCCGCCAATGCGAGGATTGATGGCATTTAGAATCAGGGCGAACAACATGTCTTCCTGGCCCACGATGGCGGTGAATGGCATGGTCCTTCTCTTGAGATGATGCATTTTCTCTTCTCCATTTGCTTATCGTCAAAATAGCATTTAGTATTATAAGCCTTTCTATAGTAATATCATAAGCATAACAACGTTGATAAATGCCGATCTCAAGAAAAATGATCTGCAGTGCGGGTTCCATAAGATAGACTCTCGCAGAAGAGGAGCGCCCTGGCCAAGCCGCACAATCCCGTAGCGGCCGATGGCAGATGGCCAGAACACAATTGTTCATTCCTTTTTCATTTCACTTTGGCAAGTGAGTGCTGCAAGAGCGATATGGTAAAGGAGGCCTTTGCACTACTCACCTATATCCACGAGATCATAGTACATAGTAATAAATCTTTTGCTAATCGTATTAAGAAGTTTCGACATCAACTATCTTCATCTTAAATAGTCTTAAGCATCCCATTGATAGAAGGATTTATTAAATACAACATTTACCTATAAGTCAGATAATTGGTATTAAATAGCAACAAAATTGAAGTACTTATTAATTTGAGTGAAAATAAAATGCCTACTTGGCAGAAGGAAAATGTGAGCCAAGAGTCAATCATCGATAGATGCTCATCATTTCAGGAGGAAGTCAATTGGTAAATATCACTATCAAGAACCTCACATTCAGCTACAACAGTCACAAGATACTCGATGATCTCAATGTCGTTATCGAGAACTCTGAGATCTTGAGCCTGGTTGGGCCTAACGGCTCGGGAAAGACCACGCTCCTCAAGTGCATCGATCGCATACTCAAGCCCAAGGGCAGCATCCTCCTGGATGGACGGGAACTGGAGAGAATGAGCCGCCAGGAGGTGGCCAGGCAGATCGGCTATGTGCCTCAGTCCAGCTCTACTCCCCTGGCCACCACCGTCTTTGATACCGTTCTCATGGGCCGAAGGCCGCACATCGGCTGGAGAGTCACTGACTTTGACCTCGAAAAGGTGGCCGAGGTACTGGAGAGGCTGCATCTGGAAGATCTTGCCATGCGCGACTTTTCTCAGCTTTCCGGCGGCCAGAAGCAGAAGGTTCTCATCGCTCGCGCTCTGGCCCAGGAGCCGGCTGTGCTCCTGCTGGACGAGCCTACTTCCAACCTGGATATGCTCCATCAACTGGAGGTAATGGAGACCGTAAGCAGCCTGGTCAAGGAGAAGAACATATCTGCCGTCATGGCCATCCATGACCTCAATTTAGCCTCCCGATTCTCGGACAAGCTGGTCATGCTCAAGGATGGAAAAGTCTACGCAGCAGGCGAGCCAAAAGCGCTTCTCAACGAAGCCAACATCAGCCGGGTCTACGGAATCGAGGCCATAGTCATGAACGCTCTGGGTAGGCCCTACATAGTCCCCCTGCGATCGCTTAGCGAGGCTATTGCATGCGATTAGCAGCCCTATGCTGGGCCAGTGATGTATCGCTGCTCCTGCAGGCGGCCAGGGAGACGAGCGCCCATCTACAGACCTGGACAATCTCTGAGCTGCATGAAGAGAGACTGCAAGAGTGCATCAATTCTCTGAACGCCGCCCAGGCCATAATCCTGCATCCTTCTCAACAGGACCCGCACTTCGGCAGCGTTGTGGAGAAGATAGACAAGAAAATCCCCATAATCTCCTTAGGTCTCGACCCTGCCATGTGGTCATTTTCCACGGTCTCCAGCAGGATTGTCTCCACGGCCAATGCCTATGTGCTCTACGGTGGGGTCGAAAATGTCGCCAATATGATTCGCTACATCGGAAAAGAGGTCCTAGGATGCAACTTTAGCTACGAGTCACCACGGGAAAGACTCTGGCAGGGCCTCTATCATCCTGACTCTAAAGAAGCATTTTCAACAGTCGCTAATTATTTGGAGTGGCGCGGCAAAAGGCATGAGCACTGCGTGGGCATCTTATTCTTTAGGACCTACTGGGCTAATGGCGATTTGGGCGTAGTCGATAGCCTCATCCGGGAGCTGGAAAAGGATGTCGATGTTCTGCCGGCCTTTTGCTTT
>DATLBD010000096.1:0-4980 GCA_035527135.1 Methanothrix sp. | reverse complement strand
AGAAAGATCTTGGGCACGCTTCGCAATGATAAAGGAACATCGATTCATGAGCGAATCATGACGACACTGGCAACTTGGGGACAGAGAGGATTGAATAGTCTCCAAATGCTAACCGAGAAGCTGGCCAGCTAAACACATACGATTCCATGAGTCACTTGATACAAAATGGTATCTGCAGACGCCAGATACCGCATTCTGGGCAAGGCTGCCAGAAGGAGGCAAGGTGGGAATGTTCCTGAATCGAATGGAGACTGATTTAAATGATTACTAATGAATATAACAAACGGGCCGGAGTACATAAAGTCCAAACATTCGGGACGACACAAAGCATGGCAAGCTGCAAAAAGCTTTTATGCTTGAATAGATAACAACTGAGACGATTGTTAAAAAACACCCCGAAAATCAAATGATAGCAACTCATGCCGATTAGGCGATAACATATAAGTGGTCAAGTTATTATGATATATATCAGATCATTGATTTTAATGCTAGTTCTCTTCTCTATAGGATTAGCGCAATCTGCAACATTGAGCGTGGGCGGCCAAAATGCTTCTTTTAATAGCATACAGAAAGCCATAGATGCAGCTGCATCTGGAGATATTATCGAAATATATAGCGGCACCTATAAAGAAGATGTATATGTGTACAAGGCAGTTGCCCTGCGTGGCATAGGCACAGATGCCGGCATCCCCATCATTGACGCGGATGGAAAAGGGAGCACTATCACACTCTTGGCGGATGGTATTGTTATCGAAGGGCTAATGATAACCAACTCTAAAGATGGATCTGGCATTGAGGTTTCTTCTAACAACAACACCATAATGGGCAATAAATTGAGCAGAAACAAATTCGGCATGTACATATATGGGTCCAGCGGCAATACCATCACAGGCAACGATTTAGATGAGAACTTTATCGCCGGAATGGAACTCGAAAGCTCTACCAATAATGCTATAATTAAAAATAACATCAGCAATACTTCTTCCTTAATTTTAAAGGATGCCAAGAAGACGGGGCTGGGCATCGATCTGTACAAATCCAGCAGTAACAATATCACAGGCAATACCCTAGAAGGGAACTTAATAGATGCCATCGGTCTCTATGACTCGAATGACAATATCATCGAAGATAATATCTTGGGAAACAATGCTGATGGCATATATCTATCCCATTCAAATGATAATAAAGTAGCAGGCAATCTAATTATAAATAATTCTAAGACCGGCATTTTTATAGAAAAGTCCAATGGTTGCCTTGTTGCAGGCAATACAATCAAGAATAATGCCATAACCGGTCTAAATCTGTGGTCGAGCCGCAATAATATTCTGCGCAACAACTCGATATCTGGCAGCAAATGGAACTTCGATGCAGATAGTCAGAACGATATTGATGTCAGCAATCTTATCAATGGAAGACCTATATTTTATCTTGTTGAAAAATATAACCTAGTTATAGATGAGAACTCTGGAGCAGGAACGGTCTATTGCATAAATTGCAGCAATATCACTGTAAAGAATCTAGTTTTTAGCAATACTGATATAGGGGTGCTATTCGATAACACTACAAAGTCAAGGATAGAAAATAATAAATTTATAGATAATGAAGGCGGTATCGTTCTCTTACGTTCTAATGATAATTATATAGTAAACAATACTGTGGATAATAGCTTAGAAAATGGCATATTATTAGCCTACAGCTCTGATAAAAACACTGTTACGAGAAATTCTGCCATTTATAGTTTAAAGTCTGGCTTAGCATTAGAAGAATCCTGGAACAATTTGATCACAAGTAACATATTAAGCAACAACGGGATGCATGGAATATCTATCAACAATTCTGGAATGAACTCCATCAAATGGAACCGCGGAAGCAATAATGCCGGGGACGGTCTGTTCATTACACTTCCAAATCTGGATAACAAGGTTGAAAACAACCATATCAATTAGCACATTTAGGTCTAAATCAAACTGCGTGCGACCACCCTCACCCTAAAGGAGGGGTATGCTTCGGGCCGCACGCCCGGTTTTTTGGAAATTCAGAAATCATCGATTCTTCGTTGCTCAGATCCCTTTGATCTGCACGATTGGAACTCTGCTTTCGGATTCTCCTGATTTAACATATCCTAGCCATATGTTGGTGTCACCACATGCAACTTAGGTTCCAAAAACAACCAATGGATTATCGATTTAAGAGAGCGCAAAAAAATGTGCGAGGGTTCACTTCATCCCCGACCTGAAGGTCGGGGTATTCGTGACCCTCCGCGCACCCGATGTAATAAATTGCATTTGTTGGATTCATGAAATTCGTCACTATATCAAGTTGAATCCTTACCTTAGATGCCACAAGCAGATACTTGAATCATTCCGGGATTAACTTTACGAATTTTACTAATTCATGTAATTTTATAAAATTGATCCTAATGAGAATCTCAAGATGGAAGTTAGATCTAAATTTGAGGAGAACTAATCTTCAAGTCATATGGCTATGACGAGCTTGAGCTACGATTATCCTCTACCTGGAAAAATCGAGGTCGATTGCTTTAATTTCTGGACCATCCTTCCATCCCCCTTCGCAATAATGAGTCTGAAATTGCAGCTCGCGAACCAGTTATCAAACAAAAGATCAGCTACGGAACAAGATCCGATTTGGGAAAGTGTGCATGGGAAAATGTATTATCGGTAAAGGATACTTGCAGGAAACTTGGTGTTAACTTCTTTCAATATATGCTAGATATTTATTCAAATTCCTTTACTATGCCAAGGCTGGCCGAGATATTGGCTCACGTCTAGTCAACGCATTGAGCATGTTCAACTTCTCTCATAGATACCATAGACAGTAATGTTTCCTTTTCCAGCTATTCCAAATAGAGAACGCTTCTCATTTGGACATGCCACCTCCAAAAATCGTGGTTTTGGACCTCTCCGTCCTATATACTACACCCCATGTAACATATGAAGAGTCTATCTATTTATAACAACCTATAGTTAGATCACGACCGCATTGATCCTGGTGTAAATCGGAAGCTATCTGTGAGCCTAAAGAGAATACCAACTGATTCTTGATGCACTGCAATAGAGTCAAATAATATGCAAAATAAAAGTGAAGATCGTTTAGAGGACGACCTTCTCAGCCTCTTCTGGAGTATACCCCTTATGAACGACCGTGCACAATTTCTTGACCAATAGAGTAGGGTTTTGTGCCTGGAAGATGTTTCTGCCGAAAGCAACGCCCGCTCCGCCGACATTTATTGCGTCATAGACCATCTGCAAGAGATCCTTTTCAGTGTCCATCTTTGGTCCTCCGGCGATAACTACTGGCACGCTGCAGCCCTCTACAACCTCTCGGAAGGTATCAGGAGAGCCGGTGTAATTGGTCTTAACAATATCCGTCCCCAGCTCGGAACCAATTCGTGCGGCAAGTTTGACGTACTCCACGCCGTGCTCGGACTTGACCTTCGGTCCGCGAGGATACATCATGGCAATGAGTGGTATGCCCCACAGATCGCAGGTTCGGGCTACTCTGCCCAAATCATGTAGCATTTCCGCTTCATCCTCAGCGCCCACATTGACGTGAATGCTTACGGCGTCCGCGCCCACTCTTATGGCATCCTCTACCTCGGTCACGAGAACCTTGTGGTTGGGATCGGGACCCAGGGAGCTGGATGCCGAGAGATGAATAATTAATCCGATATCGCGCCCATAGCCCCGGTGGCCGTGCATCGGCAGGCCCATATGCCCCAAAACAGCATTGGCGCCGCCCTCAGCTACCTTATCCACCGTGGCGGGCATATCCGTCAGACCGGCGATGGGGCCTACGGAGATGCCGTGATCCATGGGTACAATGACCGTTCTGCGAGTCTTGCGATCTAAAATACGCTCCAGTCTGATCGCCTTTCCGATCTTGCTCATGCCTAATACCATGTAAATACTGAAATTAAAGATGATGGTCGAGAAAAAGGCATTTGCCCTGCCTGCTTCAATCCATCAATCAGGATACTTCCACTGCTGTCTCCGGCTTTTTCGACTGCCCTTCTTTATAATCGAGATAGAGCAATGTGGCCAGGCCGTAGATGTAGGGCAGAGAGAGCAGGCTGAGCAAAGGGCCGATGAACGGGATAGTAGGAAGCACTGCGCCTATAGTTAGGGAGGCGAGCACGACTATCAGAGCGTCGGATAAGTTGGCCTCGACAAAACGATAGCTTGCTTTCAGGGCCTTTGTGCCGGACTTGTCGTCAATCATAACCGCTTGGGCGACGAAGAAGAAGGCAAAGCTCAAGATCACTCCGGGGATGAAGAAAAGCAGATATCCAAAAGCTACAATTACGCCGGCCAAGAGGGAGGAGAGAACGAGCGGCTCCATCTTGGTTCGAGTGACCTGCCAGGCATAGGATAGGTCCGCCTTGTTGCCTGAGGACGCCTCTCTGATCATCTCTATTGTCATCCCTTCTGCCAGGAAGAAGAGTACTATTATCAGTACTAAGAACAGGAAAAGTCCTGCCAGGGCAGAGAACGCGATGAGTCCCCCTTCTCCAAAGACTGCAATCAGCCCCATATAGCCCGCGAAGGTCACCATACTCAAGATGAGCACAGCTATGGGAACGAGCGAAGGCACAATCATTATGGGATTGTCTCTGTAGATCTCGAAGGCACGAGAGAAGATCTCCCCTAGTGCCCTTTTCTTCGGCCTTTCGGCCTTTGCCCCTTGCAGGATCTGGGCCGGAACATTGGATACGGGCTCTGATGTAATTGAATCTGAACTCGAATTGGAATCCATGGAGATTATCACCTTTTGCCAGACTATTTCTTTAATGCTCCATTTAGTTTCTCTTCAAAACTATATTAAATTGTAACTATTCAGCCATACCCGCGGAATCATTAAGAATTCAGGCCGCAATCAAAGTTTTCAAGGGATGAATGGATTTCCTTCAAAGGCTCCTTGAATAGCGTCGATAACTGAAATCGAATTCTTTTTAACCGTAGA
>DATLBD010000095.1:0-4069 GCA_035527135.1 Methanothrix sp. | reverse complement strand
TTCATCTCCCGGGGGCCCAATGAATTTCTGCCTGTGGGCAAGAACAGGTATTATGTCATCCTGGAAGGAATTTTAGGCTGGCTGCTGCTGGCGCTCTTCCTGGTGACCTTAGGCAGGGTTATGATCCGTTAATACAAAAATGATAAATCCTGGGCCGTCTTCAAATTAGGTCAGTGATTCGAGTTTCCAGATGGCACACGCTGTTCTTGGCCTTCCTATTGCTCCTCCTGTTTATTGAGGGAGCCTTTGCAAAAGAGCCAGGGCTTGATGCCCCTTTGCCGCAGGGCTCGGCTTCCCAGCTTATAGCCGCCCAAGATCTCCTGGTCCAAATAAGATCAGGCGAGCCTTTGAACTATGACAACGTAACCATTGCAGGTCAACTGGATCTGGGGATTATCGATGGACCTGTCACGCAATCGATAAGAATTACCAACTCCCGCTTCCAGGGACCGGTAAGAATGCAATCAGTGACGTTCGCTGAGGTTTTAGATCTGCGGGGATGCGCCTTTCAAGAGAGTGTCAGTATTATCAAATCCAGGTTCCAGGGAGACGCCAGGTTTTCCGGAGCAAAATTCCTGAAGCAGGCCGACTTTGCAGACACTGATTTCCAAGGACCGACCTCCTTCATAGGCGCGCGTTTTTTTAACGATACAAGCTTTGGCAATGCCCAGTTCAATGGAGATGCGATCTTCCTGGACTGCATTTTTGCCAAAGATGTCGACTTTGATAATGCCAAATTCTTGAGGTCAGGATCTTTTCGGAATGCCAATTTCGAAGATGTGCGCTTCTTTGAGACGCAGTTTGCCGGTCAGGTCACATTTCTGGCTGCCCAGTTCCGGGGCAATGCCACCTTTGCAGCCACCCGTTTCGAGAGCGATGTGGTCTTTCGTGAGGCCTTTTTTCTCAAGGGAAGCACATTTGGCCTGTCTAGCTTTGCGGGCCTTGCGGACTTTGGCAATGTTGACTTTAGAAAGACGGCCTTCTTTGGAGGAGTGAAGTTTGCAGACCTGGCCTATTTCGTCAATGCCCGATTTGAAGGGGACTTGATTTTGGAGGGGGCCAGGCTTTACAGCATGCAACTGGATGATGTCGCATTCAGTGAGAACTCTAAAATTAACCTCAACAGCACGGACTTCACCAAATTCGTGGTCCACTGGAACACGATACGTGGTCGCATGGTGTATAATGGGGCTGCCTACCTGGCACTGGTGAAAAACTACAAGAGCCTGGAGTGGTTTGACGAAGCCGATGAATGCTACTATCAATACCGAAGGATAGGTCAAGACGAGGCGCCTTGGGGCTGGGCCAAGATTTCAGACATTATATCCTGGCTATCCTGCGGTTATGGAGTTAGGGTGAGCTATACATCCTTCTGGTGCCTCTTTACCATTCTCATCTTTGGAGTGATATTTTGGGCAGGAAAGGGCATGGACAAGTTCGAGATCGAAGGCATGGAGCTTCCCGGAGACACCAGGCTAAAGCCCAGCAAGCGCGTCTCTTTCACCGATGCCCTCTATTTCAGCATTGCCATGTTCACCACCTCCCAGGCGCCCGTCAATACCTATCCTGTAGGCGTCTACAGGCATCTGGCTATGGCGGAAGGGATCTTGGGCTGGTTCTTCCTGGGCCTCTTTGTGGTTGTTCTGAGTGCGGTGCTCATTCGCTAAGGAAAAGAGATCGATGAAGGAAGCGATATCACAGAAGAGATGGCTCCGAAGGAAGAGAATTCGCCCTCCGGAGACATGTCGCTATGCGGAGAAATACCGCAAAAGGGAAAATATCCAAAGCGTGCCAATCTGGAAAGGTTGATATACGTGTTGGTTACACGAGAAAGCTGAAAAGGGCGCGTGGCCTAGTCAGGATAAGGCGGCAGCCTCCTAAGCTGTAGATCGGGGGTTCGAATCCCTCTGCGCCCGCTTGTTTTTTTAAAGACAGATTATTGGGTTCGTGTATCCGTTCAACTGAAAATCACGATCAATGACTCAAACTCTAAAACTATGATATTTTGTCCACCAAATACAGGTTTTGAATTGAGCTTTCAGCTAATCAGATGCACGACCGATTCTTATTAGCTGCCAATTGTATTTCGAAAAAGGATGGATTTAGGGCACGATCTTGGAGATGGCCAGCTCCAGGATATCCTCTGCCCCTGACTTCTTGAGCTGAGGAATGAGCAGGTTGACAGTGGATCTGTCGACCACAGTCTCCACGGCGTAGTAGCCGGAGTTGTAGAGCTTGGAGATAGTGGGATTTTTCATGCTAGGCAGCATGGAGATGACATCCTTTATCGAGTCCTCGGGCACGTTCATCTTGAGCAAGACCTTTCCCCTGGCCTTAATGACTGCGGATAGAAGCGTCTGCACAGCTATGATCTCCTCGTGCTTCTCCGGATCTGCCCAGCTCTTTTTGTTGGCAATCAACTCCGAGGTAGACTTGAGCATGACATCAATGATTTTCAGGCCGTTTTTCTTCAGGGTGGAACCGGTCTCGGTCAGATCAACGACCACATCGGTCAGCTCCGGAACCTTAGCCTCGGTGGCTCCAAAGGAGAACTGGATATCCACCGGTATTCCCAGCCCTAAAAAGAAGGCCTGGGTGAGGTTGGGATATTCCGTGGACACGCGGCTACCCGGTTTTATATCGCGGGCAGAGTGGATATCCAGGCTCTCGGGCACGGCAACAACCAGCTTTACAATGCCAGGCCCCTGTTTGCCGTAGTTAAGCTCAGTGACATGGGCCACCACGGATCCGGACTCCATAATCCAGTCCGTTCCGGAGATGCCCAGGTCGAAATAGCCTTTGGCCACATATCCCGGTATCTCCTGGGGACGGAGTATCTTCACCTTACCGATGCGAGGATCTTCAATGCGGGCGTTGTACTCCCGCTCCGTTCTTTTAACCCCCAGCCCGGCTTGCTCGAAAAGCTGCAGTGTCTGGTTTTGCAGGCTGCCCTTGGGAATGGCGATGTCTATCATTCTGATGTTTTGCTTTTTTAGAACATATTTTTGTCTTTTGCTCGATGGGAGTGGATCGATTCTGAATTCATTTTTCCTCATTCCCTGAATTCTGTCTCACAATATTTATAAATAACAACAGTAATGAAATGTTGTGGGAAAGGAGGAGCATGGCATCGCTGATAATTTCGGATACGCACTTTGGCTTGGATTCATCGACCCTGAATAAACCGGAAAAGGTAGACCAGTTGATGCGAGAAATCTCTGAATTGGGGAGCAACTGCGATGAGGTCGTGCTCTTAGGCGATATCTTCGATTTCTGGAGGGTGCGGCCAGAGAATGCGGTGCGAGCCTCAATCCCTCTTTTAAAACGACTCTCCCAGGATAATCTGAAGATTCGCTACGTTGTGGGAAATCATGATCATCACCTTGTGGTACAAAAGCAGGAGGGCGAGTTCATGGAGAGAGCTGCCAGAGGAGACCTATATCCCATTTATATTCCAACTTTACGCTGGCGCCTGAATTTTTGCGGCCTTGATATCGATATGCTCTACCCCACCTACCGAGCCCGATGCGGTCATAGGACCTTCCTGTTCACGCATGGCCATCATTTGGACGGCATTCAAACCTTCACTTTGCAGTTAGTGGAGAAGCTGCGCAGGCTCTCTGGGGAGGAATTTCTCCCTGCTGACCTGGAGATGATGATGACCTATGCTTACGAGAGCATCTACCGCACCGCTTGCATCGGTGAGATGGTCTCCTTTGAGAATTCTATCTGGAAAGCCTCCAGTCTTCTGCTGAGGTTTAACGCTGGTGTTTTTTCCCACCAGCGTTTAGCTTCCGTAGAGGGGCAATATGAGGCTATATTGAAGTTCATTCGCGAGCGGAACCTTGGGAAAATAGACTGCTTCATTTATGGGGATACGCACCGAGCTGGCATATTTCAACGAAAGGGAGGGCCACTGGCCGTGAACGCTGGCTGTTTTACGCACGAGCAGGGAAATGTCTCCCGCCTTGGGACGAACGATACTTATCTTCTCCTGGATGAAGGGGAAATGGCCATACGACAGCTTGGCCGGAAAAAGCCTCTGCTTTTATACGAGCTTCTCTAGATT
>DATLBD010000094.1:0-28538 GCA_035527135.1 Methanothrix sp. | reverse complement strand
ACGACCCTTATGGCAAGTATAGGAGAGCTCTCGGCCAGGAGGCAAAATGAAGGAAACCCTGGTTCACCGTATAAAAGAAATAACTCTTAAAGATCCTATTCTTGTGGAGGGGCTGCCGGGTGTGGGCCATGTGGGAAAGCTAGTGGCCGATCACATGGTAGAAGAACTGAAGGCTGAGAAGATCATAGAGATCTACTCACCCCATTTTCCGCCCCAGGTGATGGTAAAAGAGGATGGCACCATCAGGCAGGTCCGAAATGAAATCTTTGCCTATCATGGCAAGAACGATGAGCCGGATCTGCTCATAATCATCGGCGACTATCAGAGTGCTACTAACGAGGGGCACTATGAGCTATGCAGCATCTTCCTGGACATTGCCCAAAGCTTCCATGTAAAAAGGATCTATTCTCTGGGAGGCTACGGCACAGGCCAGTTCGTGGACAAGCCTACGGTCATGGGGGCGGCCACCAGTCTCGAACTCGTGGAGGAGATGAAAGGAAAAGAGGTCGTCTTTCATGAGAATGAGCCAGGCGGAGGCATCATCGGCGTCTCGGGGCTGCTGCTGGGCATGGGAGCCCTGCGGGGCATAGACGCCGTCTGTCTTATGGGGGTAACCTCCGGCTATCTAGTCGATCCCAAAGCCGCTTCCGAGGTTCTGCGCATTCTCTCCGGCATTTTAGGCATTGAAGTGGACATGCAGGCTTTGGAGGAAAGGGCCAAGGAGATGGAGAAGATCATAGGCAAGCTGCAGGAGATGGAGCGTGCCCAGGCTCCTTATGAGGCGACGGGCGGGGATGAAGATCTCAGATACATCGGATAGTCTTCTGGAGCATGCTCACGAGCTACTCTCCATAGCCCTGCAAGAGGGGGCGGAGCAGG
The DNA here is from genome assembly GCA_035527135.1 of Methanothrix sp. Classification (GTDB taxonomy): domain Archaea; phylum Halobacteriota; class Methanosarcinia; order Methanotrichales; family Methanotrichaceae; genus Methanothrix. Next base: position 27,659 of record DATLBD010000094.1, on the reverse strand, counting down.
CCGAGGTTTATGGTATGACCGGCCGCTCTGTAGATATAGACCTGCGCCGTGATGCTGTGGAGTTGGCCAGCGAGAGCTTTCACCGTGGCCTGGGGCTTCGGGCAGTGACCGCGGGCGGCGTGGGATTTTCAAGCACTAGCGACATGTCGCTCCTGCAGTTCGTGGCCAAGAGCGCTGTTCTGTCTGCTCGGGCCAGAGGTGCAGATGAATCCTGGCGCTCTCTTCCCGTACCGGAAAAGGTGGTGCACCCTGTGGGCATCTTCGATCCGAGGCTAGAGAGAATCAGCCCCGAGGAATGCCTTGACATGGCAGAAAGCATGCTTTCCGGCTGCAGGACAGTCAAGGACGCGGTGCCTGTATCCGGCGGCGTGGCTTGCATTTGCGGTACAAGTTTTGTGATAAACTCGCGGGGAATAAATCTGCAGGAGACCTCCACTCTCATGCATGCCTCTTTGGAGACAATTGCCAAGGCCACGGATGTGGCGACAGGCAGTGAGTTTTGCAATTTTCGCAGCTATCAGCCCTCTTTAGAGGACGTGGGAAAGGCAGCAGCCGAGATGGCGCACTCCTCTCTGGGCGGCAGCCGGGCTGAGAGCGGAATCTTTGATGTGCTCATCAAGCCGCTGGCCGTAGCCGAGCTACTAGAGTATACCCTGCTTCCCGCTCTTGCTGCAGACAATGTGCAGAAGGGCCGCTCCTCTCTTCGAGGACGAGTGGGCGAGAATATCTCACCAGAGAGCCTCATGATTGCGGATGACGGGCTTCTTTCTGGCGGCATGGACTCCTCATCCTTTGATGGCGAAGGTGTGCCTTCCCAAAGGACAGTCTTGGTTGACAAGGGCATTTTAAAGGGCTATTTCTACGACAGCTACACAGCAGGAAAGGAGGGCGTCCGGTCCACGGGCAATGCCGTGCGCTCCGGGTACTCCGATGTTCCGCGAGTGGGAATAAGAAACCTCATTGTTGGCTCCTCTGAGGCCCAGGATCTTCTGGCTGAAACGAAAGGATATCTGGTAAACGGCCTCATAGGCGCCCATACCGCCAATCCCATCTCCGGAGACTTTTCCGTGGAGGCAAAAAATGCCTTCTTTATCGAGCCGGGAGAAGAGGCCAGGCCCATTCGCTCTTTGATGCTGGCCGGAAATTTCTTCGAGCTCTTAAAGGATATCGAGATTGGCAAGGACGTGCGGGCCATTGGGGCCATTGTCACGCCTACCATCAAAGTCAGAATGAAGGTAGTAGGAAGCTAAAGGTGATTTTTGATGATTATTGGAGGGCCTGCCTCCCAGCTTCTCGCTGGCCGGGTGGCTACAACCTTAAATGAAACGCTAGCTCTTTGCGATTACAAGACATTTCCTGACGGTGAGTCATACTCTCAGATTGTGACACATCTGGATGATGAGATAGTGATAATCCAGTCTACACCCACCGATCAAGACCTGGTCTATCTCTTGCAACTCCTGGACATCTGCCAGGGCTGCCATGTATCATTGGTAATACCCTACTTCGGTTATGCCCGGCAGGATAAGATCTTCAAACCGGGAGAGCCCATGACCTCTCGGGCAGTGGCCACGGCCTTGAATCCGTTTTTAAAAAATGGTCGTGTTCATCTGGTTAACATTCATGCCCCATCCATTATGGAGCATTTTCAGTGCCCCATCGAGAATCTGGATGCGACGGGCCTATTGGCCGAACGGATCGGCAGCATGGGGCTTAAAGACACCGTGGTCATCTCTCCCGACAAGGGGGCAGTGGCCATGGCCCGGACGGCAGCAGCCAGCCTGGGCTGCGACTCTGACTACCTGCAAAAGACCCGCCTCTCGGGAACGGAGGTTTCCATGGCACCCAAAGAGGTGGCAGTTAAGGGCAGAGATGTGGTCATCTTCGACGACATGATCGCCACAGGCGGAACCATGGCCACGGCCATCGAGCTTTTGCGCCAGCAAGGCGCCAGTCGGGTTTATCTGGCGGCTGTGCATCCCGTCTTGACCGGGTCGGCCATTCTCAAGCTCTACCGCTCCGGAGTGGAGGCGGTGCTGGCCACGGACACCCTGGACAAGGGCGTAAGCACGGTCTCGGTGGCACCGTTGATTGCGAAGGCGCTGAGATCATAAAAAACAACAAAACAACAAATCCCTAAGGCCATCCCAAGTCTGCTCTTAATGCCGGCTGAGATGGCCCGGATTTGGATGCGCTTAGTTTTTGATCCCTTCTGCTGTCTACAGCCGCATCTTCATTTTTGTTCCACCCGATCACCAGAACTGCTAACCGTGCTTAGAACTGACTATTTCGGCCGGTTGATATTCACAAGCTTTTCTCCTATCACTACCTGACGGGATCTGCAATAGTCAAAAACAACGCTTCTTGCCCCCCCCACATTTGTTCTAATACTACATATTTCATAACATCAAAGCCGAAAAATTTATTAACAAAAGAGACTTGTATCAGAATTGTTCTAATAATTAAGACTTAAAGAGAGGAATAAATATGAAAATAAAGTCCGTTTCAGCTTTGCTAATTCTACCACTGGTGGCATTGCTCTTCTGCGCTCCTTCCGGGGCGGCAGACTATCCCCTGACCATCACTGATACCGCCGGCAGAGAGGTTACCTTCCCTATGCCCGTCGAGCGCGTAATCGTTCTCAGCTCGGATGCGGCCGAGGCCGTGGTCATGCTGGGCGCCGCAGACAAAGTGGTCGGCGTCTCGGATAGCGTGCAGAAAAAGGGCTACTATTTTCCCCAGCTCAAAGAGAAACAGAGCATAGGAAAGTGGAATGCACCGGATTATGAGATGATAGGAGAAATCGCCAAAGGTGGGGAAGAGAGCATTACGCCCGACATGGTGGTAATCGGATACAGCTATCCTGACAAGCCCTATGGAATACTTGCTGTAGAAAAGGGCTTAGCACCATTTAAGAATATCAGGGCAGTGGCCCTGGAGTTCACCAAGCCAGAAAACATGACGCGTGAGATCAATATATTGGGCACGATCTTAGGCAAGGAAGAAGAAGCTCAAGATTATATCAACTGGTACAGCGAGAAGAGAGACTCTGTAGAACAGGCAGTGGATGGTCTAAATAAGCCCAAGGTTTATGCGGAGTGGAGCTCAACCTCAGATCTATCTACCCTGGGTGCCGGCTCCGGCTTTGATCAGGTCTTGAGCGTGGCCAATGGCTACAATATCGCCAAGAAGCTGGACGATGCTTATCCCAAAGTGGGCTGGGAATGGGTAGTATCACAAAACCCGGAAGTTATACTCAAGAGGCAGACCCAATCCTCAGATCAAACCCAGATTGGATGGAAAGCAGAGCCATCCAGTGATACGGTCAAGCTGCAATCTGTGAGAAATGAGCTGCGGGATCGAGCAGGGGCAAACGGCCTTTCTGCATTTAAGGCCGACCGGGTTTTCGTCATGGATTGGGACGTTCTCAACGGCCTGGACCAGGTAGTGGGCATAACCTATCTGGCCAAACTGCTCCATCCTGAAGCAGATCTTGATCCGGTGAGCGTTCATCGGGAATATCTGCAGCGCCTGGGACTGGAATATCCGGAAGGCAGAACACTCGTTTACCCGGAACTTGAGAGCGAGTGAGTTGTTGTCACTTTATCCGGGCTAAGAGATTGATACCGGCTCCGGCATCATTTTTTATTTTTTAAAGAATGAAAAACTCATCCGCATTGTTTCTGATTCAAAGGCTCTCGTAAGCCTCTCTGATAATCTGGTCGTTTCTGTCCCAGAACCTATAATCCTCTGCAGAGAGCTTCTCAGGCTCTCGCGTAAGATTCTCGCGCACCGCCTCTTCCAGCCTTTCTGCCTTCACGACCACCAGGTTCTTTCTCTTCTCCTCCTCGGTCACCCCGGATGCCACTACCGTCTTGCCCAGTAGCAGGTACTCATTTAGTTTCCAGACGCTTCTGTCCGTGGCATAAGGCGTGAGCAGGCTCTCGCTATGGGGTATGAGGCAGACCCTGGCCTGGCTGATCAGCCCGGCCACCTTATCGTGCGGCTGCCAGCCAAAGAATCGGGCGTTTTTAGGAAGCTTTCTCAGATACCAGCTAGAGAGAGGCCCATCTCCTATGATCCAGAAGGTCTGCTCCGGAATCTTACGGATGAGACTGAGCAGATTGCCTATCCCCTCCTGGCGACTTATTCTCCCCATGAAGACGATGGGCTTCTCATTGACAATATCTGATGCTGCGGCGGTCCGGCTCTTTTCCAGGAAGCTTCTTGCGGGGTAATTGTTCACAATGAAAAGTGGCTTGTCATTTCTCCGAATGTAAGACCTAACCTTATCCGCCAGCGGCCGGTTGACTGCGGTTATCAGGTCTGCTGCCCCCGCCAGCTCTCTCTCAAAGTACTCGCCTGCGGGCCTGGCCAGGGGCCCGAAGCTCATCTGCAGCTCCACACCCCAGGGAGAGCGATAGTCGTAGATGAGCTTCTTGTAGCATGAGCCCTTCAGCTTGCCCAGGCCGTGAAAAATAATATCTGGCACATTGAAGAGGTGTACAGCATCAGGCCTTTCCTTTTGCAGAACTTGCCTGGCCTGCTTGGCTATTTGCAGCCAGCCTCGGGAGCTGAATTTGGGCACGATGACTTCATGGCCCTGGCTTTGCAGGGTTGCTTTGAACATCAAGAGCCGTGTCGTCCTCTCCGGCTGGTTGGAGAGAAGAAGTATCCTCATTTAGTCCGTCCGTTTTATTATCAATTACTTTTTCCTGGCGGTTTATTGCTGTTATTCGGCCCTATTTAATTTGTATATATCTAATTTATTTTAGTTAGTTCTTTTTTAGGATATTCGAACTTTAGACTGAAGGGATCAAAGAGCAAATCAGCCTTCTGAGGCTCTATGTAGCGCAGGCTCTTTTCTTGCACATCTTGCTCGCTTAGCAGTGGATCATAGACGTAAGCGTCAAGTCCCTTCTCCATAAGAAGCCTGGCCAGGGCCAGGTTGCGGCTGTGGTAGAACTCTTTTACACCTGCTCGAAACGTAATTCCCTTGATGCAGATCTTGATGCTGGTAAGCGGCTTTTTGATTTTCATACACTCCAATAATATTCTTTCAGCCCAGTAGCGGATCATCTCATCGTTGACCTCACGCGAGACGCTCAGCAGGCGGCAATTGCTGAAGTGCTCTCTTTTTTCCATCTCCTTTATGAGAAACCATGGGTACACAGGAATGCAGTGGCCGCCGACTCCGGTAGACGGCAGGTGGATGTGGCAGAACTGGTGGTTGGCCTTCTCTCTTGCATCGAAAAAGTCTACTCCCAGATCCTGGCAAATCTTGAAGAGTTCGTTGGCTAACGCGATATTTACATCGCGATAGCAGCCCTCCATAACCTTGATCATCTCTGCCACCTTGGCCGAGGAGACCAGATGAAGGTTGCTGACGAATTTATTATAGACTTGATAGGCTACTATGCCGCTCTCTTCGTCCCTGCCGCCGATCACCTTGGGAAATTCTCTCAGCCGGGAGAGGCTATAGCCTGTCATTATTCTCTCCGGAGAATAGGCCAGGAAAAAGTCGCTCGGCAATAGGCCGCTTGACTCGCATAGCCGGCTTGCCGCCATACCCTCTGTGGTGCCAGGCGGAAAGGTCGTCTCTAAAACGACCAGATCTCCTTTCTTCAGGATCTTGCCCAAAGAATTGAGGGCTCTTTGCATAATTGAGAAGTCGGGATTATTGCTGGCATCCACAAAGACGGGCACTATCACTATGAAGGTTTGGCAGCCTCTCGCATCCTCGAATCGGGGCGTTGCGACAAGCCGCTTGCCTCCGTGCAGTTTGATAAGCTCTTCTAAGCCCGCTTCCTCGGGTATGGGATTTTCTCCTTGGTTTATCATCCGGCAGCGTTCTTCATTGATATCCACGCCCATGACCTTATTGCCGCTATCCGCCACAACCGCAGCTAAAGGCAGCCCGGCATTGCCAAGCCCTATAACTGCAATCTTTGCACCATCTTCAGACATCTCGATTATCCTTCCTCATCTGGGCTCTTATCAGGTCTCTATTTCGTGATCTCCACACTCTTTCCACAGGCCGGACATTTATAAACGGTCTTACCACTGCTCTGCATGGCATCCTCTTTCAGCCTATGGCCGCAATAGCAGACCCACCCCTTTTGCCGACCGGGATTGCCAAGCACGAGAGTAAAGGGCGGCACGTCCTCAGCCACTACGCTCCCTGCGCCAATCATGGCATACTCGCCAACGGTAATCCCGCAGACCAGTGTGGCATTGGCGCCGATGCTTGCGCCCCGGCAGATACGCGTGGCGGAAACGTGCTCTTCGTCCCAGCTAAAAGCACGTGGATACAGATCATTGGTGAAGGTCGCAGAAGGGCCAACGAAGACATCGTCCTCGATGATCACACCCTTATAAACGGAGACAAAGTTCTGGATCTTCACATTGCTTCCGATCTCGGCATCAATGTCGATGTAAACGCTCTTTCCTATATTGCAGTTCTTGCCGATCTTCGAGCCTTTGCGCACGTGGGCGAAATGCCAGATCTTTGTGCCCTCACCAATCGCCTCGCTCTCGACTACGGCCGTAGGATGGACATAGTAGCTATTGCTTTCGCTCATTTTCGCTCATCCCAGCAATTTTTGCATAGAAGCGTCCCCATCCTCGCATCTCCCTGTCATTTCAACCATTCCCTTCCTAAAGCCGTCCTCTAAGGCTTCTTGACCTGCAATCCCTTCTTGATATGCTCGCAGATCTGCAGGTTTTTTAGAGCCTCTTGGGGTGTGACAGGAAAACTCGTTTTGTCTTTTACGCAATCCAAAAAGGTCTTCAGCTCTACCTTTAAGGGCTCGACCTTATTTACCAGGACCTTTTCGATGATGTTCTCCTGCATATACCTCTCATTTTCTACACGGTACTTTCCTGGTTTTCGGTATATGTAAACCTCTTGGGTCATGAAGTCGCCCTCTGTCGTGAAGTCCTCGGACTCGACATAAAATGTGCGAAACTTCTTGGAGGACAGGCGGCTGGCAGAGATGGAGACTACAGATCCTGGGAAGACGGCCAGAGCCTCGCAGACGTTTGCGCTCCCAGCACTGAAAATCTTGTAGTCGCTTTCGCCTTTGAAAAGCACATTGAAGGCTATGTCGATGTCATGGATCATGAGGTCTTCCACCACAGTGGCATCGGTGATGCGGCTTGAGGTGGGATTATGTCTCTTGATGGATACATAATCGGGCCGTTGTGCGATCTTTGTCATTTCTGCCACGATTGGGTTGAATCTCTCGATGTGGCCCACTCCCACAACCATATCTCTGCCCTCGATGATTCTTAAGAGCTGTTCACCTTCATCGACCGTCAAGGTAATGGGCTTTTCGATCAGGCAGTTTATGCCAGCGTCGATGACTTTTTTGGCCGTCTCGAAGTGGTACCTGGTTGGAACGCAGATGCTGACTGCCTCCACATTGCCCAATAGCTCCTGCAATGATCCACAGATTGTAGCAAACTCCCGAGAACGCTCTGCGTTTTCGGTGACTGGATCGTAGACATAAAGGTTGTCTACTCCTTTTAGCTCCGAATAGACACGCGCATGATTTCGGCCCATGGCCCCGACGCCGATGACTCCAACGTCCATGCTCAGACCTCGAAGGAATTTACGGTCTTGGCGATATACTGCAGATCCTCTTCGGAGAGAGAGGGATGTACAGGCAGACTCATCACCCGGCGGGAGACGTCTTCGGATACGGGGCAGCTCTCTTTAGTGTAGCCCAGCTCCCGGTAGAGGGGTTGCTCGTAAACCGCCTTGGGATAGTGAACGGCGCTGGCGATTCCCTTGCCCTGTAAATACTCCATCAGCTTCTCTCGGGAAGATGCAAAGCTGTCCTCTACTCGCACCACATACTGATGATAAACGTGCCGGACATTATTCGCCTGGTAAGGTGTACTGATGCCCTTGATCTTGATGCCATCGTTTAAAAACTTGGCATTGCTGATTCTCTTGGCCGTGAACCCCTCCAGCCGCCCCAGCTGTACCAGGCCAATGGCCCCCTGCAGGTTCATCATCCTGTAGTTGTAGCCCAAAGACACGTGGTTGTACTTTCCTGTATCCCCGTGGCTTCTCAGCAGGCGAAGACGTGTCGCCAGAGCATCATCGTCGGTGGTGATCATGCCCCCCTCGCCCGTAGTCATGTTCTTGGTGGGATAGAAGGAGAAGCAACCTGTTCCGAAAGAGCCCACTTTCTTTCCTTGATATTCCGCTCCGTGGGCCTGAGCGCAGTCCTCCACCAGCGCAATACCCCCATCCTGGCAGATCTCCTGCACTGCCGACAGATCGAAGGGCTGGCCGTAGAGGTGAACGCCGATCACGGCCCTGGTGTGGGGAGTTATTTTCTTTTGCAGGTCCTCGGGATCTATATTGAATGTCCTTTCGTCCACATCTGCGAAGACGGGGCGCAGGCCCTGATAGAGGGCGCAATTTGCGGTAGCAATGAAGGTGAAGGCGGGCGTTATGACTTCGTCTCCAGGCTTTAGCCCCAAGGCTTTGATGGCCAGATCCAGGGCGACGGTGCCATTGTTTACAGCTATGGAGTTTTTCACGCCCAAGTAGTTTGAGAATTCATCTTCAAACCTCTTGACCGCTTCACCCTGGGCGAGCATGCCGCTTTTAAGCACCTCTCCTACAGCTTTTATTTCTTCGTCGCCTATGATGGGCTTGGCTATGGGAATAAAATCTCTCATCAAGTTCTCCTCAAAGCTCTGATTTTCATCATTTCTATCCTATGCTCGTCCTTTGCCTTGAAAAGGCTTGTTATTTTCAGCCCTATCTTTTGGAAAAGACCAGGCCCCTGTGAATAACGGCAGGCTGTCCCCTAAAGCCGGACTCGATGACCGTGCCGGGGTAGATAGTGGTATTGATCCCGGTCATGACATCATCCCCCATGATCACACCCAATTTACGCCTGCCGCTGTCTGACCGCTCGCCTTTGATGTACGATTTTATGTTTCCCTTGTCGTGGCGCAGATTGGAGCAGATGGTCCCTGCGCCGAAATTGCATTTCTCTCCGATAACGCTGTCTCCCACGTAGGAGAGGTGCCCGATCTTGCTGCCGCTCATGATGGCGCTATTCTTGACCTCCACCGCGTTTCCCACCCGGACTTTGTCTCCCAGGCAGGTAGCGGGCCGGATGTAGCAGTTGGGTCCGATATCACAGTCCTCTCCGATCAGAACCGGGCCCACAATGTAGGCTCCGGAGCGAACAACGGTTCCTCGACCGATGGACACCTTCCCGTTCAGGGTGGCACCGGGCTCAACCTCGCCTAGGATGCAGGGCTCGACATCTTGGAGCAGGATTTCGTTGGCGGCCAGAATATCCCAGGGCCTGCCGATCTCCAGCCAGCGTTCCATTTCCACAATCCTGATCTCCTCTTTGGCAGCGAGCAGGTTGAGCCCATCGGTCAGCTCATACTCACCCCGCTCGGATAGAGGTGCTGCTTGCAGGATCTCGAAAATGCTTCTCTCTAAAAAGTAGATGCCTGCATTGGCCAGGTTGGAGGGCGGATTGTCGCTCTTTTCCACAACCGATCGGAAATAGCCGTTCTCTTGCAAAAATACGCCGTATCTCCTGGGATCATCGACCTTGATAGCTGAGACCGCCAGGCCCCCTGTGGCCATCTCCCGCAGGGATGCCTCATCAGGAAGTACATCTCCGTTTAAAACCAGGAAGTTATCCTCTGCCAGACTCTGGGCAGCCATCAGGGCGTGGCCAGTGCCAAGCTGCTTGGCCTGTTGAGCATAATCTATCTTCACGCCAAGGCGGTCGCCGTCTCCAAAGTATGAGCGCACGGTATCGCCGCCGTATCCTACCACCAGGACGAAGTTGTCTATCCCAGTCGCTCGCGCCCTGAGGATGATATGCTCTAAAAGGGGCTTGCCGGCCACGGGCAGCATCACCTTGGGCATCTTCGTGGTCAAAGGCCTCATCCGGCTGCCTTCGCCCGCGGCTAAGACTATGGCTTGCATTGTGACTCCCATCCCATTAAGGGCTATTAAAGCTTAAAAAGATTTGTAAAGAAAGCGAAAAAGCTTTAGAGTTGCACACACTTGGTGCATGTATGTTGGATGAGTTCATCCGTTACTCTGCCCTGCAACGCGATCAAGGTCCTTTGGCCTCTCTTTTGATCTACCTGAAACGAAAGGGGGGCTTTGTCCAGCTAAATCAGATCTGGCGGGAGATGGGACCCACTGGTGGCGGGCCCTTCTGGAACCAGACCACACTCATCAACAAGCTTGACAAGCTGGAGCGACTTGGGGTCATTTCTATGGAGCGCCGAATTCTGCCCTCGCCCCGGGCCGAGGCCAAGAAGAAGACCAACACATTCTGCCGGCTCAGTCCGACCACGCCCCTCTATCCTTACATTTTCGGCATGCTCAAAATCTATCGGGAGGTGCCGGACAAATACTCCTCGGAGCTGGTAGTAAAGCCCCTTGACCATCTCATCGATCTGACGGGCCGGTCCGCGTCCAGTGATCCTCTGGTGGGTCGGGAGCTGGAGGTGGCCATGGAGCTGATCGGCGAGGTCTTCTCCGTAGGGGGCGACGAGGTGAAGAGGATGATCAAGGAGAGGATGGCCAGGAGGGGCATGATCCGGGATCGCAGGAAGGAGCTGCCCGAAAATGCCCAAGAAGAAATAAAAACGGAGCCGAAGAGGGCTTCAACAAGAGCCAAGAAATCCTCGAAGCTTCCCAAAAAGAGGGGAAGAGCGAAGCCTATGCCCGATGAAGAGGATGCTGAGTAGCTAGCTCCAACCTCTCTTCTTTCTGTAGAGCCTGAGCATCTCCTCTATCGTCTCAGGCGCCACCAATCCCGCAGAGGAGACGGTCTCGTAGAACCTCTTGGGAATGCGGGCAGATGTGAGGTCGAATCCCTCCTGTACCTTGAATTTGTATTTTTCTTCGAAGATTCTCTTTCCCAAGTCCTGCAGATCTTCCTTTGTCTTGACGATGCCTACCGTACCCAATGAGTCGATGATATTCTCCTCGGTGTAGACGCCTCTGGCAAACAAACAGCCCACCAGACAGTTGAAAACACCGCGAGAGTCGTCTTCCTTGATGATCTCATCGACCATCGTCTCCATGTCCATGGGCTTTTTGATTGCCTTCTGGTCGATGGCGTATCCGCCGTTGTCCAGATGAGAGTGGCGCACACCTACCAGCTGGCCCACGATGGAGGCAGGGCCGGTGTGGTAGCCGGAGACCTCATTTCCTCCCAAAGTCATGGCATACTCCATGCCGCCATACTTTTTTGCAGCATAGTCCACCCCCCTACCGAGTGCAGCGTAGAACTCATTGAGGGCTTTGACTATGTTCTCTAAGGCCCTTGAGTAGCCTTCCACATGGTTCCACTGCAAAGGCACATCCAGGGTCTCTTTGCTCGTGATGAGCCCATTTTCCAGAGCCTCAGTGGCCCAGGAGAGGACCACACCAGCCGACATGACATCCAGGCCCAGCCTCTCACAGACATCTATCAATTGCAAGATACCCTCGGCTGAGACTACACCAAGGTTTGAGCCCAGGGAATAGATGGGTTCGTAGTCGTAAGAGACCTTTCTTACCTCGAACTCATGATGAGTGGAAAAGGCCGTCTTGAGAGCAGCAATGTGCACGCAGCCAATGGGGCATCCGGCGCAAGAGAGCCTTCGCAAGAGGTGCTTTTCCGCAAACATCTCCCCGCTGATCTTTTCGCCTTCCGGAAAGCTGGTGAGAAGGAAGTTTTTGGTGGGCAGACCCTTGAGCCAGTTGAGAACGTTGATGTTTACGGAGGTGCCGATGTCATGGTACTTCTCCATCACATCCGTCTGCACGGCAGTCTTGTAGAGCCGGTTGTAGACCTCTTTGTAGCGCTTGACATCTGGAACGTCTACGTGCTCCGTTCCCGAGACCACCAGGGCCTTGAGATTCTTGGAGCCGAAGACGGCCCCTAAACCCAGCCGCCCGAAGTGCCGGTAGGTATCCACCACCACACCTGCATAGCGAACGGCAGCCTCGCCGGCCGGACCGATGCGGATGATACTTCTTCGGCCTACGCCGGGCTCGCGATCGCGCAGAATCACTCCCGTGGTCAGGGCATCGATGCCCCAGATCGATGTGGCGTCCTTGATCTTTACCTCGCTATCGTTTATGGAGATGTAAGAGGGCTGCTGCGCCTGGCCGCGGATGACAATCGCCTCATGCCCGGCAAACCTCAAGGCTAAAGAGAGCCGGCCACCGGCGTAGGACTCGCCAAGCTCTCCAGTGAGCGGGGATTTGAAGGTGGCCACGGTCTTGGTAGCCACGGGAAAGATGCCGTTGAGAGGGCCTATGGAGAAAATTATTGGCGTCGCGGGCGAGAGCGGATCGGTGCCGGCTGGGCACTCCTCTTGCAGCAGCCGAATTCCCACTCCAGTTCCGCCCATCCATTTATCAAAGAGCTCCTGTCTCTCTTCGACCCAGGATTCTTCTTTGGACAGATCAATGTACAGGACTTTTCGCAGCATTTCAACCCCCCGAGGCAGGAACTTCCTCTAGCTTGAGGACCCCGTGCGGGCAGAATTCCACACAGGCCCCGCAGTGTATGCATTTGATGGGCTTTTTCTCCTTGCCCAGGGTTATGGCGCCCACCAGGCAGGCCTTCTCGCAGCTGCCACAGCCGATGCAACGGTCCTTGTGAAAAACAACACCACCGTCCGGCCTCTTCTCCATGGCACCTGTCGGACAGGCTCGGGCACAGGGCGGATCCTGGCAGCCGCGACAGACCACCACGCGAAAGTCGCCCTCAATTCCGCCCTGCGTCTGGATCTTGATGGCGCTGTTTTGCAGGGAGACTGTGCCGGTACGGGTCCGGCTGCAAGCGAACATGCAGCCCAGACAGCCTATGCAGCGCTCGGGATGGGCTACCTTGAGGCGGCGTCGCTTCCTGGGCTTTGCGGCATTAGTGGCATTTTTGCCTTCAGGCCCGAGGTCGGGCCTCGCCTCTGCCGCGTCCATCATTTCCGCCTGGCTCTCCTGCATCTTATGATCCTCTCCCAACAAGAATAACTTCTTTATGAATGTTAGTATCCAAACTATAAAAGCTGCAGGTTGGAATGCGCAAAGTCTGCACATATCCCTTGTGGAAGATTGTGCATCGAGATAGTGCGTCTATCCTGTCAAAATAGGAAAATAGAAAATAGAGAAGAAAAGAAAATTCGGGAAGCGGCTACTCCGTATCCACGAACCTGTTTTCCAGCGTCTTCATGACATGGGGCAAAGTGGTGTACTCCATGTCTTCCATGGGCAGCCTCTGTGGCTCAAAGGGCCCGTGCGCCCTCATGTAATCCGTGATTTTCAGACACCTCTGTCGGGTCAGGTCAAAGGCTACGTCTTTGAAGAGATCTACGGGACCTACGAAGTTGCCATAGGCCATCTGGAAGCCGGCGGCTATGACTCTGGGTGGGCCGTCAAACCGGGTAGGATGCGCCGTCTCAAAGGAGCAGGGCATGAGAGGCCCGTTGTGGCTGCCGCGCATCCAGCCGGATACCAGGTGCCCCAGCGCGAAGGGCTCTAGCACTTCTCCCAAAGCAGGCAGGCCGGACTGGCAGCGCACCAGGGCCACAGGATCGTCTTTGCCAACGTAGGTTCCGGCCGTCTGATAGAGCTTCTCCGTGCTTACTACTGCCACAGCTTCCTGCTCGGAGATCTTACTATTCGGCTTGCAAAAGACTCTCTTGATCACATAGCGGCTTTTAGCACCGATGAGCGCCAGCAGGTCATACATCTCACCAGGGCAGTCCATGAAGACTTTTTTGTGCTCCATGATATCCCAGACTTCAAAGGTGAAGCCGTGGTGGCAGGCCGGATCTATCACCAGGCCGGCAGTGTTGAAGGGGTCGGCAAAGATCTTGAAAATGGGCAAATTGAAGGCACCTGGCTCGGTCTTGTCCATCATGAAAGCGACCACCGGTTCGCTGGTGCGCTCAATGATCTCCATCTCCGCCACACCCGGCCCCATGCCGCGAATGTTGCCGGAGAAGGCATCCGCCAATAGATCCTGCCCGGCACCGTAGAGTTTGAGCTTCTTGGCAACCTCAGTGGCCTCCTCGAAGGTCTCCCAGGCCAGGGCATGCACCTCGCCGTTATCGCAGCCCTTCTTGTGGCTCATGAGAAGCTCCAGATCGTCACCGCAGGCCAGCACCCTAAAGTCCGTCAGTGCTCCGGCCTTCTTTGCCTCTTCAAGCTTCGACTCCGCAGTCTCGATTAATGCGGGATGAACCGAGGAGTGGCCGGGGTAGCCGCCCACATCGGCCTTTATAAGGCTGATTGTTATCTTAGTCATCTCAATCCCATCTGATGCCCATTGGCGATATCGCAGATTTGTCTTTATTAAGGTTATATTATGGCTTTTGAGGTCTTAAGCCTAATCGTGTGCAGTCCTTAATGCGGCCGTGCCAATCTGTCCGGACTATGCATATATTTCTGCTAAAGGGAAAATAAGACGGGGGCGTCATGCCTTCGATTTCATCGAGCTGTGGATAACTGACCCCGCAGACGGAAACACGGAAATTAAATCTGACTTTCACCGGGGACAGGGCCGTGGATTTCCATAAAAGAAAGCGGCTGAGAATTCTCCAGAACATCCGCAATTTTCTCCAATATAGCCGCTTTCATAATGGCGTCACTCTGCGATTGCTTCAGCCTTTCAGCGCCGTGGGCATTTTCAGCGGCACATCAACCGGCTTGATGAATTGATCCAGGACAGGCCGGGTGCCGTTGACTTTGAGCTTATCAAATAAAAAGGCGAATTGCCTCTCCAGCTCGGCGCAGATTTTATCGCGGACATCAGCCGGCAGGTGCCACAGCTCCAGTTTGAACGGTCCGAAGCCTTTTTTGCGGGTTTTATAAATGAACTGCTCTTCCGTGTCCTTTTCTTTCCATTCCCCTTTCATCTCCGCTTTCAGATGATCATAGATCTTTGCCCGCAGCTTCGCCGGGAAACTTTTGCTGTCATAGATCATGTTCTGGAAACCGGTAGCCAGATGAATCTCGGCCGTTCCTGTGGCGGGAAAGCGGTCAAACGCCTCATCGGGCAGCGTTGAAGCGCCGTGCTGAACGGCGCCGGACAAACCGTATTGCGCGCGGGAGGTTTCCGACAGTTTCTGCAGCACGTCAAAATCAATTTTGACTTTCGCAACCGTACCGTCGGCCAGCGGCACACCGCCATGCGTCGTCCCGGTCTGCACGCTGATCTTGCTGATTCCCTTGAAAGCGTCGCCCCGCTTTTTAAGCTCTTCCAGATAACCGTCCATGAAAACCTGCAATTCATCGACAGTGCTGTTCTTGCCGCCAACCTCGCCGATTTCGCCGCCCACAGACACAGTGATGCCTTCCGGCTCCAGATCGCGAATCATGGTGGTTAACTCCGCCGCAAGTGTAAAGTTTGTTCTTTGCTGATCTTTGACGGTGGGCTGCGACAGATCAACCAGTGTAGAAGTATCGATGTCGATATTGTAAAAACCGGCAACAATTGCTTCCCTGATTAAATCCTTAACCGTCTGAGTTTCCTTTTCCGCGTCCGCTGCGAACTTTTTGGCGTTTATCTGAAAATGATCGCCCTGTAAAAATACCGGGCCGCGCCAGCCGGATTTAACAGCCGCCGCCAACACGGCACAGGTGTATTCCAGCGGCCTTTGCTTTGTATAGCCTATTTCCGAACGGGCGATTTCAAAAAGAAGAGGCCCTACATTCCCTTTGATCGCGCCGCGGAATACAGCCTGCGCCACATCGTAGGTAATGCCGCGGATATTGATTGCCGGAACGGTAAATCCGCCAAGTTCCTTACGGCCCATGGCTTCGTAAAGGGATTGTATCGACGCCTGCATGATTCCCAGCGCAGCAGCTCCCCGGCGAATCAGAAACCCCGCGGCTTCTGAAGTCGCAGGGTCGGGACTGAAAACGACCGTATAGATTAAATCATCGATCAACTTTTCCTGAAACCTGGATTCATTCAAGACACGGACATCACTGCCGCCATAGGCGAGTATGGATTTGCATCCTTTCTTCAGCTGATCCTTATTCTCGTAAATCATTGCTGCTCCTCTGAATGTATTTATTGCGAGAGGAATTGCCCCGCCATTGCCACTTCCGCCGACGAACCGATGTAGATGGGTGACCGTTGATTAACAGACGTCACTTTGAGGGAAAGAATATCTTCTTTCCCGTCCGTAGCCCTGCCGCCGGCCTGCTCCACGATGAAGGCCATAGGCTGAAGTTCAAACAGCAACCGCAGCTTCCCCTGGGGCAATTTCCTCAGTGCAGGATACGTGAATACGCCTCCCCGCTTGATGATCACCTGGTTGATGTCGGGAACAAAACCACCGCTGTAGCGCAGCTTGTAGCCGTCTGCCTCCAGCTTATCGATATACTTCAGATGGTTGTCCGTCCAGTCCTTGCGCAGACCGCCAGGTGAAAAGATCGACCCCTTCTCCTTGAGCCGGATATTTTCCTCGGACAGGACATACTCTCCTTCGCGGTCCAATACAAACTCATGCACGCCCTTTCCGGCCGAATAAATCATAGTGATAAGCGGGCCGTAAGTAATATAAAGAGCGGCGACCATTGAATTCCGGCCGCTGTCAAATAATGAATTTTTGTGGATGCCGATGATCGTTCCGATGGCCAGATTAGTATCTACCAGGGAAGAACCGTCCACCGGATCGGCGGTAACAATATATTTTTCCTGCCCGTGACCGATGGTGACGATATCTTCGAGCTCCTCAGAGGCATACTCGCGAACAAATCCGGAATTCCGTAGCATATTTTTCAATATGTCGTCGGAAATGCGGTCCAGCGCCAACTGATCCTCGCCGTAAACATTCTTGAACCCGGCCAGCTTGCGGTTGGATTCGTGGATTTTTGCAGAAATATATTTGCCGACCACGGCAATCTGCCAGATTAGCCGCCGCAATTCCTCCTCGATGCCATCCATCCACATGTGGCGCCTCAGATCAATGATGCATCGAGTGTGATCATTCATGCCTTCACTCATAGATTCTCCTGATATTTCTTTGGCAGTCTGTAGGTTTTTTTCTAATAATAAATATGTTGCCCCCGTACCGAAAAAAATCTGTTTCAATCCTCTAATTGCTGTTTGCCAGAATTTTTCCCAATTTTTGCCCGCAGCTCAGCCGGGAAACCTCTGCTGTCATAGATCATGTTCTGGAAACCGGAGGCCGCTGAATCTCGGTCGGTCCGGTTTTATTCTTCTTTCCCATGCACCAGTGATGGATATATAATCTCAATAGTTTCGGGACTACACAATTCTTAAGTCTCTCCGGCAGAAGTTCTTATATCTGCCAGAGACTCATTTATGCCCGGAATTAGCCAATGAAGACTCGATGTCATTTTGAGAAGGAATTATCCCGATGGCGGAAGGGTCCAGCTGGCTGAGAATAGACATCAGGAGCTGTAGTATGGAACTGATTGCAAAATATCATGTAGAAACCGACCTTCCCATCCAGAAGGCAGCGGAGGCTATTGCCGCAGAGCAGTCCACCGGCACCTGGACAGCAGTGCGGGGCGAGGACAATCCCCTCGCTGCGAGGGTCATCTCTGCGGAGGGCAATAACGTCGAGATCGGCTTTCCCGAAGAGCTCTTTGAGCCGGGAAACATCCCCCAGTACCTTTCTGTGGTGGCTGGAAACCTCTTTGGCCTGAGTGACCTGAAAAAGGTGCGCTTGCAGGATGTCATCTTCCCGGAGAGACTGCTCTCGGCGCACAAGGGTCCTCGCTTCGGCATAGAAGACGCACGAAAAATCTTGGGAGCATTTGACAGGCCTCTTGTAGGTACCATCGTCAAGCCCAAGGTGGGCCTGGACCCGGCCGGCACAGCGGCAGTGGCCGCGGCCGCCGTTCGCGGCGGACTGGACCTGGTCAAAGATGATGAGACTCTAACCAATCAGAGCTTCTGCCCCCTTATCCCCCGTCTGGAGGCAGTCATGGGCGCCCTGGACAGAGTGGAAGCGGAGACAGGCAAGAAAGCCTTCTATGCGGTGAATGTCACTGCCAGCTCCGATAAGATCCTGGAGCGCGCGCAAAAAGCTGTGGATCACGGAGCCAATATGGTCATGATCGATGTCCTGACGGCGGGCTTCTCTGCGTTGGAGGAACTCTCCCAGAATCTCAAGGTGCCTATACATGTGCACAGGACCATGCACGGAGCTTTCACCAGGGACAAAGGGCACGGCATTGCCATGCTGGTAATATCCAAGCTGGTGCGCATGACAGGAGGCACTAACCTGCATACTGGAAGCTACATGGGCAAGATGGCGGGTGAAACTATAGAAAATGATCTCTCCCGCGATGCCCTGCGAGGGGAGTGGCACGGCTATAAGAGAGTCTTCCCCGTGGCCTCGGGTGGGGTTTATCCGGGCAAGGTCCATGGAAATTTGGACGGCTACGGCATTGATTGCATCATCCAGGCAGGTGGAGGAGTGCATGGCCATCCGGACGGAACAACCGCAGGGGCTCGTGCCATGGTGCAGGCAACAGAGGCCTGGCAAAAGCAAATTCCACTCAAAGATTATGCAAAAGACCACAAAGAGCTGGAAACAGCCTTGAAATTTTGGGGATCGTAAGGAAAAAGATCATACTAAGCCCTCTCCTCAAATCAAAACCGAAGAGTTTATATTGGTAGATGAGGATGAATCTGAGCGTTTATCACGAGCCAACAGTGATGTAGCGCTGTTTGAAAAACCGAAGAGGTGTAGTGAGGGAACATGTAGAGGGATCAGATGGCTAGAGACGATATCTTATCGAAAATCAAATCGGCAGAGGCTGAAACCAAGGCTGCAGTCCAGCGGGCCTTGGATGAAAAAGAGAAAAAGATAGCCGCTGCCACTACTGAAGCTGCAAACCTCGTCAAATCCGCCGAGACTGATGCACAGGACTACTATGACAAGAGCGTTGCCAAAGCTGATAGCGATGTGAAAGCCAAGAAGGCATCCATTGTTAGCAGCGGTGAGAAGAACGTAAGCTCAATGAGTGGCAGCGCCGGCGCAAAGCTGGACAAAGCAGTTGAATATTTGGTGAAGGAGTTTATGGGGTTGTTACATGCTTAGGCCCGTAAAGATGAGTCGTGTAGTCGTCGCCGGGCCAAAGGATGTAATATCTCCAGTTGTAGAAAAGCTGCATGAGTTGCGCTTGCTTCACATTGTCAACTATAATGGCAATCAACCTCAGTTTGAGATGGGCAAGCCCATCGGCAAAGCCAAAGAATACTCCGAGGATCTCATTAAGCTCAGATCTGTCACCAGGTACCTTGATCTAAAAAACAAGGCTCCTGATAAGACTTATCCTGAGAGCCAGGTTCTATCGGAGATGGACAATCTTCTCAATAACGTCGGCGGAGATGTCGTTGCTACGTACGAGCGTATCACTGCCATCGAAGCAGAAGTTAAGTCCAAACAGGACCAGATTAAGGCTCTGACTCCTTTGGCCGTTTTGCCGCTGCCTTTAGAAGCTTATTATGGTTATGATTCTTTGGCGACTTTCGTCGGCAAAACAGCAACACCTGTTGATGCCGATGTAGCGAGGGTTTCTCCGGTAAATGATATTTATACCGGAAGCGCCAAGGATGCAACTTTTGTAGCGGTATTTGTGCCTGTAGAAAAGGCCAGTGAAGTATCTGCAGTCCTTTCCGAGCATGGGTTTTCTGAAACATCTGTTCCCAGGCTGGAAGGTAATGTAGACTCGGCGATTGCTACTCTTGAAGGCAGCATCAAAAGCTTGGAAGGCGAAAAAGTGCCTCTCCAAAAGAAGCTGACCGACACGAAGAAGCAGTATGAAGATCTGATGCTAGCAACGGACGAGTATCTGTCCATGCAGACCCGCAAGACAGAGGCACCACTCAGGTTTGCTGAGACGGACAACGCCTTCGTCATAGATGGGTATGTTCCAACTGATCTGTTCAGCAGGCTCAAAAGCGAGCTGGAGAGCGCTGCAGGCGGCAAGCTTGAAGTTCAGTTGATCGCAGATAAAGAAGCAGATGAACTTGTCGAGAAAGGTGAAGACATACCGACCCAGATGGATAATCCCAGCCTGGTCAAGCCTTACGAATTGGTGACAAGGCTATTTGCCATTCCCGAATACAAGGAGTTCGATCCGTCATTGCTGATATTCGTATTCTTCCCGATCATGTTCGGCATGATTTTGGGAGACATCGGCTATGGCGTCATGTCGCTTCTGGTTCTGATAATGCTCAAGAAGAAATTCAGAACCCCAGGCTGGCAGCAGTTGATCAACATCGTTATGATTGCGTCCGTTTGGACCATCATATTTGGGATATTCTTTGGCGAGATATTCGGCCCCTTAGGTCTATGGGGCAGGATCATGGGACATATATCTGAGCATGAGATGGAGATGGCAAATCAGGCAGGTCTCTATTTCGGTGAGGGTGTCTTTGGCTCGCTGGGAAGGATTGGATTTTGGGGAATAGATATCTTCCCAATGGATCGGCTGGCAACTAACGCGGTTTTACTGTTGATCGGAACCAGTATCTTTATTGGCGTCATTCACTGCAGCGTCGGTTCTATCTTGGGTATCAAGACGGAGCTGAACTACGGCGAGAAGAAGCATGCCTATTTCGAGCGGCTTCCTGTGATGCTTTTCCAGGTATTCTTTTCCATAGCTCTGCTTGGACTCGTCATGGGACAGTCTTTGCTGACATATCTGGGTATCATCGTTGTAGTTGTTTCTGTAGTGATGATGGTCATAGGTCCGGAAGGGCCCATGGGCCTGGCTCACGTACCATCCTATGTGAGCAATCTGATATCCTACCTGAGGCTTCTGGCCATTGGCCTGGCATCGGTAGGTCTGGCTTATGCTGCTAACCAGCTGGCATTCTATGTCATAATGCCCATGCTAAGCGGCGGAGCGACCAATAGCGCTGAGTTCACGATACCGGCCATCATCGTTGGTATCATGGTTCTGTTAGCAGTGCACTTCATCAACTTCCTGCTGGGAATTCTGTCTCCGTTTATGCATCCTCTCAGGTTGCATTATGTGGAGATGTTCACGAAGTTCTACAGCGCACATGGCGGTGGAGTGGAGTACAGTCCCTTCGGACATGTCCGGAGGTTCCTGAAGGCATGAATTCGATAGTTCGAATTGTAAAATTGAACGCAAATTGTGATATTCATATAAAGGAGGATTGAGGAAAATGGCAGTTGTAGCAGATGCGGGAGTATTGTACGGATTGTTGGCTGTAGGCGCAGGCCTAGCTACTGGATTAGCAGGCATTGGTGCCGGTGTTGGTGAGCAGGGTATCGGCGCCGCTGTGGTGGGCGTAGTGGCTGAGGAGCCTGGATTCTTGGGCAAGGGTCTGTTCCTTATGCTTCTGCCCGAGACACTGATCATCTTCGGTCTCGCTGTATCGTTGATTCTGATGTTCGCCTGGACACCCTTTGCTGCCATCGTGACGCCCTAAGCTGGACATTTCCAAGGGTGAGAGGCAATGGCACTAGATACAGTGGTTGAGTCAATCCTGGCAACCAGCAAGGACAAGGTCGCTCAGATAACCGGTGAGGCCGACCAAGAGGTTGCAGGGATACTCAATGAAGCTAGGGAACGTGCCGCAGATATAAAGTCCAGGAAGGAAGCGGAGGTTGGACACACGGTTGAGGCTATCGAGCGCAGGGAGATCTCCAGCGCCAATCTCGAGGTCAAGAGAGCGGAGCTGAATGTTCACAAGGATCTCCTGGGGCAGGCAAGGACGAAGCTGCTTGAAAAGCTGCAGAATCTTCCTAAGAAAGATAATGAAGCCATGCTCAAAAAGCTGCTCGAACCTCACGATCTCAAGAATATGAAGGTCTACTCCAACAAGAGAGATGAGGCCTTCATAACCTCTCTCGCCTCAAATTACGGCGGGAACCTGGACATCATCGGCGGCGCTGTGGTAGAGAGCAGTGATGGTGCTCTTCGTTACGATTTAACCTACGAAACTCTTGCGCGTGAGGTCTTTAATAGCCGCATGAAAGAGGTTTCCAGGATCTTATTCGGGTGAGGACGATGCCTGTACTACGTTTGCCGAAGTTCGGTTATCCGGTGAAGTACGCTTACATCACGGGCAGAGTCCGGGCGATGAAGACCAAGCTTGTCCCGGCGGAGATGTATGCCAGGATGATGAGCATGGATATGTCCGAGATCGCCCGATACCTGGAAGAGACCCAATATAAGGATGAGATCGACGCGCTCTCCAAGGACTACTCCGGTGTGGAGCTGATTGAGCACGCCACCTTTGCCAATCTGGCAAAGACCTTCAGGAAGCTAGAACGGGTCTCAATAGACGAGCCCTCATTCCTGATCCTGGAGTACCTGAGGCGTTGGGATGTATGGAACATCAAGACCCTCCTTCGCGGCAAGTTCTACGGGGCCGCCGACACAGAGATCATAAAGTATCTCGTGCCTGCGGGCGAACTATCCCCTGAGTTCTTAGAAGAGCTTTCCAAGAAGGATTCCATTACCGATATCATCTCGGCCTTTGATGGAACCGACTATTCCAGCGCATTGGCGCAATACGACGGCAAGAATTTGGCATCGTTGGAGAACGCTCTTGACAAGCTCTATTACTTCAGAATGGAGCGAGCCGTGGGCGGCACTCTATCCGTGGGTGGAGGCCTGCTACTCAAGTACGTCAGAAGAGAGATCGACATCAGAAATCTGATCACCCTCTTCAGGATGAACAAGGCAGGCGTCGATGCAGCCGTGATACAAGAGAACCTCATCCCCGGAGGAAAATTGCATGAAGAGCTGAGCCGCATGGCCGGTCAGCCTTTCGGCGAGTTCCTGCGCGCCCTCGAGGGTTATCCCTTCTGGTCCTCGATTTCAGATATTGCGTCGGTTGATCTCGATGCAGTAAGCAGAATAGAGGCCAGATTGAGGGCATATCTCATCCGGTATGCATGGGCTCTTTCAAACTATCATCCGTTATCTATCTTGCCTGTGCTCGGCTATATGGTGAGCAAAGAGACAGAAGTTTCCAACATCAGGAAGATTGTGAGAGGAAAAGAAGCCGGACTTCCTGTCGAACTCATTGAGGAGCAAGTGGTGGTGGCTTAAAAATGGAGATTGCTTTTGTGGGAGGTAGCGAGAGCGTCCTCGGGTTCAATCTGGCAGGAGTAAAGAAATCTTATGCGGCCAACACTGAAGAAGAGCTGGTCTCAAAGATTGGCGATGTCTTGACTGATTCCAATGTAGGAATTCTGGTCTTGAAGCAATCGGATTATAATATGCTGCCCAAGAGGCTTCAAGAGCGGCTCTCCGACTCAATCAAGCCTACCATTATTTCCATCGGAACCGAGCAGAGCACAGAGATGAGAGAGAAGATTAAAAGGGCAATAGGTGTTGATTTATGGAAGTAGGGAAAGTAAAGCGAGTCGCCGGACCACTAGTTCAGGCCGTGGGCCTGAAATCTTCCATGTACGACCTGGTCTTGGTCGGCGAGGAAGGCCTGATGAGCGAAGTCATCGGCATTTCCGGCAATAAACATATTATTCAGGTATACGAGGATACGGGCGGCGTGCGGCCCGGCGAGCCCGTCAAGGAGACAGGAGCTCCCCTCGTGGCACAACTGGGTCCAGGCATTCTGACCCAGATTTACGATGGTATCCAAAGGCCACTGCCTAAGCTGGCAGAGATGTCGGGAGACTTCATCAGCCGAGGCCTATTCGTTGACGGCATTGACCATAAGAAGAAGTGGGAATTCAAGCCTGTAGCGAAAAAGGGCGATGTTCTAAAGCCCGGGCAATGCTTTGGTGAGGTTCAAGAGCAGCTTCTCATCAACCATAAGATCATGGTTCCACCCAGGACCAAGGGCGGCGCCATAAAAGAGATCTATGGTGGAAACTTCACCGTCGATGAGACAGTCGCCGTCTTAGAGGACGGGACAAAGCTCACCATGATGCACAAGTGGCCGGTAAGACAGGCCCGACCCGTGACTGAAAAGCTGGCACCCACCATCCCCCTGAGAACAGGACAGAGGGTAGTGGACGGATTCTTCTCCCTGGCCAAGGGCGGAACTGCAGCCATCCCCGGCGGATTTGGTACCGGAAAGACGGTTATGCAGCAGACCCTGTCCAAGTGGGCAGATGTTGATATTGTGATTTATGTGGGATGCGGCGAGCGCGGCAATGAGATGGCCGATCTGTTGCATGAGTTCCCCGAGCTGCAGGATCCCAAGACCGGCAGGCCCCTCATGGAGAGGTCCATCGTATACGCCAATACCTCCAACATGCCAGTGGCTGCTCGTGAGGCATCCATTTACACCGGAATGACCACGGCAGAGTACTACAGAGATATGGGCTATGACTGCCTGATGACTGCGGACTCCACTTCTAGGTGGGCAGAGGCCATGAGAGAGATGGGCTCGCGTCTAGAAGAGATGCCTGGTGAGGAAGGCTATCCCGCATACCTGGGTGCCCGTCTCGCCGACTTCTACGAGCGTGCCGGACGTGCCGAGGTTCTCAACGGCGGCCAGGGTTCAGTCAGCGTCGTAGGTGCTGTGTCCCCGGCCGGCGGAGACTTTACCGAGCCCGTTACTCAGAACACTTTGAGAATGGTCAAGGTATTCTGGGCACTTGATTCCAAGCTGACACAGCGCAGGCATTTCCCGTCCATCAACTGGCTGGATTCCTATTCTCTATACGACCAGATCCTGGAACCCTGGTTCGTTGAGAATGTCAGCCCGAACTGGAACAAGAACAAGAGGCGTGCCATGAACATCTTGCAGGAGAACGCAGAACTGGAAGAAATTGTGATGCTCGTCGGTTCCGATGCCCTGCCTGAGGATCAGCAGATCACGCTGGAAGTGGCCAGGATGATCATCAACTTCTGGCTGGCACAGAGCGCATTCCACCCCGTGGATACCTTCTGTCCCTACAAGAAGCAGTTCGACCTATTGGAGGCCGTCTTGAAGTTCAGCGATTATGCCTTCGATGCAGTCAAGAAGGGCATATCTGTGGCGGAGATCATATCCGTTCCATCCAAGGATGCTCTGGCCAAGGTTAGACTGGAAGCTGAGTATGAGCCCATCCTGGCAAAGGTTATGGCTCAGATGGATGCCGAGTTCAAGGCGCTGAAGTGAGGGGGGTTTCAAAATGACCAAGGAATACAAGACTATTACTGAGATCTCCGGACCACTCCTCTTCGTGGAGAAGACTGAGCCAGTTGGCTACATGGAGCTCGTCGAGATCAGAACTGGCGGAGATCTGAAGAGAGGACAGGTGCTGGATTCCTCTGATGAGATCGTGGTTATTCAGGTATTCGAGGGAACCGGCGGTCTGTCCAAGGATAGCGCAGTCAGTTTCACCGGAGACGTCATCAAGATGCCACTGTCTCCGAACATCGTGGGACGCGTTCTATCCGGATCCGGAAAGCCCAGAGACGGCGGGCCCGAAATTGTTCCCGAGGTATTGAGAGATATCGCCGGAGCTGCCATCAATCCGGCTTCCCGTGAGAAGCCGCGCGCTTTCATCCAGACCGGCATATCCACAATTGACGGAACTAACACTCTGGTGCGCGGCCAGAAGCTGCCCATCTTCTCAGGAGCAGGTCTGCCCCACAACGACCTTGCTCTGCAGATCGCAAGGCAGGCCAAGGCTCTCGGCGAGTCCGAGTCCTTCGCAGTTATCTTCTGCGCCATGGGCATTACCAACGAAGAGGCTCAGCACTTCCTGGCTGACTTCGAGAGAACAGGTGCCCTGGAGAGGGCAGTGGTGTTCCTCAACCTGGCCGACGATCCGGCTGTAGAGAGGATTCTGACACCCAGGCTGGGCCTGACCACCGCTGAGTATCTTGCCTTCGATCTGGACATGCACGTGCTCATCATCTACACGGACATGACCAACTACTGCGAGTCGCTCAGACAGATGGGCGCTGCTCGTGAAGAGGTGCCCGGACGACGTGGCTATCCAGGATACATGTATACAGACCTGGCCATTCAGTACGAGAGGGCTGGAATCATCAAGGGCCGGAAGGGATCCATCACCCAGTTCCCCATCCTGACCATGCCTGGTGACGACATCACTCACCCCATCCCGGATCTGTCCGGGTACATCACCGAGGGCCAGATCCTCATCTCCCGAGAGCTGCACAGAAAGGGCATCTATCCGCCTGTCGACATTCGCCCCTCGCTTTCCCGGCTTATGAACTCCGGTATCGGTAAGGGTCACACTCGCGAGGATCACAGGGCAGTATCGGATCAGCTCTATGCTTATTATGCAGAGGGCAACGATCTGCGCGGCCTCGCGGCCATTGTCGGCAAGGAGGCTCTCTCTGAGCGCGATAAATTGGTGCTGGAGTTCGCCGATAAGTTCGAGAAGAGATTCGTCAATCAGGGCAGAGACGAGGATAGGTCTATCTTCGATACCCTCCAAATCGGATGGGATCTTCTGGCAGACCTGCCTGAAGCAATGCTCACCAGAATTGACGACAAATACATCAAGCAATACCACCCCAAGTACGCAAGCACGGCGAAGAAGTGAGACCATGCCCGTAATTCGAGGAACAAAACCGACCAGGGCAGTGCTGATCGCCCTTAAGAAGAGGATGAAGATCGCAATAACTGGTCACTCGCTCCTCAAAATGAAGCGCGATGGCCTCATGATTGAGTTCTTCGAGGTGTTAAACAAGGCCAAGACGGTCAGGAAAGAGCTGGTTGAAGCTCTGCTCGTAGCTGAGCAGAGACTTCAAATGGCTATGGCCATTGAGGGAACGGTCGCCATCAACAGTGTGGCCTATTCCCTGCAAAAAGAGCCAACCATCCAGCTTGAATCCAGAAACATCATGGGCGTAGTGGTTCCCAAGATCACGGCAGAGGCCGTGCAAAAGAAGATGTTCGAGCGAGGCTACGGCATCATCGGGACCAGTGCAGCCATTGATGAGGCAGCTGATGCCTATGAAAAGTTGCTGGATAAGATCATCTTAGCTGCAGAGGTAGAGACCGCCATGATAAGGCTCGTCGAGGATATCGACAGCACCAAGAGGCGTGTTAATGCTCTGGAGTTCAAGGTGGTTCCTGATCTCAAGGACACCATCAAGTTCATCAGCATGGCCTTGGAGGAGATGGAAAGGGACAACCTGGTCAAGATGAAGATGCTCAAGGGCAAGTCCGAGAGGAAAGCCGCAGCAGAAGAAGCCAAGAAGGAAGCGGAGAAAGCCGCCGCTGCCAAAGCTACTGCGTAACTCTAAGCAATGGCAAACTGGTTTGAGCGAAAAGCAGAAGACTGGTTTGGGACGCCCGAGAAGAAGATGCGTCTTCTTCAGTGGTTGGTGTACGCCACCAACCTCTATATTATTTTTGGAATATTTGTTCTCATCTGGATACTCTATGGCAAATATATTATGAGAGCATGGGAATATTATACGCAATAATACTTGAATATCATGCGCAATAATTTAGATATTAAATTATAATATGATTATAAATACATTAATTTAGCGTATTGTTCTTCTTTAATAGCTGAGACTATTTTGGCAGAGCGTATCCATAGTCGTACGTGTTTAGCTCCCGATCAATCGTTCCTAAATTTACCACAAAATGTTCTTAGACCAGGAAAATTAAATAATATGATGGTAATACTTATTCATTAGGAGTATGCACGAGGGAGAAACAATCAAGCAACCTCAAGAGCGG
>DATLBD010000093.1:0-6227 GCA_035527135.1 Methanothrix sp. | reverse complement strand
ACGTTGAGCAGTGTGATGATGAGGGACTTTACAGATTCTTTATCATCGAAGTTGATCTTATCTACATCAAGGCTGATAAGATCCTTTTGTATAATTTCTCCCACAATGAGTAACATATTAACAATTTCTATTTATAATTATCGTTCTTGCAAATTAGTACCTCTATTCTCAGGAAACATGCGCTCAATAGAGCCACAGCACACATAAGCCATAATGATGCATAATGATGCATAGCGATAAATACTTCCAAAAAACATATGCTCATGTCATCTCTAGATAGAAAGGTCCACTAAGGTGTATGAATGAGGTTTAATGCATATCTGATCGTCCCACTCCTTCTGCTCATTGTCTCTGTCGCCGGATGCATTCAGAATGAGTTGGGCACAACAAGCTTCGCGTCTGTGCTAACGCCGCTAGGTAGCGTCAATAACTCCGGCATAATTCTCGATATCAGCCCTAATGCCACGGAATATATTCCCTGCGCAATTAACATCCCTTATAATAAATTCCTTGAACGGAACGGAGTTCTCAAGCCGGTGTCCGAGATGGCCGGGATTTTAGGTGAGGCTGGCATAGCAGCAGATGATGAACTGTTAATATACGGCGAATGCCAGCCATGCGGTGGCGGACCGTCGGCTGCAACTTATGTTTACTGGATTATGAAGTATCTGGGCCACGAAAAAGTCAGATTATTGGATGGAGGAATCGAGGACTGGATCGCTGCAAAGCAGCCAACTGTGACGAAGCCAGTAAATCTCACCCGCAAGAACTATATTCCTACTACTATAAATACAGGTCTTCTGGCCACTTACGAATATGTAGACAGCAAAGGGCCCCAGATCATAGACGCCAGATCTGCTAAGAATTTTGAAGCTGGATCAATACCCGGCAGCATTAATATACCCTATGATGCCGTCCTGAACGGCAAGAGGATCAAGGACGAGGCTACACTGCAAAAGACATTCTCATTGCTCGAAAAGGATAGGCCTGTGGTAGTCTATACGAATACGGGAGTCAAGGCATCCATGACCTGGCTTGTGCTAACGCTCTTAGGCTATGATGCAAGAATTTACTCCTTTTATGATTGGAAGGACAATTTGCCCTCAAACTTAACATCGCCTTGACGGCCTATGCTTAGAACAATCTTACTTTCTCTTATTTTTTTATCGATCTGCAGTGTTGCAACTCATGCTTCAAAGCTCTTCCTGATTCTAGATGCGGACCTTTTTGACCTTTGACTTGTCCACCTGCACTCGCTCGCCTATGAATACGTGCACCTTCATCATGCCCAGCCCCCAAGCTGGATGTCCGTTTAGCCCAAGTTGGCCGCCTTCAGGACTGCCTGGTGGGGTGATCATACATGGCTGAGAATGATATATTCCCTTGCAGGGACAGTGAATAGATCAAATTCTTGCAGCCCCCCTAATGATCTCAAAAAATCCAATTGTTTAAAGCCCCTTTTTCTGGTGCACAGGGCAAAAGTAGCTGGTCCTCCCGCCTATCTTCTCATGCAGGAGATGAGCCCCGTCCCGAGGGCACGTGCCTCCTTTGTGGCGGTGGGCCAGGAGATAGGAATCGGGCAGCTTTTCCAGATCGGCATGAGTGGCAAGAGCCGTCCTCAAAACTTCCTGAATCCAAAAAAAGAGCGAATTAAGTTGCACATCATCCAGGCCTCGGGTTTTCGGACAAATGCCTGCCTGAAAGAGGGCCTCATCCGCGTAAAGATTGCCCAGGCCCGCAATCAGACTCTGATTGAGCAGGGCGGGCTTAATCAGGCCTTTTCTGCCACTCATGATCTCTAAAAATTCCTCCCGTCCAAGCTGCAAGGCATCAGGTCCGATCTTTCGCTCCACTAAAAAGGCTTCGGGACTTTCCGTCAGGCCCACCTCGCCGAAGATCCTGGGGTCATCGAAGGCCAGGTTGTGGCCGTTATCGAAAGAGACCTGCAGGCGGGTGTGGCGTGGCACTTCTGCGCCGCTTTCCAGATAGATTAGGCTTCCCGTGAGGCCCAGATGAAGGGTAAGCCAGAGCGAATCGTGCAGCTTCAAAAAGAGCCTCTTGCCGTGCCGCAGGGCGCAGAGAAATTGCCGCCCGGCCAGGGCCTCCACCAGGCTGTCCGCTGATACTTTGGCCAGGATGCGCCCGTCTTTGACTTCTGTCGCCCGGATGGTCTGGAAGAGAGAGGTGGCCTCCAAATACCTTCGAGCCATCTCCACCTCAGGAAGTTCAGGCATAATTTTCCTCTACCTTTCGATGGATGCTTGATGATTGCCAGGAGGTTAATCCTTTGCTTCTGCGACTACCAAGAGAAGGGTTCGACCTTATCTTCGCTCCGAGGCCATCAAATATCCTCCAAAGCCCACTGCCCAGAGGATCACCGGATAGACAATCATTCTCTCCATGCCGCCTGGACCCAGCCCCAGGTAGATCTCAAGCACAAACAGTACCGAGGAGGCCAAAGTCAGACCGCCCAGGATGATGACCACAACAGACATGGGAAATCTGATCAAGGCAAAGGAGAAGATCTCAGACAGTCCGCCAAATAAAAAGGTAATGTCGGCGAAGATCTCGTGTTAAGGGCTCAAATTTTCAGGAAAAAGGCCGACGCCCACCGCACCCATACCGGTCAAGATCAATAGAAATGTGAAATAATAATTTTTATGAAATGAGTGAAATGCAATTGCAGAGAAGACGATCATCAGGCCCAGGGCGATGATGGAGCTGTTGAAGATGGCAGCGGTGGAGCCGACACCAAGATCGCTTATCATATTTTCAGAAATGCTGTAGCCGGGATAAAGCGTCTCGCAGGTGAGCATGAAGATGAGAAATTGAGAGGCTCCGACGAAGGAAAGCAATCCTGCAATTCGTTTTGAATACATAGATAATGATTAACTTAATAAATTAATATTTAAAGTCTCTGCCACAATCTCGGCCTGGAAAGTCTTCAGATATTGATGGCACCTCTTTGAGACAATTAGCAATGGCCTAGAGCGTTGCTTTATCGAGGGCATCTTTGCAGCCGCATGACCTTTCTTCGGGGATTATTTGCGCCGCCTGGTAGATTATCTCTCGAACACTCTCCTGGCACTTATTCATAAGATCTGCGATTTCAGAGATGGCGAGGTCAATTCCTCCTGCCATTCCAGCTGCAGGGTTGGTGACGATGCATAGCGTGGCATAGCATAAAGCTGCCTCTCTGGCCAAGGCAACCTCAGGATAACCGGTCATGCCCACCACATCACCGAACTGGCGCATCATCCTGATCTGGGCGGGTGACTCGAGATGCGGGCCCTCGGCACAGACGTAGACGCCCTCTGCAACGTGGTGACCAAGTGAGCGGGCCGCCTCGGCCAACGAATTACGTAGGACTGGGCAATAGGGCCTGCTCATATCCACGTGAACAGCCTTTTCTTCAAAGAAAGTATTGGGCCTGCATTTGGTAAACTCCACAAAATCACTCGGCAAAAAGATGCTGCCCATGGGGTGCCCGGCCATGCTGCCCACTGTGTTGGTGGAGATGACCGCACTTGCGCCTGACCTCTTGGCGGCGGAGATGATGGCACGGTAGTTGACCTTATGAGGTGGCAGGTGATCTGCTCCGTGGCGGGAGATGAACGCGACCTTGATGCCTTTCATCCTGGAGCGGATGATTGCAACTTTCCCGTAGGGCGTATCCACCTCATCCTCCAGCCCCTCCAGAGCAAAGCCCACACCGCCGATGACGGCCAGATCAGAATCCATGAGAGAAAACTGGGCTTGTATCTTTAAAACACTTATCGCCGGAATTAGAAAATGGAAAATGAGAATGCGGAAATGAAAAAAATAAATGCGTTTGCCAGAAGCGACCAATATGCAGGGATTTCGATCTTAAAAATTGTGGAGAAGCAAGGAATTGCTTCAAGGCGTTTCTTTGAGCTTGACCTGGATTTCCAGCTCCTTTTTGATGAATTTGTACTGCACTTCTATCTTAATCGGCTGCATGGGATCGACACCAAGGGACCAGGTGCTCGCTGATGCCTCTACCCTGCCACCTGCCTCAATCTCCTGAGCCAATTCCCTGAGCAGAGTTGCAGCTTCCGAATTGGTCAGATAGAACTCTTGCTCAAACTTTTCAGGGCCTGTTGGACTGCCGACGGATTTTCCCATCCGTCCTGTAATATTTACCATTCATCTCACCCAGGATATCATTGGCGTGATCGCATAAATGGTTTAGGGAAATGCGTAAAAAAAAATAGGAATAGACTGACGTATGATAGTGATTTAGAAAGATCCACAAAAAAAAAGTTACTTCAAATCGGAGGCATGAGCGGAGGCCGGAAGACGCCCTTCTCCGTGATCAGTCCGGATACCAGCTCCAGGGGCGTGGCATCGAAAGCCGGATTGTAAACCTCGATGCCCTGGGGTGCAAGGCGCATGCCCGCCAGGGTGCAGATCTCCTCAGCATCGCGCTCCTCCACGACAATGTCATCTTCTTCGTGCAAGCGGTCGAAGGTGGAGAGCGGCGCTGCCACGTAGAATGGGATCTTGTGATATCGAGCCAAAACAGCATGACTGTAGGTACCGATCTTGTTGAAGACGGCATCTCTGGTGATGCGATCGGCTCCCACGATGACCTTGTTGATTTTGCCTTTCCTCATCAGGCTGCCGGACATGCTGTCGCAGATCAACGTAACTGGAATTTCATCTTGAGCCAGCTCCCAGGCAGTCAGGCGTGAGCCCTGGTGCAAAGGCCTGGTCTCGCAGGCATAGACATGGATGTGCTTTCCTGAGGCAACTGCTGAGCGGACGACTCCCAGAGCCGTGCCCCAGCCCACGCAGGCCAGCCTTCCTGCATTGCAGTGGGTGAGGACGTTATCGCCGTCATCCAGAAGTCTGGCTCCGTTCTTTCCCAGGAGCTTATTGATGCGGATATCCTCCTCGGCGATATCCTTCGCCTCACGAAGAGCCACTTTTCGGATCTCCTCTGCAGTCTCCTGAAGGGCCGCTGCCCTCATCACCTTATCCACACCCCAGGAGAGGTTGATGGCTGTGGGCCGTGAAGCCTTGATCATATCAGCTGCCATCACCAGCTCAGCCATCATCTCCAAGGAATTAGAAGCCCCAGAGAGCTCTGCTGCCAGCGCTATCCCATAGGCTCCCGCCGCGCCCAGAGCCGGAGCGCCGCGCACGCGCAGTGACTTGATAGCTTCGATGAGCTGCCTGACGCTTTTCATGCAAAGGGGCATAAGCTCGCCAGGCAGACAGGTCTGATCGATCAGCCACAGGCCGCCATCCCACCAGATGGTCTTCGATTCGCACATGCTCAAGAAAAGATCACCATGCATGATACAAACATGCTGGTATTATTATTTTTGCGTCGGTCGATTCCCGCAATTATCCAGGGATCAGCCAACATGTCCTCGAAACGATCCAGGGCGAATTGATAGGCGTGAAAAGGCATGATGATGCCCTCAAGATCTTCGAGAGATATGGCATCAAAGCATTTAGCCAGGCACTCAGCCTGCTGGGCTACAAGGTAAAATGGTGCAGGCTGGATCCAGAGAACGCTGAAATTCTGAAAATGCGAGCGGGTTTTGGTCTAATTTTAGTTGACGGTGCTTGTTCAGACATTAGAGAGGCTGGCTGCACCAGCACAAGGGCTCTCAGCTCGATTATGGCTTCTCATATCCCCAATGCCTTCGCCCTCTTCTTGGTCTTCTGCCTGGCTGCATCGGCATCCTTCCTCCTGGTGCTGGCCATCAAGGAAGCCGCTAACGATAGGATATTCCTGATGAAGGACCTGGCAGGCAAAGCATAGATTTTCGAGGGTCTGCCTTTTCCGTTGCTCTTGATCTCATGCTCAGTGAGCCAGTTCCTTCTTCTCAGGGTTTGTATGGCGACGCTGAGATATCCCTTTGCGAAATGAATCCTCCGTTTGATGCCAGCGGCATTTTTCAGGGCTCACCATCGGCCCAATGCCGGACTATATAAAGAGGGGTTGGATATATACGTGCATATGAAGTCCACAATAGATATCGTGAATGTGGTGGCATCCACCAAGCTGGCGGATGCATTCGATCTGCCCAAGATCGAAGCCGAGCTGGAGGGCTCCGATTATAACAAGGAGAAGTTCCCCGGCCTCGTCTACAGAGTCAAGGACCCTAAAGCTGCTTTTCTCATATTCACTTCCGGCAAGGTAGTTTGCACTGGATCCAAGAACGTCGAGGATGTTCGCACGGTCATCACCA
>DATLBD010000092.1:0-11987 GCA_035527135.1 Methanothrix sp. | reverse complement strand
AAAAGTTGCCAGGGAATATGAGATCATCCTTCTATCGGATGAGATCTATGGCCAGCTCCATCACAAAGGCAGCCATGTTTCTGTGGCCCGCTTCTACCCGGAAGGGACCATA
Organism: Methanothrix sp.; assembly: GCA_035527135.1. Classification (GTDB taxonomy): domain Archaea; phylum Halobacteriota; class Methanosarcinia; order Methanotrichales; family Methanotrichaceae; genus Methanothrix. The sequence goes on along the minus strand of DATLBD010000092.1, from coordinate 11,875 downwards.
ATTAGCTCCGGTCTTTCCAAGTGGTGCGGAGCTGGTGGATGGAGACTTGGGACATTCACCTTTCCCCGGAGCCTGGACTGGCTGATGGAGTCCATGGCTGCTGTTGCCAGTGAGACATACACTTCAGTTAGTGCGCCCATTCAGTATGCCGCGGTGGAAGCATTTAGGGGGTCGATGGCCATCGAGCGCTACCTTTGGCATACCCGGCGCATCTTGTCAACTTTAGGACAGAAATGTTACCAGATACTAGCGGATGCCGGCGTGCGGATACATCCACCAGAGGGTGCTTTTTACATGTTTCCCGATTTTTCGCCCTTTGCCGAGAAGCTGGCCAGGAAGAATATAAAAAACAGCTCGATGCTCTGCGAACGATTGCTGCAGGAGACCGGAGTTGCCATGCTTCCTGGAAGGGTATTCGAGAGACCCTGCGAAGAGCTTACTGCCAGGATCTCGTACATAAATTTTGCAGGAGCAAGGTCACTGGCAGCTAGCGAGACGATTGCCATGCATAATGAGCTGCCCAAGGAGTTCATCCAAACTCACTGCGAGGAGACCTTAGAGGCCACGAAAACCCTTGCTGAATGGCTGACAGACTAGTTGGGCCTGGGCCTTGACATTCCCGTGTCGATCAATTGCGGTTGGAACGAAAAATGGTACCAGGAGTTTTTCGGCGACTTAGTGTCGCCGATAATATTGGCCCCTAATGGAAGTTTGTAGCACTAATCAGTTACGCTAATAGTAGTACCATATGCTTTTATAGTCCTCCGGATCCTCCCCTCTATCTTTTAGCCTTTGCAGATATCTCTGGATGGAAACGTCCGTGTAGAGGTAGGGCTTTACCTGAGCTATGTTCTTCTCCCAGGGAAGGAAAGAATAAGTCCTCCTGCCCTCAGGAGTAATGGCGATTAGCTCGTGGTTTTGCCAGGCACGCAGATGGTCTTTGCCAAGGCCGGGAACATTGAAGACCGGCTCGTCGGTGCGAAATATCCCCGGGAGCAGTCGTGCCTCTTCCTTTCGCTCCTGCAGGATGCGGGCGATGGGCACAGCATAGTCCTCCATCTCCGTTTTGCCCTTCATATTGAACGTATAGTAGGGGTCCACACCAATCTGCTTGAGAACGACTCTAAGGGCGGATGTCTCGAACTTGCGGCTGTTGGCAAAGGTGAAGACCTGCTGGTTGTAGACCTCAATGCCGATCATCTTCACCTTCTTTATGGCCTCTACAGTTTCCGGCGTCACCTCATAGGGATGCATGAAGTGCGTCACCATGCAAAGGTTCCTCTTTCCAAACTCATGGTATTGGGCTAGTATCTCACAAAGCTCACTGGTAATCCTTTGGGGCACAGTTGCTGGAGTTCTGGTGGCAACCCTGATGCTCCTCAGATGGGGCATCTCTGAAAGCTTGCCCAGGATCCTATCAATCAGAGAGTCATCCATCACCAGTGGGTCGCCACCTGTGAGCAGAACGTCCATCATCTCTTTGTGATCCGAGAACCACTGCAAAGCAGCCTCGATCTTCTCCATGGGGGCCAGAGCCGAGGCCATGAGGGGCGAGGATATCTCCCAATTGCGCTGGCAGTAGACGCAGATCTGTGGGCATGATTCATAGGGCTTAATTATCGCTACCCTGGGATAGCGACGAGTGACCAGATCTATTGGCGACGTATCCCCTTCCTTCATGAAATCGAAAGCCCACTTTTTGTCCTTCCTGTGGGTGATCATATTCTGCACATAGCTTAGCGGAGGGAAGACCTGTCTGCGAACGGCATAGTCCTGATCGCAGGGCTCCTGGTCCATAAGATGAAGATAATAAGGGGTTACTCCAAATGGCACATGGTTTTCCAGGGCCAGCCTTATAGATTCTTCATGGTGCGGCTCTAATTTTATTAATTTTTTAATTGTATCCAGGCCCTGAATATCTTTGAATACATGCCGGAATTGCCAGTGCCAATCCTTCCAATCATCCTCTGCGGAATCCAGCGTCTCTAAGATTCTTTTTCTATTATCATTTCGTTTGGCTATTATCTGAGGATCAAGGCCTGACTGATATCTTGTCAAATATCTGTCCATGCGTTTTGCCATCTGATCCAGATAGTCCGAGCGCATCTGGCCGGCTATTCTCCCCTCATATTCGTCGAATTTTGGGATTTCTATTCCTTCCATTAGTCGAGAAGGATAGACATCTGCCTTCAATTTAAGGGCCTTAAAGAAATGGACAAACTCAGTTACAAAGTCGTCACTGACATCTGCATCGCCATTTACAGCAGCGCTCCACAGATTCTCCAGGGCGGATGTGCCTGCAATTCGCTCATTTCTTGGAGAGATGATATTTTTAAATGTGCGGATGACTTCTTTAAAGAGGACATAGTCCCAGTTTTCAATCTTACCCACATCACAGGAATAAGTCCATTCTCTGGCTTCTATGTAGCGTGCCACCTTGTTGCGGGCGCTCTCTAATGTCTTGCTCTCCTTCAGCAGCATATGCAGTTCGGGTGCTGCATCCCAGCATTCTTTCCATCTCGTTGTCATATCATAATTGTCATTGACGGCCATTTACTTCTATTTTTCCCCAAAAAGAGTCCGCCATTAGGAAAAGTTCATACATGGCGGATGGTACGCATTTTGAGAACCGATTAACAAACAGATTTGCAATCACAAATGGGTGTAAATGATGCTAAATATCATCTTTTTTCAAACCGATCTCAGGGAAACCAACTATATCTATGGTCTGGGAAGCTACCTTTATTCCTTCAGACTTCTCGATCTCTTCCAGAATCCTGTGGCTCACTTTATTTCGTATCATCCTTCTCTGTCTCACTGGAGTTACATATCTAGCAGTCAGCTCGATCCAATTGTCAGTAAGTTTAAGGAAGACCTCCGGGTCTGTTGAACCCTTAGTGATGTAGTATTTCCGTTCCATATGAGATATTTCTTCTTCGGCGTTATCTTTCATCAGGTGGGTTTCTTGTACAACTACATCCATGATCAAAGATTTGGCCGCTCTCCAATCGCTTTCATAGCTTATGGGGACGGTTATCTCATCCCATAGAAAATGGAAATCTTTAGTGTAGTTGTTTACCGCATTGGATAAAACCAGGGCGTTGGGCAAAGAAGAGATCCTGCCTGTATGCTGATCTGCAGAGACCCACTCGCTCATTTCCATAACTGTAGTATAAAGTAGATCTATATCTATCACATCGCCTTTCTTTGCACCAACCTCTATTCGGTCTCCAACACGATAGATGTTATTGAAATAAATAGCAAGGCCGCCGACAAAGTTCTTTGCAACATCTTGCAGCGATATCGTAACAGCGGCGGCTACCAGGCCGAAGCCCAATAACAAAGTCTGTAAATCTTCCACCCAGATAATCCATATGGTGATAAAATTAATTATTAAATAAATAAAATAGAATGTCTTAGAAAGATAGTATCTCCTCTCCGAAGACGAGACTCTACTGATGAATCTATCTTCTAAGATCAACTTAAAAATTATATATATTATTAATACTACTATTATTGTAATAATTATGCGTGTGAGATGAATACTTTGGTATAAAAATGTAACCAGCCATAATGCTAATGCAAAAAGAGCCAGCGATACGGGGATAATCCAACTTCGGGCCATATGTATCCACTCACTTTCGTTTGTTTCGCGAAGAAATATCAGCACAAGCTAATTCCTGCTCTTTGGAACTAGAATGAATATTGCTCTTTGCTTTATTAAGTTTATTGCATTATCAAGATTTTCTCGGTGTATAGCACAACAAGGCAGTGTGCCATTCTTCTGCAAATCCATTCCGCCTTACTCTAATCTATTTTTTCCAGGTTTCCGGCAAGAACATCAATATCACAGGAAGGATTTCTAGACGACCAATATACATGCAGAGAAATCCCAAAGCACGCCCTGCCTGAGAGATACCGGTGAAGTCCAGTGCTACAATACCAAAGCCCGGACCAACGACGCCGAGGCAGCTCGCAGCAGCGGAGATGGCTGATAGGGCGTTGAACTGAGGATTTGCAGACTCCGTTATAGCAAAAGCCAGCGTTGCGCATATGAAGATCAAAAGGTATAGCTGTACAAACAGCAGCACGGATTTAACGGTATTCTCTTTGATTATCTTATCGCCTATCTTTAAAGCCATCACAGCCTTAGGGTGAAGGCTTCGGATCAACTCATTGTAAGTGTATTTCAGGACTATCAGCACCCTCCCCACTTTTATTCCGCCACCTGTAGATCCGGTGCAGCCTCCGATCAGCATCAATAGTATCAATGTAATTTTTGCTGCCAAAGACCAGGCGTCATAATCGAAGTTATTCACAAAGCCCGTTGTGGTCATGGTAGAGATAACCTGAAAGATAGAGGAACGAAGCTGTGTATGAAACTCTCCGGGTATTTTTCCCCAGAGCATCAACATAAATATTGATACGCTCATTATCAGGATGTAGAATCTGAACTCTGAATCTCGGAAAAGTTTTTTTAAGTCTTTTTTGAGTATTATCTGGTGATAGATAATAAAATTCGTGCCGCCCAGCAAGAGGAAGATGCAGACAATGGCTTCCACTAATGCACTATTATACTTAGCAATGCTGTAAGCTACGGGAGAGAAACCGCCTGTAGCAATGCTGGTAAATGCAGTGCAAAGAGAGTCGTAGACGGGCAAGCCTGCTACTACTAACAGCAGGGCTTCAAGGCCTGCCAGTCCCAGGTATATCCCCCAGAAGGTTTTTGCAGTGTTTTTGACCCTTGGTGTAATAGCTTCCTTCGTGAGTCCCAGGCCCTCCACTGAATAGAGCTCTCTGCCTGCAATTCCGAGATTAGGAAGTATCGCGATAAATAGCAGTACTATCCCCAAACCACCCAAGAGCTGAGTGAAGGACCTCCAAAAGAGAAGGCCATAATAGGTTCCCTTGATGGAAAGCATATCCTTAAGATCTAAGGTTATGCCGGAGCAAAGATTAATTGTGTCGGAAGATGAGCAATAAAGCAGATAACTTGCGACTCGATCCGTCAGTGCGTAGGCGAGGCTGCCCTGTACCAGTTCATGGTTTAAGATCCAATAGCCTTGCGAATTATATTCACTTAGGATGGTCGCACCGGCAGTTGTGAATCCCGACATGGATTCAAAGAACGCATCCAATGGGGTTAATCCCAGGAATATGTAGGGGAGAGCGCCCAGCGTGGCAGCCAAAAGCCAGCTCAAAGAGACGGTTATAAAAGCCTCTCTGTGGCCCAGATTAGATTTTTCGCTGGAATGGTTCATGGCAAGGCCCGATATGACTGCAATAAGGGAGGTAGCGCCAAATGCAACTACGCCCAAAGGCTCTTTGTAGATAGCCGAAACCAGCCCTGGTATAACCATGAGTATTCCGAGCAAGACTGCCAGCAAACCAAGGGTTTTAAGGACGATCCTTATATTCATCTTCGATGACCGATTGAGCTTGGCGTTAATAAGAATTTGCTCTGATAAAATGCAGTTGTTTCGAAATGCACAAAGAATTTAATGCAAAACAAGAGCCGTGCAGATACTCTTGCCGGCTGTCTTGCAGTCTTCCCAACTTTCTTACGCGATATCCTTATTTGAGATATCTTATTTGCGGTATCCAATGCTGACTCGCCCGGATGCGCTGTCCTTCTCCAAAACGCTGCCCTTCCGGGAATTGCCTATTGTTACGCCGGCCGGAGAGGAAGGCCCGACAGCAGCCTCCTGCACAGGCAATGGCTGTTCTTCCAGCATGGCTTTTAGCAGGTCCCTCTTTTCTCCTGGGGGGAAAGCGGGAGGCTGCTGCCACCAGACAGACGGGTCGAATTCATTATTCATGTTGTCAATTACCTTGGCATGGCCGTCGTCCACAAGCATTCTGTTAACGGGCGGCCAGACCGGCCGAAATTCGGCATCCATAAGATAAACAACACAGATCAGCTGGCTCCATTCGTTTCGTGTGCCTGTGGCGTTGTCATTGATGTCCAGATATACCATCTTATTCTTCAGCAAGGAAAAGGCGTATTTTTGGGCGGCTTTGCCTTCCGAGGTCACGGTTGAGGGTGCTTCGATATCGGCGAGCTTGATGCTATCGATGTTGTTTGTCCTCGCATCGGCAATCAGCATCTCTATGCCTAGAGAGTCGCCGCTGATGACGCTTACCACACGCCCGACTGCCTCGTCAGGCAGCCCGAAAGCTACGGGCACGAAAAATAGAGTCAATAATAAAACCAATAATAAAGCCAGCCGCCATAAGGCCAATCGCCGCATCATTCCAATCCTTTCTCCATCAATATTTCCCGCCCTTCGGGCAACCTGCTGCGAACTTATTGTCCTGAGACTTCAAAATTTATAATAATTCCCCTCGATGTGGCTATCATTGATTTAGGATATAAATTAGAAAATATTTATTAATGTTCTCAAATGTTATATTACCCTCATAATTACACCAGACTGCTCTTGCAGCTTCCATTAAATGAACAGTGGCGGCACTTTTGTTTATTGTTATGCGCTCTCCTGGGACAATCATGCCCTAAGGTCCTCTTCATCTCGCCTATCGTTGTCAGCAAATCGGATCGCAGGGCTTTATCGAAATTGATCCTATGCTGTTTTCCGTCAGAATACACAATTATCCCATAGGGCACCGACCTATGGTAGTTCTCTTCCACCAGGTAGCAGTATGCGGCCAATTGCAGGACGTGGCCTTTGTAGGGCTCCTGGGCGCGCCCGCTTTTGATCTCTACGGGAATCAAGCTGCGACCTCTGCCTTTTACTATGTAGTCCGGCTTGCCGCTGATGCCGAGTTTCTTGGAATAGAGGGCCTTTCCTGGGCGATCCAAATCAGAGTAGATCACCTTTCCTGCAGGAATTCCATAAACCATGCGCATGGAATTTGCGGATGACGATTCTCTCTTTGACAGCATCTGAAAAGCAACGGCTAAAATCAAGAGAATTATAATTAAGTAAAGTAAAATTAAAAATAAGTCCATAAAATCAATCCTGCAAGCAAAATAGCAACGACCGCAGAGAAATAGCCCAGAAATCGGAATGTTCCGGCAGCCTTCTCGCGTCTCTCCAGAAGGGTCAGCCTGCTTCCTGCTCTTTTATGCTCGTCGATGCCTCTCTTTAGGCCGCCTGAATGCGGCTGCACTCCAGATCTTTTCATGTGCCAGGAGACCGGGCAGTAGACATATTGTGATATCTCGGATGCTGATATTGCCTTGCTGCCATTTTTGCGTTTTAGCATAATGATCTTGCGCAGGATCCGATTAGAGATAAAGCTATTTCGGTCATCTGCTATTTTGCCATCTGCTTTTCTTTCATCCACAATTCAGCCATCTGCTATTCTGCGACCGGGAATAAAAGCAAACTGCTGGATAGACGCATGCACAGACCTCCGAGACGGATATAGATTACCTGTGCAGACAAATTATATAAAAGAAGCTCATCCACTGGACAGACATATTAATAGAAGCCGCCCATCAGTCACTCCAGATGCCGGAAAAATCCTTGGGTTTGAAGGTTAGCCGAACGAATGGAGAGAAAATCCGCAAGGTTCTAGTGGATGCAGGCGCGTTCGATCGCAGCCGCAAGATTTGCTCGGATGAATCCCATGTCTATCTGCCGGTTTTAGAGATGGACGAAAAGACTGCTAGCAGGCTTAGCCAAATTGCGCAGTTTGAACTGGTGCAGATTAATTTCCAGCCGGAAGAGCGCATACTAAGCCCAGAGGATCTCTTGGGCTTTCGGCCCAGCTTCGAGGTAGTGGGCGACATTGCCATGATTGAGGACAGCGATGCAGAGCGCGTGGCCGCCGCCCTCATGTCCACCAGCAAGAGCATAAAAACTGTCATTGCTCCTATCTCCGATGTGGAAGGGGAATTTCGCACCCGCCGCTTCAGGCATGTGGCTGGAGAGGTTCGCACCGTTACTCTTCACAAGGAGCATGGGCTGCGCTACCGGGTGGACCTGCAGGGGGCATATTTCACTCCCCGCCTGGGCACGGAAAGGCTTCGCATCGCCGGCCTGGTTTCACCCGGTGACGTCGTACTGGATATGTTCGCAGGCGTGGGGCCGTTTGCCCTGCTCCTGGCCAAAAAGGGAGCCATCGTCATCGCCATGGACAAAAATCCCGTGGCCGTGAAATACCTGCGAGAGAATGCGCTTTTGAATAAAATGAAGTGCATCGAGATCCTGGAAGGCGACGGCGCAGAGCTGGCCCTGCGCTATGAGAACCGAGCCGATCACGTGATCATGAACCTTCCCCACAGTGCATCTGAATTCCTTATTCCTGCCATGAGGGCGACAAAGGAGGGGGGAGTTGTCCATTACTACTGCATAGCTCCTGATGATGATCTTTACAGGGATGAGGTACTAATTGGAAGAGCGGCCAGGGAATTGGGCGTACAGGTTGAGGTGCTCTACAGGGAGATAGTGAGAAGCTATGCACCGCACAGAAGCAATGTGGTCATTGACTTTCAGGTTCACAAGTCTGCGTGAGAATGGTTCGGCTCCCAATTGACAAGAATGTTCACGGCCGAGGATCTTCTAACCATCTGGAAAATTTTGGACTATTTCCGCTTAAGTAACCAAGCTCGGATTAGCAGTTAATACGACAGGAATTCGACTATCCTTGAAATCGCTATCATTTGTCACTAAAATAAGGTCGTTTGCAATACAAATATCTTCTATAACTAGGTCATTATAATCCAATTTGCATTCCTGGAATCCCTTTAAATAAACGTTGGCTTTTGGTTTATTAAATGAAGAATCACAACACTCGGCAAAACTTAAGATATCTTCCATATATACGCCGACCTTCTTAGCAATGGGCTTAAAATCCGGAAGTCTCTGAAAAGTTTTTTTTACTTCAAAGGGTATGCCTTTCAGATACAATTCATCACTAATGCACCTATTGATAAATTCAGAGATTATTGTTTGACATATGAATATTTCACATCTATTTTTAGATATCTTGGCCAATGCTTTTGAATATTCGCCCGCCCAATTTTGCCGGGTATAGGAAATCGGTCCGTAGGTATATAACCAGACGTTCGTATCAAATAATATACGCTCTCCCTTACTAAAGGGATGTGTGGTAATATTCCTAATCAATTTCTCCCTCAGTTGCAATGCTATCCATCGCGATTTTGAGACGTCTCGGATCGCTAAAGAACCCCTTTGCATCATTGATTGTACATTCTACAAGAAACATTTTTTCGGATGAGATCTCAATCAAAGATATCCTATTGCTTATCTCTTCGAAGGAGAATTCGCCATTGCAGAGCTGCCCTAAAGCCGCATCTAAGAACGCTGCACTTAGGTTTGTGATATTTCTAAAGGAAATGCAGGCTTTCTTTCCTTGGAGCAAAGCTGCTCTTATGGAATTATACAACCTGTATCCATCGTCAGAAGCGACACAAAAACCACTCCCTACGACATCGAACACACTGATCATATCATCGCTTCCTATGTTTCCAATACCCACAACATAACCAAGGACTTCTTCGATATTTCTAAATTGTGGTTGTTCTCCCCTTAACAAATTTAGCAGCTCATCCAAAAGTATCAGGGTACTGTACTTTTCCGTCACCCCCACCGCAGTGTCCACGATGACTTGTGACTCTGGTACCTCAGCAAATAACTCTTTGGCCTGCTTTGGTGCGCGATAATCCAGTCTAAATCCGATGTCAAAGGCCGAGCTGGCATTTGATGGATATGTCGGTGCTGTATAAGATATTGCCTCACTCAAGATTTGCTTCCCCCACCGGCCGACCGAATTTGCCTGTTAATACCCACGCCACCCATAAAACGCATCTGCAAGTATATTCTACCATATCGTATAGCTTGCCTTCAGTAAGCTGATCATAGGATATTTGTTTATTGAATTGGATCGCGCTCGGAATACTTGCACCCGTTGGGATAAATTTGAAAGAAGGTATTACAAAGAATAGATCTCTCTGCAAGCCCCCAAAGAATTTACCGAGATCTTCGGATTTCAGAGATTTTATTGCTGCCAAATGAAATGGATGGAAATCTATCTGTGCCACTACAACGACAGCACGTTTCAGCGTCAAAGGCTGAATAATTGAAAATGTGACACCGGTTTCAAATTTCCCATCCAGTTGAAAAGCAAGACCTTCTGGCTTAAGCTCATCAGCAGAATAGCCCCGATCATTCATCCATATCTTGATGAAACTCTCAGCATCGTCGGTAGATACTATGGACATAGGTACAACCTTGTAACACAACTCAACAAGATAAACTTTCCTATACGGCGGGACAATGATGAATCATCCTCTGTCTTCCTTATCTCAAGAATCGCATGTCTCCGCCAGCAACTATTCCATAATGTGCTCTGCAAGGTAAGTCATTTTCGTCGAGAATGGTAAACACCCACCTCACTTATGCATCGGATCCTCCGGCGCGTTTCTTGATGTCGTGGCCAGGCTGAAGGGCAGAGAGAAAAAGGCGGAGGCGATGGGGTCGGAGAAAGAGTTCTATGACATTTCATTGATCTGATAAATATTTCATAGAACGTTGACCACGTACTCCACCATCTCTCCGGCATCCTCGTAGAGCAGGGGGTCATGCTCCACGATCAGGAAGCTATGGTTGTTCTCCTCCTGGTTGGTCATGAGCTGGAAGACTGTGAAGGCCCGGCGCACTTCCAGCTCGGTGAAGTTGCGATTCGGCCCACTGAGGATGCAGGAGTAGTCGCCGCAGAGTAACGAAGTAAGTCGAGGTGACTACCGAGGGCTTCGAGCAGCATCACCATAAGACCTACATGGACACAAGAAAGGAAGGCCGGCAATGGGCTGGAAAGTTCATCAATGTGCCTCCCAGCCCAACATTCGACCGCAAAGCTTCCTGCTTGTGAAGAAGCCCTTCAGATGTTCAATCAAGCTCGAATGTGAGTACAAGCCTCATCTCAGTACCTCTATTGGGTATGGTGGTCCAGTAGCAGCCTTTCTTTATCGTCTCCTCGTGAGATTGGTCTAAGAACTCATAAGTTCCGTAACCTGTTCTCTCAACGCCCATCCTATCAATCAGTTCCAAAAGTTCTGGATAATCCTGGTAAATGGGGGAGCTTTTATTGAGTAATATCTGGGTGGGATCTGTTTCGTACAGGATCGTCCCATCATCTGCCTTGCTCACCCATATCTTGGAGTTTCCTGCCGGGCTGGAACGGAGCAAGAACCCTCCCGAAAAACTGACTGTTGTTAAGCAGCAAGCTGACCGTTCCCACGAATGTTCCATTCTTGTCGAAAATGGGCATCTCTAAATCGGTTGCATAAAAGCCCTCGACTGCGCTTATGAAGTGGAGCCCCGAATAAAGTTTGGTCTCGATTGTGTCATTCACGTGCTTTTGCCATTTCAAGTTTTCTCCCTTCAAGCTTTCATGTGTAGTCCCGAATGTTTGAACTTTATATACTCCAGCGGGTTTAATATATTCTTTGTCCGCCATTTAAATCAGTTTCCATTCGATTCAGGAACATTCCCACTTTGCATCCTTCTGGCAGCCTTGCCCAGAATGCGATATCTGGCGTCTGCAGATACCATTTTGTATCAAGTGACTCCCCGCCGCTTGCGGCGTGGGTGCGCTGCCGCCGTTTCACTTTTCTCAAGGAAGTTTTCAAATCTGCTTTTTGCATTGCCGTTCTTGTCTCGCTTATTGGCGTAGAATTGAGTCCCTCGATCGGTCAAAACCTAAGCTCAATGCTTGCCAGCCAGCCAAATTTATCCATAGCTTCCTGTACTTTCCAAGTTTTTCGTTCGGACCGTCATCTTTATAAATCAGATTTCTTTTTGACATACTCAATCTATGTTGGTATCTGCTTGATATTAATATTAAATAGTTAAATAACATGATATCTACTCTAATACCCAATTAT
>DATLBD010000091.1:0-7458 GCA_035527135.1 Methanothrix sp. | reverse complement strand
GGATCCGCCCGTCGAGAGTAGTCAAAAGAGCTAGGCCGGGCGGTCTGATCATTGTAGTACCGGCGGCTATGAGTAGATTTGCCGCGCGGGGTGAAAGTAATCAGAAGGGCCAGGCAAGGATGGATATCTGATTCCTGAATCCGTGTCTGGTTACAGGATGGAAAAAAGGAAGGATAAATTCATGAGGATGATAGAGATCGAGATCATTGGAAAGGGAAAGGCCCTGGCAAAGCTGGACGAGCGCAATCCCAAGATAAGAGAGGCATTCTTTCAGGCGCTGCCCATAGAGGGCATAGCCAACCTCTGGGGCGAGGAGGTCTATTTCGATGTGCCTTTGCAGATGGAAAACGAAAATCCTTCGCCTTCTACAGTTGCGGGCGATATCTGCTACTGGTCGCCGGGCCCGGCCTTCTGTATCTTCTTCGGCAAGACCCAGCCCTATTCAGCTGTAAACAATATCGGGAAGGTCATACAGGGTATGGAGATATTCAAGAGCGTAGCCTCTGGAGACCGGATAGTGCTGAGCAGAAGGTGAAAGCTAGCTGAAATCAGTAATTGGAATACTATGATCAACTACAAAGCACACAAAGACGATGCCGAAGGCTTTGAAGTCTCTTGAAATAACCGCGAAAGTCTGCTACTCTCGCACGATACCGCGAAGAGCCGAAAAAGAGCCTGCCAACAAGAGCCATGCGCTGCGAGAGCGCTCCCCTCTGGACGGGCTCGCGGGCGGGGAGAGGGAGCGGAAAGGGGGAAGTGGCTCGATTTTGCCCTGGCAATTGTTCCTGCTGCGAGAGCGATCTACCCTGGCTTTGCACTTAAAGTCCCTTTTCCGCCCTACTTTAGGTGCAGACACTAGACATTAGGTGCAGAAGCATTCTTCGGCCAAATCCATCACGGTATCCAACCCTGGCTCGAACCTCATGTAAACCACTTTGATCTCTTCAGTCAATGAGCTGATTCTCCGGTACATCAGATGCCAGAGCGAGTAAGCTAACATACTGCATCATGGTTTCGCGGACTTCGTTCATGGCCTTATTGAACTCCCCATATCTGGCCCACTTTTTCTCATGATCCTGAGGGGAATCGGATCCTTTCTTGGTCCGTTCATATTCTGCAAGCAGAGGATGCCATTTCATCATGAACGGCCTCAATATTAGATCTAGGACTCTAATGGATAGATATCCAAAGGATAACTGTCCCTCGACTCTAGGGCGTGCTACAGAGGGACCATACTTTCGCAAGATTTCCCTTGTTACATCGAAGAGATTGTAAAGGGATGATAGACTGATCCTCAGCAAGCCCATCTCTGGTTTCACATAGGCCACAGGAATACGAGTCACTATCTCGACGTACATGTCCCAGGCTGCCCTCCGCTCATTTTCTGTCGGGTCCCAGATTCCCTCGATAATTTTCGTTAGATCATCATGAGAATAAGATATTGATACATTGTAAGTCGATTCAATCATTTTAGCGCATCCCCTATAACATCTGCAATTTTGGTAAATTAACTTTTTCCCGGAAATTTGAGATTGGGTCGTGAGTAACTAGCCAGTTGGTATTTTATGATATGGAAACGTTAGGAGTTGCTCAATGGACCATACTCTATCTATGAGGCCAGCATGCTTTGCAGGACAATTTTAGGACGTTTTGTCCGTATCCGCTTTATCAAAACCTCTAGATAGCGGTCTACTTTGGGCTCATCCATGATTGCTTGCAGGACGAAGATGGAACCATAATGAAACGATGACTGATTGATGCCGATTTCGATTTCGTCTTCTCTTTGACCTCATCAGGAGCTGAACGCATCCGGACTGGCTGACCATCAACATTTCTGCCTAAAATATTTTGATTTATGCCGGATTTGTTTCTTCTAAGAAAATTTCAGTAAGCAGCGCTAATTAGGACTGTTTTTCAAAATAAGGGCTTAAGAATTGAGATTGATCAGATTATGCACCTAATTAATCCTGGAGGTTAGGTATAACTCGGTCTCCTGGAAAGGCCCCCACCAGTCATCTACCATTTGAAAAGAACCAACCATTTTCCAGGACCTCATTAAAATAAACCGATTTCAAGAAAGACTATCAAGCGAGATTTGACAAATATAACTTGAACTCAGCATGATGCGCTCGAATGTGGGCAGCAAAAAGTATTTTATGAATTATGTCGTACACACTAAAGTGAAAGATATGAAAACCAGGAATGTGCTAATAGTAGCAATCATGCTGCTGATTGCAGCAGTTTTCGTCATGCAGTCGGCTCTGGCAAAAGAACAATCTATGGGCTTGGAAAATGGATCATTAAGCACCTCATCCAACAAGACACAACTCGTCTCATTTGTTGAGTCCGCTGTGGCCTATGCCCAAGAGAACGGCAAAGATAAGGCACTTGAGGAGTTTTGCAATAAGACCGGCTCATTTGTCCGCGGAGATCTCTACATCTATGCCTATGACTTCAATGGAACTAACATTGCACATCCATTCAAACCCGATTGGATAGGCAAGAACAAGTTAAACGAGACTGATTCCAATGGCGTCCTATACATCAGGAACCTGATAAATGTTGCCAAGGAAGGGAAAGGATTTACTTACTTTATCTTCTCTAATCCAGCTCACGATAACAGAGATGAGTTCAAGATCGGCTACGCGATGAAAGTGAATGACAATTGGTGGCTGGGATCTGGAATCTACCTATCATGTCCGTGATAGATAGCCATTTCTTTTTTGATATGTGAGGAGAGGCAACTCTAGCCACCTATTGCGAAGAGGTATGCTCTTCACGATAGCTCGGGAAAAGCTAACCCTTTGGAGTGTCCAGCTAGTTGTTTGTTAACGGCCTGTGCAACTTGAGGCCGCAGGACCGCCACACGGATCTTGAGCTTGGCATTGATGGCCAGGAAGGGCTGTCGCCGGTAGACAGTTCTGCCTGGGTGAATAGCTGTGGGCAGGAGCTTCGTGAGAATTGAGATAGGTGTGACACCGCCAAAGAGCTTCGTCTATGCCGAAAGCGGCCTGAATGAAGTCCTCATAGCCACCCGGATTCTCCGGCCTCCCCCGAATCGTTCCCAGGCAAAGCACAAATTTGATAGACTAAGAATGTCAACCTTTTTAAGCAAATAAGAAACGATAATTAGTATGAAAGTTAAGGCCAGAGAGGCCATCGGAATGGCCATGCATGCGGCAGGCACCGAGGTAGCAACCTGCGTACCGGGCCTGGGGGCTACGGAGATCTTTTGCGATTATTGCGCGCTGCAATCTCAGAGACCCGTCTTCTCTTTTCACGAGGAAGTGGCTTACACCATCGCCCATGGAGCAGCACTGGCGGGAAAGAGAGCCTTTACATCCATGAAAACGCACGGATTTTTCAAGGCGGCAAATAGCGTCTGCGATTCCCTCTACTCCGGAACCCTGGCCGGTTTCGTCTCCCTGGTGGTGGATGATAGGAATGGAATACAATCGGACAGCATAGCAGATACGCTGGGCTTCGTGGAGGGCCTGGGCATTCCTCACAAGATAGCAAATGTGGAAGAAGTCTTCGATGACATCTTGGACGGCTTTATGCTCTCGGAAAAACTTCAACTGCCCTTTGCGCTCATCATCGATGCCAGCGACTTGGATCAACCTTCCCGTATCCCGGCGAAAAGATGCATAGATCCGCCTCCCAAGCCCTATCGAAGAGATATCACCCAGCATGTGCTTTGCCCGCCCTTCTGTAAGTATCAGCGGGACGTCCTGCAATGCAAACTTTCGGGTGGTAACTGGAAGAACATTGCCCAGCCATCTCTTCTGCCCCTTTTCGAAGCTCTGCCGGAAAAATGGATGCCTGCTATCGAGGAGTATGCCATCGTTTTCGAGGCTCTCCAATCGGTCAAAGGGGAGATTGCAGCTGGAGACACTGGACTGTCCACCCTCTTCGCCCTTCCGCCTTACGATTGCATCGATGTGACCACCTACATGGGAGGCAGTGTTCCTCTAGCTTTGGGTGCTCATATGGCCGGTGTCAGTTCGGCATGGGCAATCAGTGGCGACTTCTCCTTCATTGCAGCAGGACACCTGGGGCTCCTGGAGGCTGTACAGCGGAAGATTCCGCTTAAGATTTTGCTACTTTGTAATGGAAAGGCCGAGACAACCGGTGGCCAGACGATCCCGGAAGGGTTACTGGATCGCATCCTCCTTGGTTATAAGGAGTACGTATACTTCATTCATGATCCATTGGATCGCAGGGAGGTAGAGTCATCTATTAGAAAAGCATCCTTCTCGCGAGAACTGAGCCTAGTGGTTGCAGACTTTCGAGAAAGAGACATGCTACCATCAAAAGCATTAAAGTAAATGACAAAATAACTCAATTCTTGCTGAAGGCTGGATGATTTATGATCAACGTAATAATAGATCGAGAGGGCTGCATAAGCTGTGGTCAGTGCTGGGAAGCCTGCCCCGATTTCTTTGCAGAGAATTCAGAGGACGGATGGAGCCAGGTGGCTGAGAAGTTTCGGATCGCCGGGAAGCCGAATGAGGGCGTGGCTTTCGAGGACAATGAGGAATGTGTAAAAAAGACAGCAGAAGACTGTCCTGCCCAGGTGATCCATGTAGGTCCTCCTGCGCAAGGCTTCGATCCCGTTTAAATTTTTATTATATTTTTTACAAATATTGATAGGAATGAAAGCTGCCTAAAGCTGCCTATATTGTCAGAAAAATTGTGGCGAGATTATTGGC
The DNA here is from genome assembly GCA_035527135.1 of Methanothrix sp. Classification (GTDB taxonomy): domain Archaea; phylum Halobacteriota; class Methanosarcinia; order Methanotrichales; family Methanotrichaceae; genus Methanothrix. The sequence goes on along the minus strand of DATLBD010000091.1, from coordinate 2,746 downwards.
AAAGCCAATGATGCAGTCTGTGGCCCCCGGTCTACGTCCACTCCATATAGCCTGAACTTGGCCCCACTCTTCTCGATCTGCCGAACATTAGGAAATGGTTTTAGAGCTTTTGCAGTGTTCAGGCAGAGGACCTATCTATACTTCAGCCCATCTGCAAAAAGATAACAAATGTGAAATCAACTATCTATTCTTATCTGATTAGGGCTATTCGAGACGATTCATCATCAGATTCCCCAAAGATATTTAACTAATAACTATGTATATTATTGTAAGCCGAAAATCGTTCAATGACAAAAGGAGGATTCAAGAGAATGGAAAAGTTTCTTGGACTAGTTCAGGACGGAAGGTTCTCGATCTTGATACCACGCCCTCAATGCTGCACGGTCAAGCTGACCCGCATCACTAAGCCAGCTTCTATTGCCGAGGAGCTGACGGCCTCGCACGAGATAAATCTGGCAGAATACGAAGGTAAAGCCATCATGGTGACCGGAATCCTTCCGGAGCACAAGGGGTGGCTCTACGAGGCCAATGTGATCGATCAGGGCGGCCCCCTGCTGACTGAGGTGGTCAAAGAGATCTTTGGCCCGAAATGATGCACCAATATTCCATGAAATTTTTTAAACACAGGATGTGATGACAAAAGTATGTAGAATTTTTTTCATTTAGTTCGCTTCTGTCAATTATAATTATAAAGAATCATCTCCTCTATGAAATCAGTGTACAAAAACTTATACCGAATTACATCGAGATTATAATAATACAAGAAGAAAATCTCACCCCTCCGTCACGATAGAGATGTCACTGCTCTTTATCTATCTCTCACTCTAGTCTATAGGCAGAAGTCTCACAGGAATCGAATACTGCTGGCAACTATTTGATTTATTCCATGGTCTATGATAGGATGTGATTTTTTGGCAAATGAAAATTCTGCTGCACCAGAAGAGAAGAGCTGCGATCGGCGTTGCGAAACCTGCCAGCGGCGCAGCACCTGCTCAGATTCCGTAGCCATAAAGATTGCGAGCCACATGAGCCGGATAAAGCACAAGATCCTGGTGGCAAGCGGCAAAGGCGGCACGGGAAAGAGCACCATCGCCGCCAACCTGGCGGTGACTTTAAGGCGTGCAGGCTACAGAGTCGGACTCTTGGATGCAGACATCACCGGCCCAGACATACCCAGGCTACTGGGAATCGAGGACATCCGCCTGCATTCCGGGCCGGAGGGCATAGAGCCGGCAGATGCGGAAGGGATAAAGGTGGTCTCAATGGCCCTTCTTCTGGATAGCAAAAAATCTGCAGTGGTCTGGAGGGGTCCGATGAAGGCGGCGGCCATAAAACAGTTCCTCTCCGATGTCAACTGGGGTGACCTGGACTTTTTCATCGTCGATCTACCGCCGGGAACGAGTGATGAACCCATGAGCTTGGTCCAGCTTATGCCCGATCTCTCCGGTGCCCTGGTAGTAACCACTCCGCAGGGAGTCTCTCTCCTCGACTCCCGAAAGGCAGTGACCATGTTCCAGGATATGGATGTACCCGTGCTGGGTTTGATCGAGAACATGAGCTGGTTGTCTTGTCCCAGATGCGGAGAGAAAATTGAGATCTTCAAGAGAGGCAACGGAGAGGCTGCTGCCAAAGAGCTGGGAGTGGACTTCCTGGGATCAATACCCATGGATCCCGAGGTGGGAAGTCTGGCCGAACAGGGCATAGCTTTTGCTGGGCAAAAGACAACGGCCCAGGAGGCCTTTGATGCCATTGTCTCTAGAGTCCTGGAAAAGCTCTTGCCTCATCTGCCCATTTCAGAAAACTAAGGCCAGGCCAGGGTTCATGCAGGATAAAACCCACAGAGTCACGAAGACACATAGCAATTAAAGGAGCTAAAAGGAATCGAATCATAGCCTTGCCGACTCTGAAATAGCGAAAAGCCTACGATTCTTTGTCTTCCTTCTTACCCATTCTTGATTTCCTGATTGAGAGAATATCCGACCACAGTTCGAATAGCAACAATGATGGCTAATATGATAACTTGGTCCAGGCCGGGCGTGAGAATGGTCTTCATCAGATCGCCTGCAATAAAAAATTCTAAGCCTAACATAATTTTTGAGGTGAAATCTGTTCTGATTGCGTTATAATCCAGAATGCGCCTGCCTATTTCTTTCGCCAGGATTTTTATGATGGCTCCAATGCCCGCAAAAAAGATAATTGCGGCACCGAATGAGGATAGAAAGAGACCAATAGCATCAATAACACTTATGTAGTTCATTATCGTATATTTTAGATGCAAAAAGATTTAAGACTTTGGGATTATATTTGGTATTATTTCACGCTAATAATTTGGAAAAATTCTTGAAAAATATAAGAAGTGGTATGCAGTAAAATATATGATAAGATAATGAGGAGGACATGAGAGCAATTGCAGTCGTTCCCAAAGCAAAGAACAGCGCTCACATTGTGGATGTTGCTATACCCAGCATCCACGAGGATAGTGTCCTTGTTAAGATTAATCTGGTAGGCCTTAACGGAACTGACAAAGAAATCGATGAGGGGCTCTATGGAGAAGCTCCTCAAGGGGAGGGATTGTTAATCTTCGGGCACGAATCTATAGGAAAGGTCATTGGTCATCGGTTAAGCCCACCACTCAGCCCTAAAGCGCTCACGATTGACGTGCGGATCAAGGGCTTGACTATCATAAAACCCTAAAATAGTTTCCAAAGTCTTTGTTATTCCCATATATCGCAGAAGGAGCGTTAGT
>DATLBD010000090.1:0-6789 GCA_035527135.1 Methanothrix sp. | reverse complement strand
CTAGCACTGACAGGAGCCTTCAACGGGGCGATGAGGTCGCCGCCTTCAGCCACAACTTTTCCGTCCTTAATAACTTGGACCACATGGGGATGCTCCAGCCCATCCAAAACGGCAATGTCTGCCCTGTAGCCGGGAGCAATTGCACCCAGATCCGAGAGACCAAAGTAGCGGGCGGCGTTGAGGCTGGAGATCTGCAGGGCGATTATGGGATCGAGGCCCTGCTTTATGGCCGCCCTTACCATGAAGTCGATGTGCCCAACGCCTAAGATATCTGCCGGATGCCGGTCATCCGAGACGAAAAGGAACTGGCGAGCGTTTTTGGCCGTCACCAGCGGCAGCAGATCCAGCAGGTTCCTGGCGGCGCTGCCCTCCCGCATCATGATATACATCCCAGAGCGTAGCTTCTCCCTGGCTTCATCAATTGTTGTGCACTCGTGATCGGAGTGGATACCTGCAGAGATGTAGGCCGAGAGGTCGCGGCCCGTGAGGCCGGGAGCGTGCCCGTCTATGCGCTTTCCTCTTGCCAGAGCCAGCTTCTTCATCACTTCCGGATCGCGGAAAATGACCCCCGGATAGTTCATGACCTCGGCCAGACCCAAGACCCTCTCTTCATGCATCAGCCCGGCCAGCGCATCTGCATCCAGGCTCGCCCCGGAGGTTTCCATATTTGTGGCGGGAACGCAGGATGGCAGCATAATAAAAACGTTCAAAGGGACATCTTTTGAGGACTGCAGCATGTATGCAACGCCCGCCTCGCCCCACACATTGGCGATCTCGTGCGGGTCGGCGACAACCGTTGTAGTGCCCCTGGGCACGACAGCCCTCGCGTATTCGGGGACTGTGACCATGGAGCTCTCAATATGCACATGGCCGTCGATGAACCCCGGCGTGAGAATTTTGCCATCCAGCTCCAAAACCTGCCGAGCGCCGGCGCAGTCGAAGCCTGCTATCCGGCCTCTATGAATGGCTACATCCGCCCGGTGCACCTCGCCAGAGAGGAGATTGGCCACGTGGCCTCCGGCCAGGAGTAGATCGACTTCGATTTCACCGCGCGCGGCAGCAATCAGCTCTTCCATGGGACCCATAGATCTTACTTATCTTACGGCCTTATTTAGACTATCCGCTGGGAAAAAATGTCAGGACTGTTGTTTTACCTGTCGGACTGTGACGCTCTTGCCTCTTAGCGCCAAAAATATTAAATATATTACTATCAAAAGCGTCCATAAAATTGAGTTCGAGGTCGGATAAACTTATATCGCTTGGGCTAAAATAAAGACAAAGTGTGCGGGAAGTGAAGGATATTCATCTCAAGGTTGCCAAAGCCTATCCCAATGATTCAGCTCGGGGCATCGCTCGCCTGGACCCCAATGCTCTGCTAACGCTACGGCTTTCTCCCGGAGACATCATTGAGATTGAGGGAAAGAGACTGACGGCAGCCAAAGTCTGGCGCGCCGATCGGCAGGACTGGTCTCAGGATTACATCAGGATAGACGGCTTCATTCGCCAGAACGCAGGAGTGGGTATTGGAGACCGAGTAAAGATTCGCAAGGCCAAGTTCGCCGACGCCCAGCGTATAGTGCTGGCTCCGCCCTCCGGTTCGCACATGCATTATGGAGATGAGGCAGCAGATATGATCCGCCGCCAGACCCTGAAGCGACCGGTGGTGGCAGGCGATATTCTTCCCATCATGAGCTCAGCTGCCCATCCTTTTGTGGGACGCATGGAGGCTGTGCCGCTCGTGGTTACTGAGACCCATCCCAATGATGTGGTGGTCATATGCGAGCAAACCGAGATCTTGCTGCTGGAGAAGCCAGCCAAGAGCGTTAGCTCCGTCAAAGCTACAGGAACCACATACGAGAACGTGGGCGGCCTGCGTTCCGAAGTGCAGCGCGTGCGAGAGATGATTGAGCTGCCCATGAAGCACCCCGAGGTATTTCAGAAACTGGGCATAGAGCCGCCCAAGGGCGTTCTGCTCTACGGGCCGCCGGGCACGGGAAAGACACTCATTGCCAAGGCGGTGGCCAATGAGAGCGGAGCCAACTTCTTTTCCATCGCCGGGCCGGAGATAATGTCCAAGTATTACGGCGAGAGTGAGCAGCGGCTGCGAGAGATCTTTGATGATGCCCAGAAGGCAGCTCCGTCTATCATCTTCATCGACGAGATCGACTCCATCGCACCCAAGAGGGGCGAGGTCACGGGCGAGGTGGAGAGGCGCGTGGTGGCCCAGCTTTTGGCCATGATGGATGGCTTAAAAGAGCGCGGCCAGGTGGTTGTGATCGGCGCCACCAATCGAGAAGAGGCCATCGATCCGGCACTGCGCCGTCCGGGCCGATTCGACCGGGAGATCGAGATCGGAGTTCCCGATCGAGCCGGAAGAATCGAGATCCTGCAGATCCACATGCATAGCATGCCCATCTCTGAAGACGTCGGCCTGGAGAGCCTGGCAGACAGAATGCACGGCTTCGTGGGCGCCGACGTAAGCGCTCTGTGCAAGGAGGCGGCCATGAGGGCCCTACGCCGCTACCTGCCCGATCTGACAACAGAGGACGAAATCCCTAAAGAGATCATAGAAAAGATGCAGGTGAAGAGGGAGGACTTCGAGGAAGCTTTAAAGGAGATCGAGCCCTCCAGCATGCGAGAGGTTTTAGTGGAGGTGCCGCGCGTGCACTGGAGCGATCTGGGGGGCCTGGGAATGCTCAAGCAGGAGCTGATTGAGGCCATCGAATGGCCCATTAAGCAGCCGGAGAAGTTTCGCAATATGGGCATACGTCCGCCCAAAGGCATTTTGCTCTACGGGCCGCCGGGCACGGGAAAGACCATGATCGCCCAGGCGGTGGCCAATGAAACCGATGCCAACTTCATCAGTGTGCGAGGACCGCAGATGCTCTCCAAGTGGGTGGGCGAGTCGGAAAAGGCCATCCGAGAGATCTTCAGAAAAGCAAGGCAGGTCTCCCCAGCCATCATATTCTTCGATGAGCTGGATTCCATTGCACCCATGAGGGGCACGGATGAGGGCGGCCATGTCATGGAGCGGGTAGTAAATCAGCTCTTAGCTGAGCTGGACGGCCTGGAGACGCTTAAAGATGTGGTGGTCATAGCCGCCACGAACCGGCCGGATATATTGGACCCGGCCTTGCTCCGCTCCGGAAGGTTCGATCGCATGCTTTTGGTCGGGCCGCCGGATAAATTGGGGCGGCATGAGATTCTCAAGATTCAGACTGTAAAGATGCCCAAAGGCGAGGATGTAAACTTAGAGGAGTTGGCGGAGCTGACAGAAGGCTACGTGGGCTCGGACTTAGACTCGCTCTGCCGTGAGGCGGCCATGCTGGCCCTACGCGAAGAAGAGGAGAAGGTGGAGATGAAGCACTTCCGAGAGGCTTTGAAGAAGGTCAGGCCGAGCGTGGAAGAGAACATGGTCAGCTACTACGAGAGGATTAGCGAGAGGTTCAAGGGCGGAATAAAGGTTGAGCCGGCTTCGCTCGTCGGCTACAGATAGCGCCGGTAAGGCAATATTGCATTTGTCAAATGAAGGGGAACGGTGAAGGGGGATGGGAAAGGTGTTCTCGGGAAGCATTGATGGAAAAGAGATCGTAAACATCGACGGCATGGTTTTGGGCGAACTGGAGGATGTAATCCTGGAGGTTCAAACCGGAAAGCTGGTGGATCTGAAGGTAAAGCCGGACAAGGAGCTTAACCGCATGAAATACAGGGAAGAAGGAAGGTATGTGCTCATACCATTCAGCTCTGTGGTGGCCATCAAGGACTACATCGTGATCGATGAGAGCCGGGCTATGAAGGCAAAGGTTGAGACTTGATGAGACGGCGGAGAAATTAGCTACGCTTCAATGAAGATGCTGCAATACCATGTGATGCTGCGATGGGAACCTGAAGATGAGGTATACACTGCATGGGTTCCATCTCTTCCCGGATGTGTCACCTAAGGAAAGACCATCGATAACGCTTTGGAGATGGTAAGAGATGCCATCGAGATCTATGTTGAAACGCTAATATCACATGGGGAAGAGGTTCCAACTGACGAATCCGTAACAGAACGCACCATAGAGATTCAGGCTTATGCCTAAGCTGCCATCAGTCTCTCTCAAAGCTTGCAAAAGCACTGGAGAAGGCAGGTTTCGTTCTTGAGCGACTTCTGGCAGTCACTGCATTTATTTTCACCCAGAAACTCATAGGAAAGCGATTGTACCCATACATAGTAAGAACGTACCCAAAGGAACCTTGAGCAAACTTCTAAAAGAAGCAGGAATAGACAAAGAGGATCTCATTGATCTGCTTTAAGGACCTCCTGGGAAAGGCTTTAATTTTTCCTGCTATAACGAGTCTGGTTGATGAGAATTGCATTCTATTTGGCCATTGTCATCCTGGTGCTGGTGATAGCCGGCTGCTTGGCCCCGACGGGGGAAGAGAAACCGACCAAGGTTCTCTTGAAGACCAGCATGGGCGACATCACATTGCAGCTCTATGACGACATGCCCATTACCACGGAAAACTTCCAAGAGCTCGTGGAGAAGGGATTTTACGACGGAGTAGTCTTTCACAGAGTCATCAACGGCTTCATGATTCAGGGCGGAGACCCCACGGGAACGGGCATGGGCGGACCGGGCTACACCATTGCCGATGAGTTTGCCGATCACAATCGAAACGATCGCGGCACCATCAGTATGGCCAATGCCGGACCCAACACGGGCGGAAGCCAGTTTTTCATCAATCTGGTGAACAACAACTTCCTGGACAGCATGCATCCCGCTTTCGGAAAAGTGATCGAGGGCATGGATGTGGTAGACGCAATAGCCAAGGTGCAAACCGACGCCAATGACCGGCCGCAAACCGAGGTAAAGATAATCCAGGCAAAGATTATCTCTTAAAATTTTTGAGCCATTCTATGCAATAATAATAAATGATATGCCATAGCAGTTTAGGAAGCAGTAGAATGCAGCAGCAATGATCTAGTTAGCGAGAAAAATAAGATAAAAGGAGATAACAAAAAAATGACAGAAGGCGCATCTGCAGGAGCAGCTAAGGTATTGCTCAAGACCACCATTGGAGACATCACATTGCAGCTTTACGAGGACACCCCCATCACATCAGGAAACTTTCAAAAGCTGGTAGAGAAGGGATTTTATGACGGGGTCATCTTTCACCGCATCATATCCGGCTTCATGATTCAGGGCGGAGACCCAACCGGCACGGGCTGCGGGGGCCCTGGCTACGCCATCAAGGATGAGCTAAGCCGCAAGAACAAGAATGATCGCGGCACCATCAGCATGGCCAATGCCGGACCGAACACGGGCGGCAGCCAGTTCTTCATCAATCTGGTGAACAATAACTTCCTGGACAGTAAGCATCCGGTCTTCGGAAAAGTGGTGGAGGGCATGGATGTGGTGGACGCCATGGGCAAGGTGAAGACAGGAGCCAACGACACGCCGGTAAAAGAGGTGAAGATCGAGAGCGCGAAGGTAACGGAATAATCCCTTTAAAAGTTCCAACAGCATACAAAAAATATTTTTTTATATGATTTTTGTAGCCATTAAATTAATTTTGCTACTGTTAATTATTTTCTTGCCAAAAATCAAAGATTCTTTAGTTTAGTGGTCTGATTAAATTTAAAAACTATCTTGATCCGATATTAATAACAAACGAAAAAAACTTTAAAATATAGCAGATTAACAGTTGAAATTTTACAAATATTTTATATTTATGATATCTTAAATTATTAAAGTTAAGAATCCATGCACATGCATTACAATTAGAAAAGCTTAAATCCTTTGTGAACATTTCCATCCAGTAAATATATAAGATGTTTGAGGAGGGAGCAAGGATTATGCACCTCGGTCGTATCAGCTTAGTCTTTAATTTCTTGAAAGTTAAAGCTGTATGCAAAAATATTATTATACCTACTTCAACCATAATTATGATTTTCTTAATTATCGCAATTCATCTATCATCTGTATCTGCTTATGATGAAATAATTGGCTTCGACAAAGATTCAACACCCTTTTTTAGCAATTGTAGCAGAATTATGTGGTATCAAGACACATCTGAAGGTTACAACTCTTCCCATGCCTTTCGTTCAGGACCCATTCGAAATAGCGGGATGAGCTGCTTTGGAAAATATGTGGAAGGTCCCGCGAACCTTAAATTCTATTGGAAATTAGATCAGTATGCCTGGATTGGAGAGCTTTCGTTCAAAGTGGATAATAACACTATTGTTCTTTGCACATCAACAGATTGGACCCCCGTGTCTTATGCGATTGCATCTGGTATGCACTGGCTGAGCTGGGAATATAGAAAGCAATATTCTTATCCAGAGTTTGCAGGTGCAGGCTGGATAGATGATCTTCAAATAGTATCTGATAAACCCGGCTACGAAAAAACAGCCACTGAGTTTCCCTCTAATGATTCGATTAAAGCACTCAAGCAGGATATGAACCGGTTTGATGATGAGCTGTCAGCTATAGAAAATAATGTATCGGACCTCAATGAAAGCCTCAGCATAACGATAGGTAGCGTTAATATGCATATCGAAAAAATTGAGGATAATATATCGGCCATAGAAAGAGATGTGTCAGATCTAAATGAAAGCCTTAACATAACAATTAGTGGTGTTGATAAGCGTATTGAAGAGATTGATGGAACATGCTCAATAGAGGTACTAATTTGCAAGAACGATAATTATAAATAGAAATTGTTAATATGTTACTCATTGTGGGAGAAATTATACAAAAGGATCTTATCAGCCTTGATGTAGATAAGATCAACTTCGATGATAAA
>DATLBD010000089.1:0-4967 GCA_035527135.1 Methanothrix sp. | reverse complement strand
GGCCAGACCTCTCGGGCATACTGGTAGGCGATGGAAGAGGTGATTATCCCCAAATCTCTTTCTCGCCATTCTATGCGATTAGCAGGCGAGCTTTCTGAAAGGGCCCGCAGGCGAAGGAGCCTGTCTTCTACCCTCTGGCGCATGGGCCGGCCCCAGACGGGGATGGGCACAAAACGAGGCGGATCTTTGACAAGGCCGATCTTCTTTTCGGAAAGGGTACGCTCGCATAGCTCCACCAGGCTGCGGGAATGGCTGACTCTGGTGGTAGTGCGCAGTATGACTGGGGTCTTGAACTCCTCCGAAACCTGGATGGCCAGCTTGAGGAAGTCGCTGGCCTCCTGGCTGTCGGAGGGCTCGAAGAGGGGAATTTTGGCAAAGCGGGCATAATTGCGGGTATCCTGCTCGTTTTGCGAGGAGTGCATGCCCGGATCGTCAGCCACGCAGGCCACAAATCCCCCTTCCACGCTGATGTAGCTCAAGGTCATGAGCGGGTCTGCCGCCACATTCAGCCCCACATGCTTCATGGTCACAATGGAGCGTGCACCGGCCAGGGAGGCTCCGGCGGCAACCTCAAAGGCCACCTTCTCATTGGGCGACCACTCACAGTACACATCGGGCTTGTATAGGGCCAGGTTCTCTAAGATCTCTGTAGAGGGTGTTCCCGGATAGCCCGCGCCAATCGTCACACCGGCCTCAAAGGCCCCTCGGGCAATGGCCTCGTTGCCGGACATCAAACGTCTCAATGCCATTTTCTCCTTGGTTTTCATATGCTGAAATGCTGGTGATTGTTGTTGATCGTCTATGCACATCTATATACATCAGAGGTTTCACGAGGCGATACGGATTTCGGAATATAATCCTTGTGGTTAGCCATCCAATTTAATGCAAAATGAGGACGTGGAGGTGGTCTACACGGGAAAAGTTTTTAAATGTTGCCTTTATTCATTGGACATATCTGTGCATCAAAGTACAAAATTGGAGAATGATAATAATATGAATTCGATCACGAGGGATGCAGATGCACTTATGCGTCTGCTTTACAGCCTAAGACCCGGAGGAAAGCGGATATGACCATGCCTGCTCCCTACCTGGTGCTTTTACTATCTATGATAGTTATGCTCTCGATAACGCTCTTTATCTTGATGAGGAGATACCATGATCAATGAGCTGCTGCTCGTGGCCTATGTGGTCTTTGTAGTCCTGCTCTCCTTCAAGCTTCGCCAGGGAACCTTCACGGGCTTCGTTCTCTCCGACCGCAACGTCGCTTATCCTGCCGTCATAGGCATAGCCTTCACGGCAGCCTATTTCAGCGCGGCGTCTTTCCTGGGTGGTGGAGGATACGGCCTGGTCGCCGGCATGCCCTGGGTGGTCTATGGCACCTTCTTTCATGTGGCCTTCGCCTGCCTTGCCTGGCTCATGGCGGGAAAGATCTGGGCCATGGCCAAGCAGTATGATGCCAAGACCGTGCCCCAACTTCTGGAAAGAAGGTACAACTCCCCCACCGGCAAGGTAATCCTGGCGGCAATCATGCTGCTCCTCTACACCGTCTATCTTGTGCCTATCTTCAAGGGATGCGCCACCCTCTTTCAAGGACTGATCGGCGTCAGCTACCTGCAGGGGCTGATGGTTGCCGTGGCCATCGTGGCCATATACTACGTCATCGGTGGCCTGCCTGCCATCATCTGGATGGGCTTTATCCAGGGCATTCTCATGCTGGCCGGAGCGGTCTTGCTCTATGGAGGCCTATTTTCCGCTGGCGGCGGATCAGAGATCTGGCAGCATATCCCGGCAAACGTGCTCTCCATGCAGGGCCTCAATGTGCCCTGGCAGAAGACCTTAGGCATGGCTTTTTCCATCAGCCTGGGCCTGCTGGCCTTGCCCGACCTGCTCATAATGATATTCTCGGCCAAGGATCGGAGAGTGGTTCGCTTCGCCGGCGTCTTTGGGCCGCTCTCCATTGCTGTTTACGCTCTCTGCATATTCTCCCTGGGGATCCTGGCTTATGGGGTTTTAGGTGCTGAGCAGCTGGCGCCGTTCCTCAAGAATCCCGATGGTCTGGTACCTTTCCTGGCCGGGGCCCTTCTTCCGCCCGGCTTTGACGGAATCATCCTCTTAGCAGCGATTGCCGCGGCAATGTCCACCATGAGCGCCATTGTGCTGGTTACCACCACCTCTCTCACCTCAGATATCCTGCGCTACCTGCATCCCGAGATCTCCGACAAAAAGACGCTGCTATTGACCCGCGTCGTAGGAGTGACCATCCTGCTGATAGCAGCGATATCTGCGATCGATGTTCCTCAGCAGATCGTGCCCCTGGTATCAGTTAGCATGGGAGTAATCGCCTGCTGCGTCTTCGTGCCGCTCATCTTTGGCATCTATTGGGATAGAGGCACGCAAACTGGCTTTGTCGCCAGCCTGCTGGCTTCCTTCTTTTCCGTAGTCATCTGGTACTTTTACGGCAATCCCCTCATCCACCCCGTCTTCATAGGTCTCATCTGCGGCACGGTGGCCTATGTGGTGGGAAGTCTGGCGACGAGCCGACCTGGCAGAGTGCAGGTGGCCGATCAGAGCAAATCTGCTTAAACGATTGGCAAAGGGGCATATTTTCAGGATCTTTGCCAATATTTTTTAGTTTTTTCGATTTATTTGCAGGAAAATTTTCTGAATTAGCTAAAGCGTTTGCGGCAAAGTATCTGCCATCCTGCGCCCCTTTTTGGCGTACTTTTGGATTAAATTAATATACCGAATCAGAGAGGCATATTCATATCTAAGAAGGAGGGAAACTTATGGCCGAGATGAGAAATTTCGCCCTGCGGGACGTTCAGGGAAATGAGATTGGAGTTTTTACAGGAAAATCGCCCAGACAAGCAGCACTAAAGGCAGCCAACCGTGGCTATACCGATATCAAGCTGCGCGAACGTGGTACCAAGAAGGTGCATGTGTTTACAGGAGAGAGAGTGCAGGTGGACAAGCCCGCGGGAGCGCCAGCTTGGATGCCCGACAAGATCTGGAAGCCAAAGGTAAAGAAGATCGGCATCGAGAAGCTGGAATAGGCGAAAAAGGCATCTAAAATCCAGAAGATGCTTGCACAGGCCGATCGAGGAGAATTATCTAAAAATATCTGAAGAAAAAAAGATGAGGCCCGTGGGCCTCACTCTCAAGCAGGCAACCTCATGAGTTGGTGATACTCCTGGGGGGCCTTGTTATCCTCTTTTTGGCGTCATCTTCCCTATCGTTTCTGCTCGATGTCTTTTTACCGGAACATATAATTTCAAAATACTTGTAGCTGCTCCAAAGTCCGTCACCTGCATCATTTGACGCCTGAACCCTCCAGAAGTAGTCGGTATCATCATCAGGAAGGGTTATAGACAGAGCCGCACTACACCTCGTCCCCTGAGTCACTTCATCTGCGGGGAAATTCTCAAAAATGACAAAAGTTCCCGAATTGTTCTCTACACTTAGATTATATGTGGTTGCGGATCGAACTGCAGTCCAGACAAAGGTTGGATTGCTTGTGGTGGTCAGGCCACGAGGTGATATGGGGATTGCTTTTCCTGGTAATACGTTAGCAAATCTGAAGTTGGCATAGTAACTCCATGGGCCCAGTTTATCGCAGTTCCTGGTTTGAATCCACCACCTGTAGGTCCCGGATCCAAAAGTCACCTCTGAGAGGATGGAGCAGGTCTGGCCCGAGGTCACTTCTTCTGCATTGTACCATTTGTCGATGAGGAGTGTATTGGGGGCAGCTGTATTCACTACCTTGAGGTGGTACTGAGTGCTTCCCGTCACCGCTCTCCAGACGAATGTCGGTTTGCTGGTACCGATGGTCCACTTGGGCGAGATGAGAGTTGCCCTGCCGGGCGCAGATGTGGATGAACAAACGCTAAAGGACCAGGTGGCGCTCCAGGTGTTGCCATCGCAGTTTGTGGCCTGGACATGCCAGGTATAGTCGCCAGGGCCTAAGGTCACAGATGGAGTCACAGAGCAATCCTCTGGTGGCGTGGCGAAGTCAGATGCAGCATAGCATTGCTTGAAAACGACTCCTGCGGAGTTGCTTACTTCCAGGCAATAGAATAGAACCGGCGGAGTAGATACCGAGCCAGTCCAGGTATAAGTGGGATTGCCGGTACTGATAGTGTCTCTGTCTGCGGGCGATACAGGGGTCACGGCAGGTGGTACTAATCCAGGTATATCTGGCAAATCCACTGACCCCTGCACATCTTCCGCGGCAATGAATGCGAGAGGCTCTTTTGCGGACGGTGTCTCACCTGTAGCCATATTGGCCAGGCTCTCCGTCTCACAAGCAGAACAACCTTGAGGATCGTTCTCACCCACTATGGGCGGCTGGCTGGCAGAAGATCCCACTGCAAGCAACAGGAGCAAGAATCCTGCCAGCGCCATCATTATCAACTTTTTATCGATTGGTCCCTTCGTGATCATGAAGTCATCTCCCTTCTACTATTGATCACATATTTGAACACAAAGAATATATATTTTTTCATTCAAAAATCTAAACCGGCGAATGCACGATAGCTTAGATACGGATGGAACAATTAATGAACCATATCATAAAAATTATTTTTTAGATAAATTTCAATGGAATGGTCTTAGATATCCATCATTACATCAAACCAGGAATATGCAGAAAATAAGAAAAAATAGCGTGAGGCTGCAGCGCCCTGCTGCGGCCTTTACGGCACCAGCCGCCTTCGGTCTCGCGGGAAGATTACTGCATCGCGAATATTATCCAGCTTGAGCATGGTCATGACCAGTCGGGAGAGACCCAATCCCCATCCGGCGTGAGGTGGCATGCCGTAGCGGAAGGCTTTCAGGTAGAATTCGAATCCGTCTGGGTCCAGCCCTTTCTCTTTTATGCGCTCGACAAGCTGGCTGTAGTCGTGCACTCTCTGCGCCCCAGAGGCCAACTCCATGCGCGGATGCATGAGGTCAAATCCCCGGCAGACCTC
>DATLBD010000088.1:0-14753 GCA_035527135.1 Methanothrix sp. | reverse complement strand
AAGGGTTGCTTACTGAGCTCGAAAAGATTAAAATTGTGGTCTTGCCAGATGGGGAGAAGATCGTAACTGAGATTACCAAGAAACAGCGCGAAATCCTGGAGGCTCTTCATACGTGTGCCTAAATGCTGGGGAGGTCAGGTTTGAAGGATTCTTTGCATTTTCAAAATATATTATCTGAGATTATGTAATGTTTTTTTTGATAGCAGTAAGAATCTTCCTCCTATATGCATCTCTGTCACTCTGGTCCTATGACATTATAAATGAACTTTGAAAATAGGGCCATAGAACAAATCGACGTACAAACCTGCCAAGAAGAATTATAACCTTAACATCCTGCAATGTCAACATGTTCGCTTTTACCTTTAACTCAAACTGCATCATAAGAACCGCTAGTGCCCTTTCCAGTTGAGTTTTCCTAGAATTCCACTTGCTGGGAAACAGTAGCTTGAGTTCATTCCTTTCAGTATCTCTGACAGGAACTTGTCCCCACTTTGCAGGGTAAATCTGCTCTTTGATCTTTTAAACCTCGATTGTCGCAAGTTCGCCATCAAGAATCTTCTCGCGAATAGGATGGCATCCTTGCTTTCATCTCTTTCAGGGATCCCGGTCTTCGGCTGGCTAAGTCATCCCTTGTATCCCGGGGAATATCCGCGACAAAAATCAAGCCCTCTGCATCAAGCTTTTTCCGATGCCAAGGCTGCTCGCCATAAAAGCAATCCATACCTATCCAGCCAAAGGAACGCCATTCTTGCGGACATTCAGAACATTATCCAATCCGATCTTGGGCTTTGGTCCTGAATCGAACGTCTTTCGGAACTTCGCATCGTTCCGCAGCTCTTTGCTTTTTGCCCATTCTCTTGGAAGGTATAGCTGTCCATCGATCGATATTCGTTGATTTTTGTGAAAATGTCCAAGAACCACTCCGACTTGACAATTTTCAACTTTGCTAAATTGGCCGCTATATTGTCTCTGTACACCCACAGAGTGACTTCCCTGCTTTGGAAATCCTGTTTCATCAATATAGGGGGGACCCTCAACAGGATTGCCATTCAATTTACTGATTTTTTTGAATTCTGTCAATCACGATTCATTCATTCCATGACGAATGCATTATGAAATGCTGTAGCGACTGATTTGAACTTTTTCGAACCTTCTTTGCGAATCTACTCCAATTGCCTCGATCACGATTTATTAGCAGACTTTGGAGATACTTCCGAACATTTCCGCTGCCATCTTGTGTAAGTGCCAAAAAGGTGTCATTTAAAGTTCAGCTCCAGAAGAATGGTCAAGGAGTATGCCGATAAGTTCTATCAGGAGGCTTTAAGGCAGGCGAGCGAGATTGAGCCGTAAATTCTTGAGCATACAGGTGCCGGACAACGAGAGCGCCCGAAAGTGATGTTCTTGAGGCGGCAAAGCAAGCCGGCGCAGGCATATCTAGACGGCAATCTGCAATCCTGATCTGCAAGGCTTTCAGATCGCTCCCGGAGGCCGGCAGTCCTCGCTCGCCCGTGGCCTTGCGGTGCCCGCGTTTGGGAGGGGGCCTTGGCCCGAACCTAAACTCCGCCACCTTTAATAACCAAAAGCGCGTAAGAACGGTTGGTTTCTAAAATCCGGGCCCATTAAACGCCCGATCGGAAACAAGTCCTAGTTAAGAGTAATAACCATGAGGCGATATAAACCAGATTTTTGTATCGATATCTAGCACTGTCATGGTTTGACATGGTGACTAATTCTTCCGGAGTTTAGGCCCGAAGGGCTCGGGCTATGGCCACTAGGGAAATTTTTCAAAATCAGAAAACCGAATAAAAACAGTAGGAAACAGCTCATGATAACGGCCAGTTTTTCATCCACTTAGCTGCCCAGCTTTCGAGGCGTGACTGTATTTTCCTGCTCGGCGGTGCTGCTACTTTTTCCTAAAACCGCGTTGGACTTTGTGCCATTGCCTGAAGCAACCTGAATGTCCGAAGACTGATAATTTTCTTCCTTGGATGCGTCAACTGACCTCTTTTTCATTAACTGGTCTATCTGCTGGTCTATCTCTGTGATAAGAGAGAAGACTGCATCCATGGAGCTATCGAATGAATCCTCGGAGGCATGCTTGCCGTCTCTGGCTAAAACCCGGATTTTATAGTCTCCTGCAGCCAGATCCCTGGAAGACCATTTCCAGCTGGCAGACTCGGACCATCTGCTCATATCCCGTCCATTGAGCTGGAATTTGTAGAGGATTTTGTCGCCTTCAGGATCCTGGGCCTCTGCCGTCCAGATTATGGTTGCGCCCTGGATCTGGGGGCTGGATTTATCGGGCACAAGGGCCAATAGAGCAGGCAGCTCATTGGAGGCTTCAATTGTAATGGCAGCATCTTTGGAGCTGTCGAAAGAGTCTTCTGAGGCATGCTTGCCGTCCCTGGCCAAAACTCTAATTGTATAATCTCCGGGCGCAGCAGAAGACGTATCCCATACCCAGGAATTCGACGACGACCAGTCCCTAACTTCTCTATCATTAGCCAGGAATTTGTAGTATGTCTCGTCTTCATCAGGATCAACGGCAATCGCTGTCCAGGTTATGACGCCGCCTCTGGCCTGAGGACTGGACCTGTCCGCTTTTAGCTCTGTAACTTCCGGGCTGCCATTGGGCAACATCAGAGCAAATGTGCCATCCAGAGAACTATCGAAGGAATCATCTGATGCATGCAATCCGTCTTTAGCCTGCACTGCAATTCTATATTCTCCAGGCTTTTCCGAAGAGGTATCCCAGATCCAGGATTTGGACGTAGACCAGTCGGTCACTTGCTCATCGTTCTTCATGAACTTATAGTAAACTTTGTCATTATCCGGATCGTTGGCGCTGGCCGTCCAGGTTATCATGCCGCCCCTGCCTTGAGGGCTGGCTTTGTCCGGTTTGAGGTCTTGCAGAACGGGTGCTTGGTTGGGGCGGCTCAAGGTAAAGCTCGCATTTATAATGCTGTCAAATGAATCCTCAGAGGCGTGCTTGCCGTCTATGGCTAAAGCTGTGATCTGATATTCTCCAGCCGGCAAACCTGCGGATAGCCAGCTCCAGCTATTAGCCTTGGACCATTTCCTCACCTCCCGGCCGTCCAGCAAGAATTTGTAGAGGATTTTGTCGTCCTCTTCATCGATAGCCTCCGCTTTCCAGAAGATCGCTGCGCCCTGAACCTGGGGGCTGGATTTATCAGGCTCAAGGGCCTTTAGGACAGGCGGCTGATCGGGGGCCAAAATAGTGACGGCAGCATCTTTGGAGCTGTCGAAAGAGTCTTCAGGGGCATGCTTTCCGTCCCTGGCCAAGACCTTGATTTTATAGTCTCCGGGCGTGGCAGAAGACGTATCCCATACCCAGGAACTCGACGACGACCATCCTCTGACTTCTCTATCGTTAGCCAGGAATTTGTAGTATGTCTCGTCTTCATCAGGATCAACGGCAATCGCTGTCCAGGTTATAACGCTGCCTCTAGCCTGAGGACTGGATCGGTCTGCTTTTAGCTCTGTTATTTCCGGGATGTTGCTGACAGAGGTCAGGACAAATGACGAATTCAAGGAGCTGTCGAAGGAATTTTCCGATGCATGCAAGCCGTCTTTGGCCTGCACTGCAATTCTGTAGTCTCCAGGCTTTTCCAAAGAGGTATCCCAGATCCAGGAATTGGACGTGGACCAGTCGGTCACATCCTCATCATTCTTCATAAACCTATAGTAAACCTTATCATTATCCGGATCGTTGGCGCTTGCCGTCCAGGTTATGACGGCTCCTTGGGCCTGAGGACTGGACCTGTCAACGTTTAGTTCTGTAACTCCCGGGCTGCCATTGGGCAACGTCAGTGCAAATGTGCCATCCAGAGAGCTGTCGAAGGAATTTTCTGATGCATGTAATCCGTCTTTAGCCTGCACTGCAATTCTGTATTCTCCAGGCTTTTCCGAAGAGGTATCCCAGATCCAGGAATTGGACGTAGACCAGTCGGTCACTTGCTCATCGTTCTTCATAAACCTATAGGAAATCCTGTCATTATCCGGATCTGTGGCGCTTGCCGTCCAGGTTATCGTGCCACCCCTGCCCTGAGGGCTGGCCTTGTCCGATTTGAGCTCCTGCAGAACTGGGGACTGGTTAGGGCGGCTTAAGGTGAAGCTCGCATTCATGTAGCTATCAAATGAATCCTCAGAGGCATGTTTTCCGTCTATGGCTAAAACTGTGATCTGATAATCTCCCGCCGGCAAACCTACAGATAGCCAGCTCCAGCTATTGGCCTTTGACCATTTACTTGCTTCCTGGCCGTTCAGCAAGAATTTATAGAGGATTTTGTCGCCCTCTTCATCTGAAGCCTCCGCCCTCCAGAAGACTGCCACACCCTGCAACTGGGGGCTGGCTTTGTCGGGAACCAGAGCCTTCAGGACAGGCAGCTGATTGGAAGGCAGTAGGGTTATGCTGACATGCAAAGAGTCGCCAAAAGGATCAGTAGAGACGCTTTTATCATCCTTGGCCAGAACGCTTATCTTGTAGTCTCCTGGCGCTAGAGAGAACGTATTCCAGATCCAGGAATTAGACGTAGACCATTCGGTCACTTCTTTATCATTTACCAAGAACCTGTAAGATATTTTATCTCCCTCTGCATCAGAGGCATTGGCCATCCAGAGAACACTGCTGCCTTGCAAGGGCTGAGAATTGTTAGCTTGAAGATCTGCTAGCCTGGGTGGTGAATTGGGATTTACTTGCTCTTGAGACTTATCAAGCTCGATTTTAGATTGGTTAACGGCACGGGATAAGTTAGCTTCACTGGATAAGCTGGCCTCAGGAAAGGCGGCATTTAGCGAGATTTTTCCTGCAATGCTATCGATATTGGCTTTAATGTCCGATGCAGGAGATGAAGAAGTCAAATTATCATTCAAACTCGTATTGTCTTTCCCGGTCTGATTCTCTTTGCTCGAGGGGATGCTTAAGCTCGAAACATTTTTTCCGGCAACTGGGGTGTTGCTCTGTACGTTGCTGGCCGCTGTACTAGTAGCAGTAGAAAGAGAGCTTGCAGTCTTTTCGGGCTGCTTAGCCGTCTGAGAAGCAGGCTGTTTAGTCTCGGTTTGAGTGCTACCCGATGAGCTGCCGCCTCCCGACCCGCCTCCTCCCGCGCTGAAAACTGTTACATTGCTCGCACTTTCAAAAATTACAGGAGAACTGCTCTCTGTGGTATTGATTTTTATGGAACTATTATCCGTAGCATTAAGTCCCGTAGAATTGATATCCGTGGATTTCGTGGCCTGGGACTGGCTACTTGATTGGACGGAATTATTTCGAGATAGATTGAACCAGAGATGCTCTTCTTTGCAAGGGGAAGATAAATCTCCTTCTTTATAGAGCAGGAGATCAAGAGCCTCTGGTCCTGGCAAGGTTGCAGGGCCAGTCAGCATAAAGCTTATCTGATCCTGCCAGCTCTCGCCTTGGCCTAGAACCAGGTTTCTGCTAAATAGTGCGCAGTTCCTGAATATCAGCTTTAAAGTGTAATTCATTGTCTGTTTTTCATGGCTTATTATCCTGGCCAGGACGAATAGCTCCTTTCCTTCCTCTATAGATGAAGATGGAGAGCTTAATGCTTCCCCGGGCCAGGTGACCTCAAGCTCCGTGAACGACTCGCCGGACAGAATCTGATATGGGCCAAAGGAAAAAGCTAGGGCAGCTATAAAACAGGCCGCCAAGAGAAGGATAGCCAGAGCGGCACGCCTGCCCTTGATGGTTGTCTTGGAAATACGGGGAAAGGCCCGCGCCGATCGCAATCCCCTTCTTGGCAGAAGGAGAAATCTTTTGTTGCGGGGTAGATCCGACCAGCGGCCATAGGCCACTGCTGCCAGGAATATGGCCAGAAGAGAGAGAATGGTGGCTAAAGATGCACTATTCAGTCCTCTGGGTGTAGCTGTCAGAATGAGGCTGAATAGCCCAGCCAACAAGACGGAGGCTGCCAGGCAGAAAAATGCGCGCCTTTGCAGAGTAATGTCGCTTTTGCCGGGAAATGCCGAAAGTACGGCAAGATATCCGGGGATGAGGAGCACCAGAATAAGGGCCAGGAGCGATAGGGTCCCCTGCAGGGATGAAGGTGAGAGATGGACCAGTGCTAAAGCTATAACCGAGATCAAAACAGATGCAACCAGATACCAGGGCGGTGGCCAAGCCAGCCTCATATTCTTTGTCCTCCTATATTCAAGCCCAAAAGCTCATGCTCCATTACTGATAAAACCTTTTTCCCACGAAAAAGGATCCCTAGGAACTTGAATCGATATCGAGCTCAATGCCCACCGGACAGTGATCGGCGCCTGTGACATCTTTAAGGATAAACGCCGACGAGACGGCATCCCGCAGATTTTCGCTCACGAAGAAGTAGTCAATTCTCCAGCCCACGTTTCTCTCGCGGGCTCGTGTCTTCAGATCCCACCAGGAGTAGTTCTCGCCCTCCGCATGAAAGATGCGAAACGTATCAATAAAGCCACTTTCTACCAGCCGGTCCATCCAGGCCCTCTCCACCGGCAGAAATCCTGAGATTTTCTCGTTTGGCTTGGGCCGGGCCAGATCGATCTCCTTGTGGGCAGTATTGACGTCCCCGCAGACCACAATCTTCCTGCCCTCGGCCTTGAGCCGGTCAATGCGCTCTAAAAAAAGATCATAGAACTTCAGCTTGTACTCCAGCCGTTCCTTAGAAGCTTTGCCGTTGGGAAAGTAGACATTGAAAAGCAGGAACTGTCCATAATCGGCCACGATGGCACGATGCTCGTCATCAAAGCCCTCGATTCCCAAGGTGTACTTTACGCTCAGGGGCTCTGCTTTAGAGAAGAGGGCCACTCCGTCCCGCCCTTTTCTCTCGCCTGAGCCAAAATAGGAAAAGTAGCCCAGCATGCTATTCAGCTCGATAGGAACCTGATCTGCTGCCACTTTGGTTTCCTGCAAGCAGAGCACATCAGGCATATCTTTTCTAAGCCAGTCTACGAAGCCCTTTTTATAAATGGCTCTCAGACCGTTCACATTCCAGGAGAGAAGTCTCAGGATTGGTATGGGCATCCGCCTCGAATATATGATTTGCAGTCACCTCATTAATGCCTTGCGATCCGCATCTCTGCGACCCAATCCTGTAAAGTATTCCTTCCTCGCCATCCTAAGCTTGATGTTCATTTCTGGACTGGCCCTGCCAATGAATTTGCCGGGATTCTCCCTGAGTCAATCTAAATGCCAGGCCCTAAAGCCCAATCTAGGAAATGTTGATGGGGAATATCTTTTTCTCTTCTATGGTGCTTTTCTCCCAGGGCTGGAGCAAGAGCATGATAACATCTGTGCTGCCGGGTTTTTTGGCGCTAAATACAAAGAGCTTTTTGCCGGGCACGCCCACCATTCCTGGCTTTCCACTGCCGGATTGCTCGGATGAGCCCACAAGGCTCAGGTACTCGGTATCAAACTGGGTCCACCATTCATAGCCCGTTGAACCAGCATTTGACGCGAGCTCGATGGTAAAATTCTCGCCGGCCATGACATTGATGGCATCCTCGCAGGGGGCATTGTCGCAGATGCTGCCAGCAGAGGCGCTGGCCGCTGCAAAGAGGAAGGCAGCGACAGCAGCCAGAAATATACTTGTAAGTCTTCTCATTTGTTATACCTCAATCTAATGTTTAGATCCAAAATAAACATAGCAATATTTAATACCTTGTAATGCAATCTAGTATTGTGCCATTAACAATATTTAAATGAAAGCACAAAATGGATAAAATGACGGGGCGGAATTGTTGTTGATAAGAATTGCGGATTATTGATATTTTAATTTGGACCGTAAATACTGGTGGCTTTGGTCTCTCCAGAAATATTCATAAAATTCATTTTTGCTACACAATTCAACGAGAGCAAGATAATTTTTTTTCTCGTTAGTTTTTTTTATTTGAACAACATACCGTTCGATGAGGCTCGCATGTACAGGATAGTAAGACGCAGTGAGATGGCCGGCGGAAATATCATTCTCAACGAGATTGAGACTTCCAAGATCGCCCGCATCGCCCAGCCGGGGCAGTTCGTGATTCTCAGGGTCAATGAGATGGGGGAGCGCATCCCCATGACTATGGCCGACATCAATCCCGAAAAAGGGACCATTACCATCATCTTCCACGTGGTGGGCCGGTCCACCGCTCTCTTCAAGACCCTGCAGGTGGGCGATTCTTACCTGAATGTGGCAGGTCCTTTGGGCCAGCCCACCGAGGTGGGATTTGTGGGAACAGCCATCTGTGTGGGCGGGGGGACGGGCCTGGCCGTCCTCTATCCCATCGCCAAGAAGCTGAAGAGCCTGGGAAACCGGGTGGTGAGCATCATTGGGGCGCGCAACAAGGAGCTGATCATCCTGAAAGAGGAGATGGCCGCCGTCTCCGACGAGCTTTTGATCTGCACAGATGACGGCTCATTAGGGCGCAAAGCATTGGTGACGGAGCTATTAGAGGAGGCTTTGCAAAAGGAGAGCCCGGGATTGGTAGTGGCCATCGGGCCCGTGCTCATGATGAAACTTGTCAGCGATGTCACCCGGCCCCGCCAGATCAAGACCATCGTCAGCTTAAACCCCATAATGATCGACGGCACGGGCATGTGCGGGAGCTGCCGGGTGGAGGTAAGCGGAGAGACGAGGCTGGCATGCGTGGACGGGCCGGAGTTTGACGGGCACCAGGTGAACTACGAGCTGCTCATGACGCGCCTCTCGACCTTCCAGAAGGAGGAGCAAGAGGCCCTGCAGGCACATGGGGAAGAAGAGATGCATAAGTGCCGCATGAAGGAGGCACTGAAAGAGAAAAATCTGGAGTGAAGCAAGAATGACAGATTGGAAATCAGGGGGCGGAGAAGCGGTCCTGTAGGTTCGGACGATGTCTCTGGGCACAGTTTGTTGGTTCACCATGTCGGGCGTGACGGGGGCCATCGCTGCATAGCATTAGAAACGCTAGAACGGCATGACGAAATATCTGATGAAGACCGCCGTCACCGCCATCAGAATTGTGCCGCGAAAATTGAATAATACAGGAGATCGGAGCCGGATCTAGTCCCTTATGCTCCTCTCGGCCAAATATGCCCTGGCCTTCTCGGGATCGCATGCCAGCTCATCAATTCGGTCTTCTGACATCTTCCAAAGCATATCATCAATGGCTATTTCGTCATCTCTCTTCTGCCACCAGGAGAGGCAGATCTCAGCCGCCAGCCTACAGGCATCCTCGTCCGTCAAATGGAGGGACGAGCAGAACGCTTCGCCCACGCATGCACCCACCGGTGCTCTAGTACAAAGATCACAGGTCATTTCGGCTCCTCATTTCGATTTTCTGAATTCTTAAATTAAGTTGTCTTCTGCGATCTATGATCCAGGCAGCAATTTGCGTTTCGCAGTTGTCTGCCGAGAAGATCACACAGTCTTTCGTAATCTCCCACAGGAAAGCGGATCGATATGGATAATGTAATTGCGCACGATTGGGAGGCTTTTAATTCTATGGTACCGTACTCTTCATCAATGTATTCCCTGGCATCATGAGGATGAGTGGTATATTGCCAGCCATCATCTGCACCTGTTATTCTGGAGTACAGCCAGTTGTCGGCTTCAGGGCTATTAATGGGATCAAGGCCCGATACTACTCGCGTCAAAAACGCTTCTGCATCCTCTGCGGCGAGAAACTCAATCCATATTATACCCGGCTTATTTTCTTGACAGGAATTGCAGGTAATGATGCCACAGTCCCAGATGGCCTCTAGCAGTAGAGCTATCCCTTCGTCCACTTCGATCATCGTGTTTGATGCGGGATCGAGAATTGCGATCTGCTTGTGCTCAATCAAAATACTCTAGCTCCTTTCAGTTCCCACAGGTTCCGATATACTTTGCATTAGCCTCGCTGGATCGAGCATCTTGAATCCGACGTATAATCTGCCCGCAAAATGCCCACAAAAACCGTCTTTCTCTGCACTATGGTGTCCATGAGGCCTTGTTTCCTGCGGTGATTAGCGTCCAATTCATTATTTTATTATTTATTTTTCATTAAATATCTTCTACTATTATTTATTTTTTAGGATCTTTCAGCCTCGCCTGCCAAATGCCTCCGAATAGCTTTCTGAAAAAGTAAACTGCGTTCAGTTAAAAAATCAGAAATCTGCAGGGCAGAATGTCGCCCCACATAGCCGGTTTTGCCCTTGCGGATGCAATTTCGGCTAAAACAGATCGATTAAATCAAATTGGCCTAATATCTTCTAGGTGCCCTGGCAGGTCTGTGCTTCTGGTAGCACTCGCTGCAATAAACCGGCCTGGATCCGTCCGGCTTGAAGGGAACCTGGGTTTGCTTGCCACATTCTGAGCAAGTTACATCTGTCATCTCTCTAGGACCACTGTTGTAGCCGCCGCTGCTGCCGCTACCGCGATTTTCGTATTTTCTCTCAAACATTTAATTCACGTACCTTTTGTATCGACTCAAAGAATCGAACCCGCTACAAAAAACATCTCAACAAATCTCTTTGAATCGACGGAAATGTAACGGCTTATAAATGATTAACTGGATTATAAACCTGTCGGTCGAAATGACGAATTAGTTGACAAAAATAGATAGCAGCAGATCATGAGGCCTCTTCCTTGATGACCTTTCCCAGCCTCGTGATGCCTTCGAAGATCCTTTCATTATCGGAGTTGGAGAAGTTCAGCCTCATGGTGTTACTGCCGCCCCCGTCTGCATAGAAGGCCTGACCGGGCACGAAGGCCACCTTTTCTTTTATAGCCTTGTTGAAGAGATCGAGAGACGACATGCCTTCTGGCAATGTCACCCAGAGGAACATTCCTCCCTCTGGTCTGGTGAAACTGACGTTCTCAGGGAAGGTTTCCTGCATGGTCTGCACCATGAAATCCCTTTGCTCCTTGTAGGCTTTTCGGATCTTGGCGATGTGCTGTTCTATGTCGTTGTCCACAAGGTATTGATGGACAATTCTCTGACAGAGATAATTAGAGTGCAGGTCTGATGCCTGCTTGGCAACGATCAGCTTCTCCATGATCTCTTCACAAGCACAGACCCATCCCAGCCGCACACCTGGTGCGACGATCTTGGAGAAGGAGCCGAGCAGCACAGCGCTCTCTCCCAGGAAATTTTTCATGGATGGCCTGTCCTCACCCATGAACCTAAGCTCTCCATATGGATTGTCCTCTATGAAGACCGTGCTGCTACCACTCAGCTTTTCCGCCACAGCTCTGAGTTTATTTTCGGAATAGGTTATGCCGGTGGGATTCTGGAAGTTGGGGACGGAGTAGAACAGCTTGGAGTCGCAGTCGCCCTTTGAGAGAGCCTTCTCCAACGCTTCCGGATCGACTCCGTCGTCTTGCAGTGGTATGGAGTGAAATTTGGGCTCAAAGAAGCCGAAAGACTGAATTGCAGCCAGATAAGTGGGCCGCTCCAGGATGACGCCGTCGCCTTTATTCAAGAATACCTTGCTCAGGAGATCGAGGCCCTGCTGGGAGCCATTGGTGATCAAGATCTCGGAGGCGCTCACCTTCACGCCCTTATTGGCATACCTCTCTGCGATTATCTCTCTCAGGGGGAGGTAACCTTCCGTTGTGCTGTACTGTAGTGCAGCCTCACCGCATTCACTGAGCACCTTCTGCGCGGCCTTTGCTACCTCTTGCACCGGAAAATATCTGGGGTTGGGAAGTCCGCCCGCAAAGGATATTGTTTCGGGGTCCTCTGTCACCTTTAAAATCTCCCGCACGAACGATCTATGGACACAACTCATCCTATCTGCGAACAATCTGGTCATTTTGATTCATCTCCTATCCAACGCCTTTGCCAGAAAACGCCCGCAAAGATCCGTTTTCCTGCCAAGGATCGATGTCGAAAGTCTCCTTTTTATAATATCTTTCATGAATTAATTTCCACATTCTTTAGACCTGCCATAAGATAATGTTATATCCTCTTAGCGATTGAAGTGCCATTCCATGCCAGGCAAAGTCTCGCACAGCTATGCTTTTCGCGGCTCGGAAAAACCACTTATTGGAAAGACCATCGGAGATATGTTCGATGAAATAGCGGAAAAATACCCTGATAACGACGCAATTGTGTCCATCCACCAGGGGAAGCGATACACCTATCGTGAGCTGCAAAAGGAGCTCAACCGCGCCGCGAAAGGATTCATCGCCCTCGGCCTGAAGAAGGGCGACCGCCTGGCCATCTGGGCTACGAATTTGGCGGAATGGATCATCACCCAGTTTGCCACGGCCAAGGCGGGCATCATCATGGTGAATATCAATCCCGCCTACCGGACGCACGAGCTGGAGTATGCTTTGCGCCAGTCGGAGGCGCAGGTCCTGCTGCTCATGGACCGCTTCAAGAGCTCGGACTATGTCCAGATGCTTTATGATGTCTGTCCCGAGGCCAAGACTGCCCAGCCGGGCAGGATTCACTCCGAGAAGCTGCCATTTCTCCGAACGGCGGTAATGATCCGGGGCGAGAAGCAACCAAGCATGTGGTCCTGGGATGAGGTCTTAAAGATAGGAGATGATGTGCCTGATGAGACTTTGGAAGAGAGGGCAGAGAGCCTGGACTTTGACGATCCCATCAATATTCAGTACACCTCCGGCACAACCGGTTTCCCGAAGGGCGTGGTTCTCACGCACCACAACATTCTCAACAACGGCTACTTTATCGGCGAGTGCATGAAGTTTACAGAAAAAGACCGGCTTTGCATACCGGTTCCCTTTTATCACTGCTTCGGCATGGTGCTCTCCAATTTGGCCTGCATGACGCACGGTGCCACAATGGTTCTGCCTGCCGAGTACTTCGATCCAGTGTCCGTTATGTCGGCCATAGAGAAAGAGCACTGCACAGCGGTGCATGGCGTTCCTACCATGTTCGTGGCTGAGCTTGAGCACCCTGATTTCCCCAAGTTCGACTTCTCGTCGCTGCGTACGGGAATCATGGCCGGATCGCCCTGTCCCATTGAGTTCATGAAGAAGGTGAGCACCCTCATGAATATGCGAGAGGTGGTGATCACCTACGGCCAGACGGAGGCCTCACCCGGCATCACCATGTCCTCCACCGATGATTCCCTGGAGCAGAGGGTTTCGACCATCGGCAGGCCCATGCCGCACACCGAGATGAAGATCGTGGACCCCAAGACGGGCAAGATGGTTTCCCGTGGGGAGACGGGCGAGATATGCGCTCGCGGCTACATGATCATGCGCTGCTACTACAACAATCCGGTGGCCACTGACCAGTGCATTGACAAAGAGGGGTGGCTGCACACTGGCGACCTGGGCACTTTGGATGATGGGGACTACTGCAAAATTACAGGCCGGCTCAAGGACATGGTCATCCGGGGCGGAGAGAACATCTACCCGCGAGAGATTGAGGAGTTTTTATACACCCATCCGGCCATAAGCGATGTGCAGGTCATAGGCGTGCCGGATAAAAAATATGGTGAGGAGATCATGGCCTGGATCAAGCTCAAGAAGGACGCCTCGGCCACGGCTGAGGAGATCAAGGCTTTTTGCAAGGGAAGGGTCGCGCACTTCAAGGTTCCCAGGTACATCAAGTTCGTGGACGACTTCCCCATGACCGTAAGCGGCAAGATTCAAAAGTTCAAGATGAGAGACGAGTCTATCAAGGAACTGGGCCTGGAGGAAGCGGCCAGCATGAAGACGGCCTGAATGGCCGATCTTTTTCCCATTTCAATGCTTTTCAAGCGGCAATGAATATAAATACCAACACGAGGATAGAATGAAATATGGCGTGCTCAAATCCACTTAAAGCGGCAATAGAAGTGGTTCCAAGAAACGAGGCAGAAAATGAAGAGGACTTCATTGAAGGCATCGTGACGGGTCTAAAGGATTTTGCAAAGGGCCGCTACACAGTCTTTGAAGATGACGATGAGATGGAAGCCCATTTGACAAATAACTCTCATTATAAAAACTTATGCGATTAACTATAAGAGGAAATACCATACCTTGCTTTCGGCTTCGACAATAAAAGCTCCCTGAATGCTTCGAGACGGCTTTCAAGACGTCTGAGATATGGTAAACCTGTGCCAATTCGGTCCCCTAATTCGTCAAACGAAATTTCTAATAATTCTTCTACATTTGTAGCTTTTATCATTATGCTATCTTCGGATTTTATCAGATAACTTGCTATCCCGTTTCCAATATCTACAAACGGCTTTTCGTCCATTGAATCTTGAAACTCTGCCAGTGAAAGGTCCCAGCTCTTAATAATATTGTTTATTTCATCTATTTTCCTTGCGACGAGTAGCGAACGAATGACTCCAACATCTGCTAGCCGAAACCCCATCTTGTTCTCCGATTTGGAGACATATTCGTCAGGTGGATACCTAGCCACAAGATCCTTCAAATCTTCGATATTTTTAATATTCTCTTTCGATAATTCCTGGATTATCTCTAATACATGTTTAGGTTGGGAATGGACCCTATCAGGAAAACGTTCCTTTAAATAATCTGTAATATTTTCCCGGTCAATTACAAGAGGCATTATTTCTTGTCCTCCAAAACCAGATCTTTGCTTGATCTTTCAGATTCTAACCACAAGCTTAAATCTCGGAGAGCTTCAATGGCATACTCTTTGTCGCCAGTATCACGCAATTGAGGTACATGCTCAATAGGATCTCAGTTACTCTGCTTTTGCGAGCAAATCTGCCAATCTCGGCATGCAAAAATCATTAGAATAAATATCCCTAACATACTTAAAAAAGTTAACTTTTTGTTTCCTACAAGTATCGAGTATCG
>DATLBD010000087.1:0-5183 GCA_035527135.1 Methanothrix sp. | reverse complement strand
GAGAAGGTGGCCCAGGCAGCAGCAGACCAGGATAAGGTGCTGATGGTGGCTTTAGACGACATAAATTATCTCTTCCACGAAAAAGAGGTGGATCAGGTCTTATACTCCCTCTTGCGGGCCCACGAGACCTGTCCCGGTGCCAGGATGGGTGTGATCGGAGTTATGAGCGAGCTTGCCTTGAACTACGTTCTCGATCCACGAGTGGTCTCCGTCTTCCAGCCGGAAGAAATCACCTTTCCTCTCTACACCCGATCAGAGATACGCGACATCCTGGGCCGCCGGGTGCAAATGGGCTTTTATCCCGGCGTGATGGCCGATGATGTCCTGGAGGCGGTAGTGGACTGTACAGAGCGGTCCGGGGACTTGCGGGTGGGAATTGACCTTCTCAAGAGGTCCGGCCTATCCGCGGAAAAGCGTGCCTCTAAGAGCGTCTCTCTTGCTGATGTGGCTAGTTCCTACGGCCGCTCCCACCTGGTTCACCTCACCTATGCCCTAAAATCTTTAAAAGAGGATGAACAAAATGTGCTGCGATTGGCGGCGGAACAGAAAAGCTGGCGCGCGGGCGAGCTATTTGTTCGCTTTCATGAGCAGACTGGTGCCGGATACACCCGTTTTCATGAGATTCTCAATAAGCTCGATTCCATCCGGTTGATCAATGCTGATTTTACTGGGGCGGGGGAGCGTGGCAGAAGCCGTGTCATCAGCGTGCGCTATGAGCCCGATGAGATCTTAAGCCGGCTGAACTCATGATGTTTCTCCTCATCATTATTGCAAAAGCCATCTATATAGATCCCCTGCCTCCAGTATTTACTCTATATAGATCCCATACGTAAGGACTTTAAACCGTCGGCGTACTTCGTTCTGGCATATGGATCGGCCCAGGATAAAGATGCCTCGCAAATATGGGGAGCAGTTCGTGGAGGCTCTGCTATTCATGTCTGCCATCGCCTCCATCCTCATTATGCTTCTTATCTTCTACTTCCTCATTCACGAAAGCTTCCCTGCCTTTTCACAGCTCGGCCTCTTTTCCCTGTTATCCGGCTCTAAATGGCATCCTTCAGGCGATATTTATGGATTACTGCCCATTATCGCCGCCTCAATGACCGTCACTCTCCTGGCTCTTTTTATTAATATCTTGATCGGTTTTCCTCTGGCCATTTACCTGGCGGAGCTGGCCGGGCCTAGAAGTAAGGCCATATTGAAACCGGCCATTGAGCTCTTGGCTGGCGTCCCTTCCATCGTATATGGTTTTTTAGGGGTGATAATTCTCGTATCGTACCTGCAGGACAGCTTTGATATGCTCACCGGCAGGTCGATCCTGGCCGGATCGATCCTTCTTGGTGTCATGTTCATTCCCCGACTTACCACCATCTGCGAGGATTCTCTGCGGGCTGTGCCCAGCGAATACAAGGAGGGCTCCCTGGCATTAGGCGCCAATCGCTGGCAAACCCTGAGAAATGTGACCATACCTGCGGCATCATCAGGAATTACCGCGGCCGTCCTCCTCAACATTGGAAGCATAATCGGGGAGACCATGGCTGTGCTGCTGGTAGTGGGCAATGTAGCCAGACTGGCCTCTCCTCCTTACGATATCTTTGATCAGGGGGCATCCTTTACCTCGATCATCGCCGGTGAAATGGGCGAGGTGGCCCGAGGTTCAATGCATTACCATGTCCTTTTTGCAGTTGGATTCGTCCTCCTCATAGTGGTTACCCTATTCAGTCTGGTTGCCGATTACGTTCGGGTTCGCATCAGACGAAAATTCGGAGGATACTAAATGAAGACCAGGCTTGTTCTGGGGGCATCTCTTGCCATATCAGCGTTTTTATTCGTATCCTCGTTAGCATGCCTCGTTCTTCAGCCCGATCTGGAAAAGCTGACGCCTATATGGCAGATCAGCCTTCTCGCAAGCCTACTGCTGATTCTCGCATCGTATTTATTCTCTCATGACGTTTCTCTGAAGACAGCATCCTTCCTGTCCCTGGACATTCTCATCTGTTCAGCCATCCTTTATCTGATATATTCCGGGATACTTCATGCCGGATTTGTCATCCGCCGGCCTCTTGGGGTGGGCGCCTCCTTCGATTATGCTTTTGTTCTCCCTCTTCTGATCTTTTTTGCCAGCTTGCTGTGCATAAAGGATGCTCTTAATATCATCTATGGATACAGCGCTCGGGGTCGTGAGGCCCTGGTATTTCTGGCCGTCAAGCTCTCCGCGGTGCTCTCGCTCCTCTTACTGGGCGGAATACTCTTCATAATAATCTACAAAGGAATTGGGGTTATCAGCTGGGAGTTTTTGACCACGCCCCATAGGCGCCTGGGCCAGGCGGGCGGGATCAGCACGGCCATATTGGGCTCATTATGGATGGTTCTAGGTGCCATGATCATCTCTTCGCCCCTGGGCATCGGCGCTGCCATCTATCTTCATGAATACTCCAAGAGCCAGAGGTTCAATCGTATCATCACCATTGCCGTGGGCTGCTTAAACGGCGTCCCTTCCGTGGTCTTCGGCCTCTTCGGCCTGGCCTTTCTGGTGACGTTCTTTGGAGTTTCCCTCTTATCCGGATCCATAATTCTGGGATTAATAAATATTCCTACCATAATATTGACCTGCCAGGAGGCCCTAAAGAGCGTTCCCAACTCCCTGCGGGAGGGAAGCATGGCTTTGGGGGCCACCAAGTGGCAGACGATAAGAAAGGTGGTCTTGCCCTCGGCCATGCCCGGCATACTCACGGGCGTGATCATTGGGGTGGCCAAGGCCTCAGGAGAGACAGCTCCTATCATGTGGACGGCAGTGACGTTTACCGCTACTCCTGTGCAGATGATTTACGGCGTTATCCCGGATGTATTTCAGCCGGTCAACAACCTGGATTATCATCTCTTGAATCTGATCTACTTCCTGGGGGCATGGGATGTCGAGGCCAGGGCCTGGGGCACGGCTCTGGTGCTCATCGCTTTAGTGCTGGGCACCAACATGCTGGCCATAGTTGTGAGAAATCACTACCGAAAGAAGATATCCTGGTAAGCCTGCCTGAGTGGGGGCTGGTTTTCCTGACAAAGTAATTTATACACTCTCCAGGTTTTAGGTCGTGCATTTGATTAGCGGAAGCCTCAATTCAAAACCTGTATTTGGTGGACAAAATCTCATAATCTCAGAGTTTGAGCCATTGATCAAGATTTTCAGTTGAACAGATACACGACCCGGTTTTAATCCTATTGTTTTCGGCTTATGGGCCAGTCTACCTCATCTGGAATTTGTAGATTAAAGGGCTGTTTCTGTTTGATATACAGAAGTTGAATTTTCTCCTACCGCTCATACCTTTGGTACATCACAATATAGCTTTTAATTAGTTTCGCAACTTATATTAACTAGTGGGCCCTAAAAAGAAATTGGTAGATTTAAAGGTACTCATTTGCCTCCTTATAAATCTACCTTCCCCGATTCATTTTCTTAAATGTAGGCACGATTTTCTCTTTAGCCTGAAAAAAAAGAAAAAAGAATAAACCCAATCTACACGAAGTTTAGAACCCTCTCTTGAAGTGCCTTGTCATAGTTATCTGTGCTTGTGTTGTAGTTCTCCCTAGCTTGAAGCGCATAATTGCTGTTATTTGTCTCGTAGAATTTAGCTAGATTCCAGAGATATAGCTGGAAGTCAGTCACCATTAAGGTTAGATAATTGTGGTAGTTTGAGAACTTCTCCGAAGGCTTCACCTGCAAGACCGTGTTTATGGTATGGATGTTCATCACATAAACAGAAATTGTTGAATATATGGCATCGTCTCTGGATATGTTGCCCTTTACATAGTCATCCAATACTGACGAAGAATAGTTGAGGTCTTCATTGAATTCAATCAATATACCGTCAGTAACGTTGTGGTAGTCTGATTCACTCAAGAGTGCGGTTGTGTTCTCGGCCGCTTTTATCTTAAGCACGTTTTCTTCTGCCCCGGTCGGGGACCCTCCCAGAGATGCCCAGGAAATGTTTGCACTTAGCAACACCAATATGCTTATTAAGATGATCTGTTTTTTCATCGGAATAAATTCCCCCAATTAAACTTTCTGTGATCGATATTCAGTTATATCGAATATCTCTTGGACCAATGACTTCCTATCAGGATCTATCACTTCTTTAGCAGGAAGGCAGCAGTATAGCCCATCGTATTCATCTCGATTCAAGATGACACTGGTGTCCATAAGTATTTTCCTGCTTATTGTAAATGATCCTGCATATGTTTCTTCTACCACACTCTCATTTGAGCCAGAAACCATCCGGAATTTGGATATCCCATCGGAAATGGATGACAGACCGAAGGCCAAAGATCTATTCTCCCCTTCAAATTCCCTTATTTTCGTAGATGTTATATCGACATCGCTCAAAGAATTCTTAAATATACTCCCAAATGCTATTTTTTTATTTAAAAACTTTCCAAAATAATCGGTTTCTATTCTATCGTTACCATTAATGTAATAGTTTCTGTTATTGATTTTTTTCCCACGAAATAGTATCTCGCCTTGACTGGACACAAATGCTGGAGCAGTTTCATTTGTCTCGATATGAACAGTTTCTATTGATTTAATTTCTTGATCAGTAATTGGATTAGATGTATTATATAATTCACCATTTATAGTAATTTCCCCTGCCGAACTTTTTACTTTCAGTTTGTTACTTTCGGCTAACTTTCCTTGCATGCCGGATGTTACCTCCTTGAAGCTTATTCCTGAAAAACCGGAAACGCGATTGTATTTAGAAAAATTCCCTTCTCCGGAAACCTTGCTTTCCGATTGAAGAGTGAGCGCGTCCATTGCGGAGAAGCTCCTGCTCCACCGGGTGCTATTTCCCTTATCATCATCTACTACAACGGTTATAGTGTAACCGTATCTTGCAGAGCAGATAGGAAAAATTAAATTTATAATTAAAATTGTCAAGATTATAATTAAAAGTCTCCGGGAAGTTGAGCAAGATTTTGTTTTCCATAAACTTTTATTTACCATACTTCCCTCCGCTCCTTCTGGTTGCTTAATGATTAAATGATATTTAACAGTTACGGCTAAAATAAAATCTTGTTATAATTAAATAAGACATACGCAAAAAAAAGTTAAATCCGGAAAGTCATCTTGGGAACGAATGACACACCGGACTCGATAGCATCTCCCATACCCCTCATGCTATCCATTTTTTTTA